>NZ_CAXREH010000019.1:0-27938 GCF_964229375.1 Cognatishimia sp.
TAACTCATACGTCCCGCGGCATCGAAGGTCTTATCCTGAAGGATCAAGGTAAAATCATCCACGCCATAGGTTTTGGGCAGATCTGCCGACATACTCGCGTCGTCTTCGATCAGCATCACGCCCGCCAGCCCCTTATAGGTCTGCTGGGCAGTGCGCCCATGCATGTGCGAATGAAACCAGTTCATCGACGCGTGTTGAACGATCGGAACATCGGGCGACCACACCGCATTGGGTGCAATCTCCTGATGGGGCCCGCCATCTACGTCGCCGGGAATATGCAGGCCGTGCCAGTGAAGCGTCGTCACCTGATCGTTGGCGTTGCGCACGTCAAACGGAAGCGTCTGGCCCTGCTTGACCCGCAAAACCGGCCCCAAGTAGGATCCGTTGATGCCATAGGTCGCGCTTGCGGTACCGGTGCCGAAATCGTGCTGACCAAAGCCGCAGGTCAGAGGAATGCGGCCTTCAATGCCGTCTGTGAAGTCAGAAAGTGGCAGGATGGGCAGGGCGCGGGCGCCGGCCTGCGCCCAGCCTAAGCCTGCGGCAAGCGAGGCCGTGGCAGCGCCACTTACAAGGAATTGACGGCGGTTCATGGTGATCTCCTAGCGCTGAGGTCAGGCTGCGTTTTGGCGTCGTTTTGTGTCTGTCAAAGACGTCGCCAAGCCGATTGCGCCCAGCACCAGTCCGACACAGACCAGCAGTCCCAGGACCACGACGCCAACGCTTGCGAACAATCCCAGCGCGGCAAGTGCCAGCAGATATCCAAGAGCGGTCAGAGCGAAGAATTTCAGGCGTGTCATGGTGTGTCCCCTTTCGTTGCGATAAGGGACAGATAGGTGGCCAAACTGTCAGTCGCCTGACCCCAAGTTTACAAATTTGTAAGCTTGGGAAATTGGACTGTGACCTGCAACCCGCAGCCCTCTGGTCCCTCCGACAAACGCAAGGTGGCATCGTGCAGTTTCGCGATCGCGCGCACCAGCGAAAGGCCAAGGCCATAGCCCTCTCCCTGACGCGTTGTTTCACCCTGATGCAGCGGCTGCAGCGCCGCCTCGCGTGCGCTTTCAGGAATGCCCGGACCTTCGTCCCAAAGGGCCAAGCGCGTGCCATCGATTTGAAGCGTAACAGTCTGTCCGTCCGCCCCATATCGCAGCGCATTCTGGATCAGGTTGGCAAGCAACTGCATCAGCAGGTCACGGTCGCCGTGAATGGGTGCGGGCGCGGATATGTCCAGCCGTAAGACCTGTCCTGCATCCTCTATGACGGGGCCAAAGATCTCGCCAACGTCCTTTAGCAACGCGCCGAGGTCCACCGGGGCGAACCCCGCGCGCCCCGCGCCACTTTCGATGCGGGCAAGGCGTAACAGCGCATCAAAGGTGCCCGTGATCCGGTCGATTTGCTCTAACGCCAATGTCAACGTGTCCGGGTCAACTGGTCGCTGTTGCTCGGCCGCTGCGCTCAGTCCGCTCTCGAGCTGCGCACGCAGGCGCGCAAGGGGCGTGCGTAGGTCATGGGCGATGTTTGAGGATTGAACCTGCATCTGGGTCATCGCGTCTTCGAGGCGTTCTGTGGTGGTGTTGATGCGTTCGGCCAAAAGGCTGAGGTCGTCATTCCCCGAAAGCCGGATGCGGGTGTTCAGGTGCCCACCCGCCACCGAAGCAAGCCCGGCGTTGATCTGGTTCAGCCGGATTTGACTGCGCCGCGCCAGCCACAGCCCCATAAGGCCAGACACCAAAAGCGTGCCGAAAAGGCTCAGCTGCATACCGGCGGCAAGCATGTCGCGCAGTTCTTCCTGTAACTCTGTGTCTTCACCCAGCTGCAACTGCCCTTGGCCTGTGGTGTGCAGCAGGAAGCGGGTTTCGATGTCCGTGCCCGCTTCGTCGCGGGTGAAAAACCCGTCGCGCCGCACGGCAGTGACAAAACCGATGCTTTCGCCATCAGCAGGCAAGGGCAGAGCCTGACCTGTATCAATGGCGCTCAGGGCCTGTGTAAGGCGTGCGCTCAGCCGATCATCGACGGCCCGTAGCATTTCGCGTTTCACCAGCACATAGGTGCCGCCCCAGGCCAACAGCGAGATCAAGGAAAACAGTGCCAGCAAGGACAGCGTCTGGCGCATGGCAGACAGGCCGAGGAGCCCTTTAAGCCGGGTCAAAAACATAGCCGTTCCCGCGCAGTGTCCGGATCAATGTGTCACCGAACGGCTTTTCGATCTTGCCCCTCAAACGGCTGATATGCGTCTCCACGACGCTTGTTGTGGGGTCAAAATTCATGTTCCAGATCCGCTCGAGCAACATGGTTTTGGTCTGAACGCGCCCCTTGGAACGCAAAAAGACCTCAAGCAGCAGAAACTCTTTTGGGTTCAAATCGATCGCCGTGCCTTGCCGTGTGCAGGTGCGCTTGTGCAGATCGATCGAGATGTCCCCGGCAGTAAGGACCGAGGACTGATCTTCGGCGGGGTTTTGGCGTCGGGACAAGACCTCGATGCGCGCCAGAAGCTCGCTGAATGCAAAGGGTTTGGCCAGATAATCATCGCCGCCGGATCGCAGACCCGCTACGCGATCATCGACGTCGCCGAGTGCAGTTAGAAAGATAGCGGGGGCTGTTACTTTTGCCTGACGCAAGGCCTTTAGAACCGAAAGCCCGTCAAGGCCGGGCACCATGCGGTCCAGCACCAATACATCATAGGGTCTGCTCATGGCGGCAACCAATGCGTCTTTGCCGTCGGTGAATAAATCCACCACATGCCCCGCCTCGCGCAGTCCTTTTTCTGTCCATGGGCCAAGGGCCGCGTCATCTTCTAGGACCAGCAGTCGCATGTGTTTCCTTTGCAAAGGGCCGCCTTGCTTCGCAGTAGTCCGGTGACGCAGATCTTCCAGCTATATGGCCCTTGGTCAAGTCACCGCTGGTGCGATTGGGCGTGAAGGTACCTATGCAACCGGTGAGCGGGCAGGGCGTAAGCGCAAAGTCTTGCGCCTACACGGACTGTGCGACCACCAAGAAAATCGCAGTGGCAAAGCCCCAAAGCACCATCTGGAAATGCGTGTTCTGAGCGCCGTCATGGCAGAACCAGTAGCAAAACCAGTTGCCCGCGATCAGAAAGCCTGCCCAGATCATTGTGAAACTCAGCACGCCCAGCAGGGCATAGGCAGCGCCATGTGTGGTTCCCATGGCCAGACTGACCGCGCCGATCCAAAGCAGCACGGTCGCCAGCATTTCGGCAGCGACGATCAGATAGAACAACAGGTGCTGAATGCGTTTGTTGGCAATGCGGCGGTGACGGATGGTTTCATAGACCTCGGGAAAGGCCTCTCTGATGCGGGCCAGATCCAGCACTTCGCTTGTAAAGGTGCGGTTGATGTCGGGGTGGCGCGTGTTTTCATAGACACCAATCGTCAGCCAGGCCGCCAGCGCGGCGACAGACACGACTTGAAAGACCAAAAGGACCGTGGCGAAATCAATCATGACGAGGCAGCTCCGCTGGTAAGGCGCATATCCTCGACGCCATCGGCCGCCGTCATAGAACAACAAATGCTCGACAAGGTGCGCGGCTGCTCATAGGGCCAGGGTGTGCCGCGGTGCAACACCGCGCGTTGATCCCAGATCAAGACATCCCCCACATCCCAGCGATGGGAATAGGTGAACTGCGGTTGCGTGCAGAACTGCATGAGTTCGTCCAGCAAGGCAATGGACTCCGCGTCGTCATAGCCGTCCACTTTATAGGCATGGCTGGCGATATAGAGGGATTCATCGCCCGTCACAGGATTGGTCCACACGGATTTCCAGCCGGTGGCAGGCCACTTGTGAAACATTGGATGCTTGGCCAGCTCGGGCGAGATTTTTGCGCGCGATACGGAATAGTGATGCCAGATCCCACGGTCCCGAATGCGCGCTTTCAGGGCTTCGGGCATTGCCGCCCAGGCCGCGCGGGTCGAGGCCAATTCCGTTGCGCCCCCTTCGGTGGTGACAACACGCGCGGTCAGAATATTCGTCAGCGCAGGCGTTGGCATGAACGTGCTGTCGGAGTGCCACAGGAAGTTCGATTCAAGATGCAATTTATGCATCCCGTCATCGCCTTTCAGTGAGCTGTCGGACACCACATTGGTTACTTTGGGAATTTCAAACGGAGCGTCCTTTTTGCGCTCGTCTGCTTTGCGATCCTCAATAGGGCCAAAGGCTTTGGCCAAGGCCAGATGCGCTCTGTCGTCGAAATCCTGCCTGCGAAACAACAGCGCTGAATGGGTCTCAAACAACCTGCGAAGGTCCGCGAAGTGTCCTGAGGATACCACGTCTTTTAGCGCGATCCCGTCGACTTCGACGCCAAAGGCAGGGGTAAGGGGCAATGTTTTGAACACAGTCATGCCTGCGCCTCCACAGATTTGGCCTCAATGTCCTCAGGCGAAAGATCTTTGACAATCGGCCAGGCCACCGACTTGGCGCTGTTCAGCAAGCCCTTGGGGTCCATGCGTTTTTTCCAGGCAAGGTGGCTGTAGTCGGCACTGTGCAACCCGCCACGCTCGACAAGATTGCTATGAGCGTCATAGACGGCAAATCCATGGCTTTCATAAAGCGCATTCAACGCTTGCAGACGTTCCGGCGTCGAGTACCAAATGATGGGCAGATCGATTGAGACGACCTCGCCATTCAAGCGATAGAATTCGTGGTGTGTCCAGACCTCATCACCCAGACCTTCTCTCAGGCGGGCGATGGCGCCAGCGTCGCTGGCCACTGGCACGCCAATCTGCTGATAGGTGGCGCTGCGGTCAGATTTAAGAACTTGAAGAGTTGTGTGGTTATAGCAGAACTCGAACGCATGCGGGATCGACTTTGCCTCTCGGGCGGCGTCGTCCATGGCAAGATCCACGACACCGCCGCTGCTTTCGGCAATCTTGGTAAACGCAGGCAGGTCTTCGCGCGGAACATAGCTGACGACCAAGTCTTTTTCAGCGCGCACATGCCCTTTCAGGCGTGGGAAATAATCAACGATCCGCGCGTCTACGACGCTGACAAGCTTGGGCGATATCTGTTCTGACGTGGCCAAAGTGTAGGCGGTGCTATAGGCCGTTTCATAGTCGCCAAAGGTGACCATCGCCGCGATCCAGTCACGGGTGGGAACCGTGCGCAGCGTGACTTCGGTGATGACACCGTTTAGCCCCCAGGCATGATGGATTTTCATGACGTCCGGGCCGGTGAATTGGCGTTCGGTTGGGCTGGCCTCGACACTCATGGCCGATAGGGCCATCAGGTTGCCAGCCTCGCGCAACGCGCCGGTTGCCAGCGACCCGATCCCGACAGAGCCCCCCGCCACAAAGCCCCCGATGGTGGCAATGTCTTTGGTGGATGGAAACATCGCCATTTCCTGACACGTCGCCAGCAGCGCCGCATTGATATCTTTCATAAGCGCGCCTGCCTGAACCCGGACAAAGCCCTCGCCAATCTCTAAAATGTCCGCCATCTGTGTCATGTCCAGGATCAACCCGCCGTCAACAGGCACCGCCTGGCCGTAGTTCCCAGTCCCGCCGCCGCGGATCACAACGGGGACGTCCGCATGATAGGCTTCGCGCAGGCAATGCGCCAATTCGTCAGGTGATTTTGGCAGCGCAACAAGGTCGCCAAAGCATTTCTTTAGCTGGGTGTTGAGGATCGGACTGTACCAAAAGAAATCGCGCGAGCGTTTCTTGATCAGAACCGGTTCGTCGATCACGTCGACAGGGTGCAGTCTTTGGGCAAATGCGGCCCAGTCCAGAGAGTTTTTACCTGAAATGGAACTCATGCTCGGGCTCCTTTGAGCAAGTCTGTTAAGGGTTTGGGGGCGGTCTTGGATGTGATGAAATTCGCAACCGAGGGCACGTCATAGACCAGCAAGTCGCGGGCAGCGGATGTGTCGATCCACGCAGGCTCATGCCCCATAGCCCGTTCCGCGTTCTGGGTGATCAAGGGCAGGTACTGTCCCAACGGGGGATCAAGATGTGCCGCAGAAAAGGCCAGTTCCAGCGAGGTTCGCGGATCAAACCGCCCCAGCGGATAGAAGGCATCCTCGACGTTGTCCGTGCCAATTGCCACGGACACGCCAGCCGATTGAAGCGCATGGATCGGGGCCAGCCCGCGCGCGCTGGGCGCGTCTGTCGTCCGTCCTTGCAGGTAAAGATTGGTACTTGGCAGTACCGCCAGTGTGATCCCTGCTTGCGCAAGCTTATCAAGGATGCGCGCGCGGTCAGTGGCTGGTTTGGTTGAAAGCGTACACGCGTGGCCGCACAGAACCGGTTGATCAAGGCGCATCTTTAGCGCCATGTCTGCGATCAGTTCGAGGCCCCCAAATGTTGCATCCAAAGTCTCGTCCACGTGGAAATCCAGCGCCAGGTCATGCCGTTGGGCCATAAGAAAAGCGTTTTCGATCCCTTTGGCCTGATCAGGCTGCCCCAAAACAAAGGCCCCGAGAACAGAGGATTTTTGGGCAGCCATACGCGCGATCACCTCTGCTGTGTCCAAGTCCGCCAGATCGTCAATCGTCACCAAAGGGGCGATCTGAATGTCGATCCTGTCACGCTGGGCCTCGGCGATTTCGGTTAGCACGTGCCATGCGACAGGTGGCGTTGTCGCTTCGGCGCCATAGCTCCAATCGACATGTGTGCGCAGCCTACGGCACCCAGCAGCATAGAGGTCATCAAGGGCGCGAGTGGCCCGCGTTTCGATATCTTGTGGTGTCCATGTCGCGCGATCCAACGCCTGCGCTTGGATCGCGGCGGCGAGGTCTCCGCCCGTATAATTAAGGCGTGAAAAGGTGAAGCATTTGTCTAAATGCACGTGGCATTCCGTGAGTGGTGTCATCACCAGATGCTGAGGCGCGCCTTGTGAGGGCGGCAAAAGGTTCACGCGCTGACCGTCACCGATCAAAAGATCCCCGTGCAGGCTATCCCCTTGTGGGACGCCGCCCACTTGCTCGGGCGTGCGCAGCAGACTTTTGGGCAGCAGCGCGTTTTTCAGCGTCAGCGCCTCAGTCATCGCGGCGCCTGCGGTGATCAAAACCTGCAAAATCCGCAAGAAAGGCTGCAAAGTTTCGTGCAGAACTTTCGATCAGCTTTTCGCCCTTTTCCGGTGTCGCCGCTGCCGCGTTCCCGCACGCGCCTTCGTCAGAGACATCCTCAGCCAGCCACCCCGGTCGCGCGGGCTGACCTGACAGGCCAATCATCGGGTGAGTTTCGGCCCAATCTGTCATGGCGGGGCGAAAATCGCGGGCTTGGGCCATGTCTACGGCCTCAGGCTTAAGTGCAAGCATGGGCGAGGTTTCACTGTCGCCTGCATGGATGTCATGGACCAAGGACGCTTGATCAAGCACGCCGTTAAACTCTGCAAATCCGAACCAAGAGGCATGGACGACGATCATGTCATGCGCCTTGCGAAGATCGCGCGCCACGATGTCCAGCAACGCGGTATTGCCGCCATGACCGTTAAACATCACAAGGCGCGTCACACCCGCGCGCGCCAGCGATGCGCCGATATCGCGCAGCACCGCCAGAAGCGTGTCGGCACTTAGGCTGAGCGTGCCGGGAAAGCTGTCGTGTTCGCCGGACTTCGTTACAGACAAGGCGGGCAGGACCAGAACAGATTGCGACGGGTCCAAATGGGTCAGCATCCGGTCCGTGACGCCACTGATCAGATCTGTATCCACCGAAAGCGGCAGGTGCGGCCCGTGCTGCTCTGTGGCACCCAATGGCAGCACGACGACCAGATCGTCGGGCAGGGCCTTGAACGCGGGCGCCTTCAGGTCAGCCCAATATCCTTGCAGGGTCATATGCGCCCCCTGCGAGATACTCTTGATTGCGGATTGGTATCCGGCACGTGGTCACGCGTCTTCATATCGTCCTCCTTGACGACAAAGCAGTTGCGTGGCCCTTTGGAACAATCCGTGCCAGAGATGCGTTTAAGCTGTCAAAAACGTACCAAAGGGGCAAGGGGTTTTTTGAAAGGCCACGCAAGTCATGAAAAGTCTGGTTCCCGAAAACATTCGTCCGCCCTTTGCGCGTTATGCGCATGGCGTTGAAATTCCAGCCGAATGGCGGCTGGTTCAGACCTCGGGGCAATTGGGCATTTCACCAGATGACGTGGTGCCTGACACGGCGTTGGCGCAGGCCAAGATTTGTTTTCAGAACATTCAGGCGATTCTGGACAGCGCGAATATGAGCCGCCATGACATCGCGCACATCTCGGCTTATGTGACCGACCGTGCACATATGGCAGCCTATATGCAAGCGCGTGATGACTTTATGGCGGATGTAGAACGCTTGCCCAGTTCGACATTGCTGATCGTAACCGGTTTTACCCGCCCGGAGTTCAAAGTCGAAGTCGAGGTTCTGGCCGCAGCCCCTTAGGTTTGCGAGGCGCGCGACGCCGAGGGATCAATTCGTGTCCAATGTCGTTGGCAGAGTTGGCCAGACTAGTTCCAGCTCTTGTCGGTCCAGATTGCCTTCAGCGTCGGTCGGAAGCTGAGACATTGGTTTGACAAAGATCTCTCCTATGCCGCGCAGAGAGCGAGACATTGACTGATGCAAACTGTCTGCGTGAAACGCTTCGCCCGGTTCGATAGCGACACCAAGCGCTTCGGCCCCATCAGGCGCATAGACCCGGATCGCGGCGGCCCGCCGGACAGAGGGCAGTCGCTCCAGTTGGGCTTCGAGCTTGCCTGAAAACAGGCGCGTACCGCCCAGGTTTATGCGGTCGTCCGTGCGGCCAAGTTTTGTGATTTCTCCGTCAGCGGTCATCTTTGCGAGAAAACCCGGAAAGACCCAGCCGTCCTCGTCATAAGCTGAAGCGGCTTTGACATAGCCTTCAAACCGTTGGTCCTTTGGAACCCAAAGCGCCAATTGTCCGATTTGGTCATTCGCAACAGCTGTGCCGTTTGCGTCCCGCACCTCGCCCACAATACCACAGCATGTTTGGCCAATCTGCCCTTTGCGATAGGTCTCGGGGTCAAATTCTTTGACGGCATAAACAGAGGTTTCGTTTGTGCCTGCGCCCAAAGTTATGCCCCCCTCAAAAAAGGCATGTGCGCGGTGTAGAAGGTCTGGGGTTGCTGTGCCGGCACCCACGAAAACTCTGTCGATCCTATGGATTTGGTCCGTTGAATTGGCGTGTTTCAAAATAAGGTGCAAAGACAGGGGCGAGAGCATCAACTCGCGCACTTCGGTCTCGCGGATCAACGGCCAGGCCGCGTCTGGCGCAACGTCGCCCCCGATAATGTGGACACCAGCGTGCATAGAGCGAAAAACGTCCCGCATTGCGCGCAGCGAAGACAGCCCAGTGGTCATATAGATACCGCCCCTGGGCGCCCCCAACAGCGTGTAATAGCGTAGTCCATCTTGAACAATCTGGTTGGGTGAGACAGCCATGGCACGTGTGTCGCGTGGCGTGTTGGCTGTGACAAAATAGGTTTTGCCCGCTTCAGATCGCGTTTGAACACCGTGTTCATCAATCAGAAGTTTCGAATGTACCGGCACAGCCTTGCCGACCGACGTATGGGTTCCGCTGGGCACCAAAACGAAGTCTGGGGCCAGCCCGAACGGTTCGAAGTGCTGTGGGTTGGGCGCGGTCATGACATGACCGCCTAAACGCCATGTTGCGAACCAAAAGGCGACCGTGACCGCGAAATTGGGAATGGTACAGGCGACTCGTGCGTCAGGCGTTGCGCCATAATCCACAAGAATATCTGCGATGTTTGAAATTGCCCTGTCGAGTTTGGCGAAACTAATGTTTTGGCCATCTGCAGAAACTAGGGCTGTGCGGTTTCGAAACCTCTCTAAGACATCGTCCCAAAACGAATTGGGGTCGTTCACGGATGTCATTTGTGGTGCCTAGAAACTATAGACCGCGCCAACTGATACTTCTTTTGTAGAGACGTTGAATGCCCCGCAGCAATTGTCCGTAACGGACATGTCGGACATTTCGACTTCGATCCGCAGTGCAAGCGAGTCCGACAGCGAGATGTCTGTCCCTAGCCCATACAGCGTTACGTCAGACCCTGTTGTGACATCCGGATTGTTCAGTCCGCTGAGGTTGGTTTTACCAAAGCCGACAAAGCCATAGACGCGACCCCAGTCCGCCGCATATCCCATGTGAACTTCGCCTTGAAAGGTGTTGTTCTTGCCCGCCGGGCCGCCACCGCCTGCGATATATCCGTCAGAAAAAGTGGCTTGCGCTTCGACACCAAAGAACATGCTGGTGCCCATGTCAAACCGTGCCCCTCCAAAGACATCAACGGATCTGATGGTGTTGGATTGATTGAAAAAACTCAACTCAATCTCGCCCGAACTCAGCGCGCCACCCAAGTAAACATCCTGAGCCGAAGCCGGAAGTGCAAAGGCAGTTAGGCCAAGAGCCGCGACTCCGCTCGGTGATTTTGACATAGGAACACACTCGCAAAATAACTGTTTACTGCCGTTAGTGGTAGCGCCAGTTTGTGAGTTCGGTCAACAAATTATGAAAGATGCATGTGACGCGGCCCCTAGGATTGTGTCCAGCCGATCTGTTCAAAAACCGAGGCATACGTGGCGCGCAGGCCAAACAGCGTCTCTTCGGTCATGCTGGCTTTCGGTTGCCAGCACATCGCCGCCAATCCCAAGATCCGAGGGGCCAGCATGGGCTCCATGTCTTGATCTTGGATGGTGAACTCGGACCAGAATGCGCCTTCGACGCCGATGATGTTTTCAGCAAGTTCAGGCTCATCATCAGGCACGGGGTCCCAGGCGATGGTATCGGTCAGCCCAATGATCGCGGCCCAGCTGGCCCCCCAGTCTTCGGTCGCGTCGCTTTGAGCCATGTCAAAATAGGTGTGCTGGCCCGGCATCATGACGACCTTATGGCCATTGCGCGCGGCTTCCAGGCCGGGACCCTGACCTGTCCAACTGAAAATGATGGCATCGTTTTCAATCGATGGGGTGCCGCGTGTGGATTCCTCCCAGCCTGCGGGGGTTTTGCCTTGATTGGCCGTGAATTTTGCCAGCTTGTGCATGGTCCACCCCTGAAGGTCTTGCGTGCTGCTCAAACCCTCTTGCGTCATCAGCTGTTTGGCGGCGGGCGAACCTTGCCACGTGTCCTCGGGCAATTCGTCGCCGCCTAGATGAAGAACCTCAAACGGAAAGATCTCAGCGACCTCTTTGACCATGGCCTCCAAAATGCGCCAGCTTTCAGGCTGGGCGGGGTTCATGACGTTTTCATAGTATCCCTGAACCGATTGCTCGCGGCCCGTGTCCTGAGGGTCGCGGGTGTCGGGGTAAAGCTTGCACAGGGTCAGGGCGTGCGCCGGCACTTCGATTTCTGGCAGCACCTCGATATGCAAGGCATTCGCATGCTGGATTACCCGTTCTGCATCGGCGCGGGAGTATCCTCCGCTGGCCTCTGGGCCGCCACCAAACACTCCGGGGATTAGCGCGTTTTCGCCGCGCCGCTGGGTTTGCGCCAGCTCGGGCAGGCTGTCCAGCGTCAAGCGAAAGGCCTCGTCGTCCGCGAAATGCCAGTGAAACCTGTTCAGTTTCATCAGCGCCATTAGGTCGAGCAACCTTAGGATCGTGTCGACGGAATAGAAGTGTCGCGCACAATCCAGATGCTGGCCGCGCCACTCAAACCGGGGGCTGTCGTGAATTGTACCGCAAGGCAGGTTGCCCGCGTGTGTTGCGATTAGAGTGGCCAGGGTGACGCCCGCATAAAAGGCACCGGTGGGCGTGCTGAAGGCGATGTCGATGCCCGCTGGCGAAAGGGTCAGGCGATAGGACTCGTCGCCAAGGCTGGCGTCGTGCGAGGTGGTGACAGATACCCCGCCGTCTTGGATCAACGGGCCAAGACCGATGCGCTGGGCAAACCGGTCGGCATCACCCAGCTGGGGATCGTCGGTCTGAATGCCTTTGATTTTGAGGGTGCCGCTTTGTGGTGTGAAGTCCGTGGGTTGCGGACAAATCAAAAGCGCGGGGGGCGTTCCATCGGGATAGTCGATGCTGTCTTGCGCGACGCCTGTTTCATGCTGCGGTGTCAACGGAATGATCTGTTTTCCTGCGCGCAGGTAGGATCCCAAAGGCAGCCAGGCTCTGTTGCTGGGGGCGAAATCGGGGTTTTCATGCGATATGGCAAATGCCAGCGGTTCCCCTTTGGTCAGATCCGGCAATTGCAACTCCGTATACCCGCCGACGCTGCGCAGTCGGGCAAATCCATCCTCAGGCACCATGGGCGCCATGCAGGAAAAGCAAAGGACAGGGGAGGCAATGGTCTGGCTGGGCGTAAGGGTGCAGCGGATCAAGCGCCCGTCGATGCGCGTGTCAAAATCCATGAGATGCTCCGTGTTGGTTTAGCTGCCGCCATCCGGGCGGATCTCGGCCACAAAGTCGTAGATGTCGGGGCGATAAAGCCCCTGCGTGTATTCAATCGGGCGGCCGCTGATCAGAAATGCTGTGCGGCTGATTTTCAGCAGGGCCGTGTTTTCGGCAACGCCCATTAGCTCTGCATCATCGGCCGGTACATTCACGGCGATGACGCGCTGGATCGCGCGGCTTGGGGCCTGATTTCGGCGGCGCAGAACTTGATACAGCGAGGTCGTGACCTGATCTGGGTCAGACAGGATGTCGCTGGGAATAGACGAGCGTTCCAGCGCCATAGGTACATCATCGGCATATCGCAGC
The DNA here is from genome assembly GCF_964229375.1 of Cognatishimia sp. Lineage (GTDB taxonomy): Bacteria > Pseudomonadota > Alphaproteobacteria > Rhodobacterales > Rhodobacteraceae > Cognatishimia. Next base: position 12,654 of record NZ_CAXREH010000019.1, read on the forward strand.
CGTTCGATCCGGGCGACGCGTTGATTAGAGGCAAGCCCAAGCGCCATCATCTCATCAGGCGAGGGCGCAAAAAGGCCACGGCTGAGAATGCGACTGCTTGAGGTCTGGCCCCGCGCTTCGAGGTTCTCGGTAAAGGACACGAGCGTGGATAGGGACTGTTGCGTGCGCGGCGTCGCGCCTAAAACAAAGCTGCCCGAACCGCGTTTTTGCTCGACCAGACCGGCATCTACCAATTCCCCGACGGCTTTGCGCACGGTGACGCGGCTGACATTCCCCAGATCTGCAAGGTCGCGTTCTGGCGGCAACTGAAAGCCCTGTTCCAGCCGGCCATCCTGAATTGCACGCGCAATATGGCGCGAAAGTTGGAGGTATCGCGGACCGCCGCCGGCCCGATGCCAAGCCGTTTCGCTGAACAGATTTTGATTCGATTCCATCCGCTTACTTCCATGAAATTGGTACTTATTTTATGATACCAATATATGTTTTGGTCATATCTCTTTTCCCGAAATTAGGCGAAAAACTATGAAATTACAACGGAAAAGTAACCAAGCGCAGTTTTGGTATTATTTTGGTAGCATATTGGGTGGGGCTGTATCATTATCTGGTGGAGAGGGCCGAATACGCCTCGAGAAGACTTGTTAAGGGAGCGAGAATTGACCGACCTGGTGGGAACACATCCAAAAAAGCGCAAGAGCCTGCCCGAGGCTTGGTTCGCTTGGGCTCTCATCGCGCCCGCTGTCTTGTTCATTCTGGTGATCGTGGCGTGGCCCCTGTTTGAAACCTTTCGTTTGTCTTTCACGGATGCGCGCCTGGGTGGTGAAAGCTATGTCGGCTGGGAGAACTATACCGAGCTCGCGGAAAGCAAAAAGTTCAAACAGACGATTGTCCGCACCTTCTATTGGATGTTCCTGTCTGTGGTTCTCAAGCTGATCCTTGGATTGATCGGCGCGACGCTGCTGAATGCTGCCGTCCCAGGTCGCGGTTTGTTCCGTGTGCTGGTGATGCCACCTTGGGTCATTCCTATGGCGATTGGCATGATCGGCTGGTTGTGGCTGTATAACGGTGCCTTTGGGGTTCTGTCTGGAACGGCCCAGCATATTGGCCTGATCGACAAAGCCTTCGAGTTCCTCGCCTATAAGCGGTCCGCCTTCTATTCAGCGGTTGTTGCGGATGTCTGGGTGGGCACGCCCATGGTGACCTTGTTCTTCCTTGCGGCGATGCAGGGCGTCAGCCGTGATCTGTATGAAGCTGCCTGGGTTGATGGGGCAGGGCGTTGGTATCGCTTCCGCCGCATTACAATTCCGCAAATCATGCCTGTGATCGTGTCTATGTCGCTGTTGTCCGCGATCTTCACCTTCAACAGCTTTGAAATCATCTGGATCCTGACCGAAGGCGGCCCACGCTCTGCGACGACCACGCTGATTATCGACACCTACAAGACTGCCATTGGCAACTTTAAATTCGGAGAAGGCGCTGCACGAGCCGTCGTTATCGTGGTCCTGCTTGCCATCTTCTCACTCATCTACCTGTTCCTGCTGAACAAGGTGAACAAACGCTACGGGGTGAAGTAAGATGATGGACCGTTACACAAAACTGCAGATCGTTGGGATCTATGCTGCGATCATCGTCTTCCTGACGTTCATCCTGCTGCCCTTCCTTGAAATGTTCATGGCGTCGCTGCGCCCGCTGGAACACCTGTTCCGCAGCCCCTATCAGTTCTGGTCTGACGACTTCAGCTTTCAGGCCTATCGGGACATGTGGGTGACGGTTCCGCTGCTGGGACGCTATATTCTGAACTCTGTGTTCATCGCGGGGTCGGTTACCCTGCTGACGATGTTCTTTGTGGTGCCTGCGGCCTATGCCTATGCCCGCCTGAACTTTCCGTTCAAGTCAGCGTCTTTGGGGATGTTCCTGGGGGTGAATATGTTCACCGGCGCGGTCTTGCTTATCCCGCTTTATCGGGTTCTCAGCACGCTTGGCCTGCTGAACACCTATTGGGCCATGATCGTGCCCGGTGTGGCTTTCTTGATCCCAACAGGTATCTGGCTTCTGCGCTCTTATCTTGAGAAAATTCCGCTCGAACTGGAAGAAGCAGCCTATGTCGATGGCGCAAGCCGCATGTACACCCTGCGCCGCGTTGTTCTGCCGCTGGCTGTCCCTGGGTTGATCGTCGTCAGCACCGCGGTCTTCATCGGCGCCTATGCTCAGCAATTCCTCTTTGCGATCACCTTTAACCAAACAAGAGAATATCAACCGCTTCCGGCCGGACTGTTTGAATTCATCGGATACCAGTCTGTGACCTGGAACGAGATGATGGCAGCCGCACTTACAGGCGTCCTGCCGGTCATGGTGATCTTCCTCTTCTTGCAGAAATACCTTGTGGCCGGACTGACCGCCGGTGCCGTCAAGGAATAAGTGAATTAACCAACATTGTAACGGGAGAAAAACAATGAATACAATCAAGACTCTAACCATTGGCGCAGCGCTTGCGTGCGGTACAGCAATGTCCGCGCAAGCGGACGAGCTGCACTTCATCATGTGCGGCGGTGAGATCCGCGAAGCAGACCAGTCGGTTGTCGACGCGTTTGTTGCGAAGCACGATGGTGTGAAAGTCAACATCGAGGCAGTGCCATGGGGCACATGTCAGGACAAATCCTTGACCCTCGCAGCCGCAGGTGACCCACCTTCCATCGCCTATATGGGCAGCCGCACACTGCGTCAGCTGGCAAACAACAACCTGATCGTTGAAGCGCAGATTTCTGACGACACCCGTGGCGCATATCAGCCAGGTATCCTGAACACCGTGACCGTCGAAGGCGTTGAGTGGGGCTATCCACGTGCGTTCTCTACCAAAGCGATGTTCATCAACTGTGATCTGGCAGAAGAAGCCGGTGTTGCATGTGAAGCGCCTAAAACCTGGGACGACATGTATGCGATGGCAAAAGCCATCAACGACAACACCGAAGCAGCAGGCGTTGGCCTGGCGGGTAACGACGTCGACAACACCATGCACCAGGTCCTGAACTACCTGTATTCCAACGGTGGTATCGTGATCGACCCTGCAACGGGCGAGAACAAGCTGAACAGCTCTGCAACACGCGAGACTCTGGCGTTCTATGAAAAGCTGGTAAGCGTTGCGCAAGAAGGTCCAACCGCATGGGAACGTTCCCAGCTGAAAGACCTGTATAATGACGGCAAAATCGGCATGTACATCGACGGCCCATGGGGTCGCGGTCAGCACAACGAAGACATCAACGAGATCACCGTTCCAATTCCACACGGTCCTCAAGGTGACAACGGCACAATCCTGATCACTGACTCGATCGCAGTCTTCAAAGGCTCTGGCCACGAAGAGCTGGCACACGAGCTGGCAGGTATGCTGACAACCGGTGAAAGCCAGTACGCACTGGACACCGAATGGGGTCTGACACCGATCTTTGATTACGCGAAGCTGGGCTTTGACGCACCTTACTATGAAGGTGACGCATACTGGCAGGTCTTCGTGAACGGCATCGGCGCTGGTGGTCCAGAGCCGCTGGTTGAAGACTTCAAATCGCTGCAGTCTGTATTCACCAACATGATCCAAGGCATCATCCTGGCTGACGACACCGTTGACAATCTGGTCGACATCGCGGCCGAGGAACTCGACGACGCGCTGTAAGCGTCTCCTCCCAGACCCGGGCGGCGGTGCGCTGCCGCCTGGACACCCATAAACGAACGACTATCAGGACAATTCCAGTGGCTACTCTCGATCTTGAAAACATCAGCAAATCCTTTGGCGAGGCCAAAGTTCTGCATGACATTGATCTGGCAATTCGCGACAAGGAATTCGTCGTGTTCGTTGGGCCGTCGGGTTGTGGTAAATCCACCCTGCTGCGCATCATTGCAGGGCTTGAAGAGACCACCGAGGGCAAAATTCTAATCGGTGGGGACGACGTCAGCAGTGCGCCTCCTGTCGAGCGGGGCATCTCTATGGTGTTCCAATCCTATGCGCTTTATCCGCACCTTTCTGTCTATGAAAACATCGCCTTCCCACTGCGGGTGCAAAAGATGTCTTCGGCCGAGCTGGACAAACGCGTTCAAAAAGCTGCAGATATTTTGCAGCTGACCGACAAGCTCAAGTTAAAGCCGGGTCAGCTGTCTGGCGGCCAACGTCAGCGGGTCGCGATCGGCCGCTCTATTGTGCGCGAGCCTCGGGTTTTCCTGTTTGACGAGCCGCTTTCGAACCTGGATGCCGCATTGCGCGGTGACATGCGTGTCGAGCTGTCTCAACTGCACCGCGATCTGGATGCCACCATGGTTTACGTGACCCACGATCAGGTCGAAGCGATGACGATGGCGGACCGTATCGTGGTTCTGAACGCAGGCCGTGTCGAGCAATTTGGCAGCCCAATGGAGCTGTATCATCACCCCGCAACCAAATTCGTGGCGGGCTTTATTGGCCAGCCGAACATGAACTTCATGGCTGCAACCATCACCAAGGTGGACGCCGACGGCATCTCTGTCGATCTGGCGGCCGGTGGTGCGTTGACCATTCCGGTCGAGCCCGGATCTGCCCAAGTTGGCGACAAGGTCGAGGTCGGTATCCGTCCCGAAGATGTCACCATCGGCGACGGCATTGGCCTGAACGTGCGCGTTCTTGAACGTCTGGGTGGTGTGACGATCGCCTAGGGCGCGTTGAACGACTCCACAAACTTCTGCGCCTCGCTTGAAGGCGTCGCAGAGGCGAAGGAAGGGCAGGTGGTCTCCCTGGCAATCAACCCTGCCGACTGCCATGTGTTTGATGCAAGCGGCAAAGTGCTGCGTCGCCGTCAAGCACCTGAAATCGCAGTATAAAGGGCGACGCAATGAAAGTCGCGATCTCTGGTCTTGGCCTGCGCGCCGATCATGTTCTGACCTCACTGAAGGCTGTGATGCCGGAAATTGAGTTTGTCGGATATGTCGACCCGCAGGACCTGCATCTGGATGCCATTGGCCGTGATGTGCCCGCGTTTGAAGACGTGCGCACAATGCTGGCGGCAACAAAGCCAGACCTTTACTTTGTATCTTCGCCAAACGCGTTTCACCTGGATCACCTGCGCGCAGGCCTTGAGGCCGACGTGCCGTTTATCTTCACGGAAAAACCGGTGGTCGTGACCATCGCGGAAACCATGGAACTGATGCGCCTGATGGCCAAACATGGTGGCGCATCCCGTCTGATGGTGGGTTTGGTTCTGCGCTATTCGCAGCATATGGTCGATCTGCGCAACGCGATGGCCCAAGGCGTTCTGGGCGAGGTCGTCTCGCTTGAGGCGAATGAACATATCGGCCCCTATCACGGCGCGTTCTTCATGCGCGATTGGCGGCGGAAAATCGGGCAATCCGGCGGGTTCATGCTGGAAAAATGCTGCCACGATCTGGACCTTTATAACATGATCACAGGCTCGCGCCCGACCCGCGTTGCCAGCTTTGGTGGTCGCAAGTCCTTTGTGCCCGCGCATGCGCCGACCTCTAATGCCGAAGCCGAGATCTTTCACGTCAAAGAAAGCATCTGGGACGCGGTCGAGGATCCTTTTCATTCCGACGGCGACATCATCGATTATCAGACCGCACTGCTGGAGTATGAAACTGGTGCCAGCATGGCGTTTCATACCAACCTCAATGTGCCTGACGAGCATCGCCGGTTCTGTGTGATGGGTGCCAAAGGCATGGCCGAGGGCGATTTTGTGCGCGGCAATCTGAAAATCACGCGCCGCGACGGGTCGGTCTATCTGGATCAGGACTATGCGAAGGGCGGAAAATTTGAGCTGAAGGGCCACTACGGGGCCGATGACCAAATGGCCGCCGATATCGCCGCCTATATGCGCGGGCAATCAGACTCGCTGCCGGTGTCGGTTGTGGATGCGCTCCAAGCAGGCGTTGCGGCCTTGGCTTTGGATCAGGCCAGAACGTCCGGGCAGGTCGTCGATCTGACCGAGACTTGGGCTGAATTCGATCAATATGGATTGGGAAAATGACGATGAACAGCGCTGTTCAAACCAAAGGCCGCTACATGGCGACAGAGCTGCAAGAGGCGGTAGACGTCTTCTGCACGGCGGCAACTCAGGATGTTGTGGGTGAAATCGACACCTTGGGTCTGCGCGATGCGCGGGCGTTTTACACGATCGCACGGGGCTCGTCTGATGCGGCTGCAAATATCTTGTCCTATGAATTCATGCGCGAGCTTGGCGTTGGCATGACCTCTTTGCCGCCGTCGGTCTTTTCCGTAGGCGAAGGGATCTCGATGAAAGGCGCTGCTGGCCTTGTGATTTCTCAGTCCGGTGCCAGCGAAGATCTGATCTGTGCGGCGCGCGGTATGCGCGAAAACGGCGGCGCGGTTGCGGCCATTACGAACGTTGCAGGATCTGGCGTGGAAAGCGTCGCGGACGCGACCGTCAGCATTTCGGCAGGCGAGGAGAAGGCAGTTCCGGCCACGAAAACCGTCATCGGGTCTGTTGGCGCGGGGCTTGCGCTTTTGGCTGCTCTCAAGCCTGACTTTGCGGCAAAACTGACCGCGTCAGTTGAGGCCTTTGCCGGTGTCGGCAACCTGTCGCATGACGACCACCGTGGTCTGAAATCTGCCCTGCTGCGCGCGCGCCACGTCTATGTAGTCGGGCGTGATACCGGCTTTGGTGCTGCCCATGAAGTGGCGCTGAAGATCAAGGAAACCTGCGCCATCCACGCCGAAGCCTATTCTGCCTCTGAAGTGCTGCATGGTCCTTTGCAGTTGGCGACAAACCCGCTGTCGGTTCTGGTGCTGGACAACGGCCTGGAGACCGCGCGTGAGAGCATCGAAAACGCCGTTGCGCGATTTGAAAAAGCCGGGGCCGACGTGCATCGCGTGACCCCAACTGTATCCGGCCTGACACCAGCCGCGGCTGCCGCGGCATTGTTGCGCCATTTGTATCCCGTAATTTTGGATGTTGCGTTGGAATTGGGTCTTGACCCTGACGCACCCGAAACTTTGTCAAAGGTAACTGTAACGCGATGACGTTAAAAGACACATCGGAATGGGCCACCTGGTCAGAAATCCTATCACAACCAGAGACATGGCGGTCTTGGGCCAAGGATTTTGATGTCGAAAGCCACAGACAGTGGATCGCATCGCAGGACTTTGACGAAGTGTGGTTCTGTGGGGCGGGCACCAGCGCCTTTATCGGTGAAATCATTGTTGCTGGCTTGGAAGAACAACGCGGTCAACACCACCTACGCGCGGTGGCGACGACGGATTTGGTAGCGCGCGCGCCTGCTTATCTGACAGGCCGCAAGCCTTTGGTCGTCAGCTTTGGGCGCTCGGGCAATTCGTCCGAAAGCGTGGGCACGTTGGATGTGCTGGATGCTTTGGCACCGGATGCACCGCGCCTGAACATCACCTGCAACGCAGACAGCACACTTGCGTCACGTGTCACAGACGCAACCAAAGTGATCGTGCTGCCATCTCAAACCCACGACACCGGGTTTGCGATGACCAACAGTTTTTCCACAATGCTGATGACGGCGCTTGCGCTGTTCTCAGACGGCGGCGACCAAAACGCGCGCCTTACCCGCGCAGCCGAGGGGTTTGACCACGTCTATGCCCTGATGATGGGCTATATCGGAGCCGCGCCGGACCGGGCGGTGTTTCTGGGAACCGGGGCCATGTGCTATGCGGCCCGCGAGGCCGCGTTGAAGGTGATGGAGTTGTCCGCTGGCAGCATTCCCTGTTTGTGGGACACGCCGCTTGGCTTTCGCCACGGACCCAAGTCCTTTGTTAAAGACGGCACTGAAATCGTTGTCTTCACCTCGCTTGATCACCCATCGCAGCTTTACGAAGCTGACCTGATCGCAGAGCTGAAAGAGCAATTTCCAAGCTGCAAAGTGATCACGATCGGGCCTGATGCCGATATCGATCTGCCGCATCCAGACGGGGCCGTATGGGCCGCGCCGAATGCAGTTCTCTATGCGCAGCTTGCAGGTGTCACCTGGGCTGAAAAGATGGGCTATAACGTTGATAATCCGTTTGAAGGGCAGGGCACGTTGACCCGCGTTGTGTCGGGCGTGAAACTCTACAGCGTGACCCCATGATTGCTTTTGCCGGCATAGATCTTGGCGGTACCAAATCCGAGGCCCAGCTGTTTGACAAAGACTGGCAACTCGTGGAGCGCCAGCGTGTGTCAACGCCCGCGAGCTATGAGGCGCTGGTGCAAACGGTGGCCGAACAGGTCGTTTGGTGCAAGACGCAAGCGGGCGCACCGCTTCCGGTTGGTGTCGGGGCCGCAGGGCTAGTGGATGCCGACGACAATGCCTTTACCGCGAACCTGCCAGCAATGGGCAAGCCCCTGCCGCAGGACATCGCGAAGGCCGCAGATCATCCGATCACCTATATCAACGACTGCCGTGCGCTTGCCTTGTCCGAAGCGGCCTTTGGCGCAGGTCAGGGCTATGGCACCGTGATGTCCCTGATCCTGGGAACAGGTGTGGGCGGCGGTGTTGCCTTTGATGGTCGTCTGCGTGATGGCCCGACCCATCTGGGCGGTGAATATGGCCATGTCGCAGCCTCTGCTGCGGTTGTTGCCGAGCATAATTTGCCCATTTATCAATGTGGCTGCGGCCGCAAAGGATGCATCGAGGCCTATATCGCAGGCCCCAGCCTTCAACGCATGACGCAGGATCTTTTCGGGGCGTCTTTGACCCCGACCGAGATTGGTCAGCAAAAGGATCAGGCAGGCGCTGCGCAAAAGGTCTGGAACATCTGGTTGGATCTGACGGCGGACCTGCTGTTGTCTCTGATCCAAGGTGTGGATCCCAACATTATCGTCATCGGCGGTGGCCTGAGCCAGATCCCATGGATCGAAGTGGATCTTACAGCGCGGATGAAAGAAAAACAGCTGTCCGGATTTGGTGTGCCAGGCGTTGTACGTGCATCGGGCGGAGACGCCAGCGGCGCGCGCGGCGCAGCCCTAGCTGCTGCACAGGAGGCGGGCCATGTCTAGAATATTGCAGGACATTGTGGCGCGAAACCGTGCGGGTGAACGTGTCGCCATTCCATCTGTTTGCTCGGCGCAAGCGGATGTGCTGCGCGCATCACTGATTTGGGCGCAACGCAAGGATCGCCCTCTAGTGATCGAAGCAACGTCAAATCAGGTGAACCAAGACGGCGGCTATACCGGCAAAAAGCCTGCGGATTTCGTGGCAGACATTGATGCGCTGGCAGAGGCCAACGGTATCGACCGCGAGCGGATTGTGTTGGGCGGGGATCATCTGGGGCCACAGGCCTGGCGCGCGATGCCTGCTGAGCAGGCCATGGACAAAGCCCGCGTTCTGGTCGCTGACTATGTCAAAGCGGGCTTTGAAAAGATCCATCTGGACTGCTCGGAAGGATGCGCCGGAGAGGCCGCGCAATTGCCTGACTCTGTGACCGCCGCGCGCACAGCGGACCTTGCGCAGGTCTGTGAAAATGCGGCCGCGCATGGTGACACGCTCTATGTGATTGGCACCGAAGTGCCTCCTCCGGGGGGCGCGCGGGTTGATGAAAGCGGCGATATCCCCGCGACCAATCCCGAGGCGGCGCAGGCGACACTGGATGCGCATGAGCAGGCGTTTGAAGAATTGGACCTTGCGGGGCTCAAGCCAAGGATCGCAGGGCTGGTTGTGCAACCGGGCGTCGAATTTTCGCCAACGGATGTGCATCACATGCCGAAGGATCGCGACCCCAAGCTGCGGGCCGTCATGATGAATTGGCCCAACATGTGCCTTGAGGCGCATTCCACGGACTACCAGACGCCAGACACGTTTAAACGTCTTGCGACACTGGGTTTCGGCTTTCAAAAAGTCGGGCCTGCGTTGACATTCGCCTATCGGCAAGCGCTCTATGCTTTAGATCAGGCTTTGCAGATCGCAGGGCGCGGTGTCGGGCTGATCGACACGATGGAACAGGTAATGGTAAACGAGCCAGGGTATTGGCAGGGTCACTACGCGCCGGACAATAAACTGGCGCGTCACGTCGGGCTGGCGGATCGGATCAGGTATTACTGGCCACATCCGACGGCACAGCAGGCGATTGCCACACTGCGCCAGAATGCTTCTGAAACATCTTTGCCAGATCCGCTGCTGTGGCAGGTCTTTGCGCCGCAAGTGCTGGAGCGGGCCGAGCAGTTGCAGGGCACGCAGGTGCAACGCTTGATCGATGCCCAGATTGAACTGGCGCTAGACCCTTATGACGTTCGGGAAGAGGAACAGACAGATGACTAAGACATGGCTGCTTCCTGAATGGGTCTTTGATGGCGAAACTTTGCTGAACAACAAGGCCCTCTGTGTATCGGACGGCAAGATTTCCGATGTCGTTGATGCGGATCAGGCGCCCTCTGGTGCGGTGGCCCTTGCAGGGATCGTGGCACCCGGGTTCTTGGATCTTCAGGTCAATGGGGGCGGTGGTACGCTGTTTAATCAGACACCGACTCCTGAAGGCGTAGCAAGCATTGCCCAGGCGCATCGGGCCTATGGTACCGTAGGTATTTTGCCGACTGTCATCACAGATACGCCTGACGTTCTGGCGCAGGCGGTCGAGGCTGCGATTGCGGCCAAAGGCACGACGGGAATTCTGGGCGTACACATCGAAGGCCCGCATATCTCGGTGCCGCGCCGTGGAACGCATTCCGCGCATTTTGTGCGGGCGATGGATGACGACACCATCGCGCATGTCGCACGCCTAAGAGCGGCCGAAATTCCCGTGATGATCACCGTCGCACCTGAAACCACGTCATGCACGCAGATCGCGCAGTTGGCGGACTTGGGAGCCATCGTATCCATTGGCCATTCTGATGCGTCCTCAGAACAGACGCAGGCCGCGATTGAGGCTGGCGTCACATGTGCAACGCATTTGTTTAACGCAATGTCTCCGATGTTGAACCGCGCACCGGGCGTGACCGGCGCCGTGATCAATTCGCACGTGACCGCAGGTATCATTGCCGATGGCATTCACGTTGCCGATGACATGATTGCGCTAGCTGTGCGGGCGCGTCCCAAGGCAGATCTGATGTTCATCGTCTCGGACGCGATGCCCACAGTTGGCGGGCCAGATCACTTCAACCTGTACGGCAATGATGTCTATCTCAAAGATGGCCAGTTGGTGAACGCCGAAGGCAGCCTCGCCGGAGCGCATCTTACACAGGCGCAGGGCGTACATCATCTGGTGAACGCGGTGGGTCTCAGCCGGCAAGAGGCCCTAAGAATGGCTGTGACGATCCCTGCTTCGGTGATCGGTCGCTCTGATCTAGCCGCCCTGAAGGGGCGGGCGCTGGAGGACGTCATTCAATTGGCCAACGATATGAGCTTTGCAGGCTTCCTGTCCGAAACCCTCGCGCAGAAAAGCGTGAAATCCGCGGAAAGCGTCGAAAGCTAAGACTTTCAAAAGGGTGGCTGGGCGACGGGTGTCCATCGCCCGGCATGTTATGGCGTGGGGCTTAGGCGCCCGCGATTTGATCGGCTTTTTCCACCAGAACTTCTGCCTGACGGATCGATGCATAATCAATCAGACGCCCGTCCAGCGAGACGGCACCTTTGCCTGCGGCCTCGGCCTCGGCCATCGCTTCAAGAATACGCTTGGCCTTGGTCACCTCGGCGTCGCTTGGCGACATGACCTGATTGGCCAGCTCGATCTGGCTGGGGTGGATCGCCCATTTGCCTTCGCATCCCAATACAGCTGCACGTTTGGCGGCGGCCAGATATCCGTCTTTGTCCTGAAAATCCCCGAACGGTCCGTCAATCGGACGCAGACCGTTGGCGCGTGCAGCCACGACCATGCGTGCCAAAGCATAGTGCCACATGTCGCCCCAGTGGACGTCTCGGCCTCCGGCTGCATCAGGGTCTGTCAGAACAGAATAGTCAGGGTTCACGCCGCCAATGATCGTGGTGCGCGCGTGCGTCGATGCAGCGTAATCGGCAACCCCGAAATGCAGGCTTTCGTTGCGCCTAGAGGCGGCGGCGATCTCGTGCACGTTTTGCATGCCAAGCGCTGTTTCGATGATGTGTTCAAACCCGATCCGCTTGTCATAGCCCATCGCGTCTTCGATCTGGGTAACCATCATGTCGATGGCATAGACGTCCGAAGCCGTGCCCACCTTGGGGATCATGATCAGGTCCAGACGTTTGCCCGCCTGTTCCACAACGTCCACCACATCGCGGTACATATAATGCGTGTCCAACCCATTGATGCGCACGGACATCGTTTTAGTGCCCCAGTCGATGTCATTTAGCGCCTCAATGATGTTCTTGCGGGCCTGTTCTTTCTCGTCGGGTGCAACCGCGTCTTCGAGGTCCAGAAAGATGACGTCGACATCAGACGCCGCCGCTTTTTCAAACATGCCGGGTTGGCTGCCGGGGACGGCCAGTTCGCTGCGGTTCAGGCGGCCAGGGGCCTGTTCAATGGGAAAGAAACTCATGAGCGTGATCCTTAGGTCTTTGGTTTCATGACGTGGGTCGCGTGCTTGGGCACGCAAAACAAAGGGGCGGAATTGCAGCCGAGTGACAGCATCGGCTGCAATTCCAACGCCCGCCATGTGCGAAAAGGGGTGAGCCATCGGCGGGCGACTTGGTCAGGAGGGGATCCTGACGCAAAGAGGGGGCGGATCAGATCACTCGGTCGCGCGGTGTCTGGCCTGAGAAAAAGTCCTGAAGGTTGTCCAGCACCCGCTCGCCCATGGCTTCGCGCGTTTCAATGGACGCGCTGCCCAGATGCGGCAGCATGACAAGGTTGTCACACTCCATAAGCGCCGGTGATATGCGGGGCTCGCCATCAAAAACATCCAAAGCTGCGCCGCCAATGGTGTCGAATGTCAGCGCCTGTATCAGCGCATGTTCATCGATGATTCCTCCGCGTGCCGTGTTGATCAGATAGGCAGAGGGTTTCATCAGCGCGAGGCGATCTGCGTTGATCAGATGACGATTTGCGGCCCCTCCGGGACAATGCAGGGACACAAAATCACAACGAGGCAAGAGGTCTTCGATCGAGCTGACCTGTTCGGCATTGCAATGCGCCAGAACGTCTGGGTCAACCTGACTGCGGCTGTGGACAAGGATTTCCATACCAAATCCGAAATGCGCCCGACGTGCCATTTCCTGACCGATCCGGCCATAGCCGATGATGCCGAGTGTCTTGCCGCTGACCTTGCGCCCCACCATGTGGGTTGGCCGCCAACCGGTCCACGCGCCACCGCGGACTTCACGTTCGCCGTCACCGGCGCGCCGTGCCACCATCAACATCAGCGTCATCGCGATGTCGGCGGTGCAATCAGACAGCACATCCGGCGTGTTCGTGACCACCAGCCCCTGCGCCTTTGCCGAGGCCTCGCAAATATGGCTATAGCCGACACCATAGTTCGCGATGATCTTGCAGCGCGCATTGGGCGCACTGAGGGCTTCCTCGGTCACGGTGTCGGTCACAGTCGGCAGGATCGCATCATGCGTCATCAGCGCGTCGCGGATCTGGGAAGGAGACATCGGAATGTCTCCTTCGTTGAGGGTCACGTCATAGCGCTCTTGCAGCTTGGCTTCGATTGCCGCAGGCCAGCGTCGCGTGACAAGGACTTTGTGGCGTTCCATCAGGCGACCTGTTTCTGCTGGGTGAGAACGCGTGCGATGGTCTCGCCGATCACGGCCGGGTTCTCGGCGACCGAGACGCCCGCGGCGGACAGGATCTGCACTTTCTCGGACGCGCTTTCACCAAAGGCCGAGATAATCGCCCCAGCGTGGCCCATTGTGCGCCCCTTAGGTGCGGTCAGACCCGCGACATAGGCAACCACTGGTTTTGTCACATGCTCCTGAATATAGGCAGCGGCTTCTGCCTCTTGCGGGCCGCCGATTTCACCAATCATCGCAATGACATGCGTGTCAGCATCCTGTTCGAACCATTCCAGAATATCGCGGAACGAAGACCCGTTGATCGGGTCTCCCCCGATGCCTACGCTGGTGGATACGCCCAGCCCAAGATCCTTAAGCTGCGCTGCGGCCTCATAGCCCAGCGTGCCCGAGCGACCGATGATCCCGACGTTGCCGGGCAAATAGATATGGCCCGGCATGATCCCCAAAAGCGCTTTGCCAGGGCTGATCGTGCCTGCACAGTTCGGGCCGGTCAGGATCATCCGCTTGTCGCGTGGATAGCGGTACATATAGCGTTTCACGCGGATCATATCCTGCGCGGGGATGCCGTCGGTGATGCACACACAATAGCGGATCCCGCCATCTGCGGCCTCCATGATGGAGTCTGCCGCAAAGGGCGGTGGCACAAACACCAGCGACGCATTTGCGCCTGTGGCCTCGACGGCCTCTTTGACGGTGTCAAAAACCGGAACACCTTCGACGACTTCACCGCCCTTGCCGGGAACGACGCCGCCAACAACATTGGTGCCATATTCCAGCATTTCTTTGGTGTGGAAACGCGCCATGCGACCGGTGATGCCCTGAACGATAACGCGGCTGTCGCGATCAAGAAGGATACTCATTTTCTAGACCTCAGTTTACGGACGCAACAGCGTCGTGTTTCCAAGCGGAAACCACACGCTCGGCGGCCTCCATCAATGTGTTTGCGCGGATGACCGGCAGGCCGGATTGAGCGAGGATTTTCTGACCTTCCTCGACGTTTGTGCCAGCCAGACGTACGACAACCGGAATTTCCAGGTTCAGCTCGCGCAGGACCTGTACGACGCCCTCGGCAACCCAGTCACAGCGGTTGATCCCGGCAAAAATGTTGACCAAAACCGCCTGAACATTCTTGTCAGACAGCACCAGACGAAAGGCTTTTGACACCCGCTCAGGCGAGGCACCGCCGCCGATGTCTAGGAAATTTGCCGGATCGCCTCCAGCCAGTTTGATCGTGTCCATGGTCGCCATGGCCAGACCTGCGCCGTTCACGATACAGCCTATGTTGCCGTCCAAACCCACATCGGCCAGCCCACGGTCCGCAGCACGGCTTTCGCGTGGGTCTTCTTGGCTTTTGTCGCGCAGTTCAGAGATCTCGGGACGACGGAACAGGGCGTTGTCGTCAAAGCTCATCTTTGCGTCCAGCGCCAGAACGCGGTCGTCGGTGGTGACAACCAGCGGGTTGATCTCGACCATGGTGGCGTCAAGGTCGCGGAACGCCTGGTAGCAGCCCTGCAGGGTGCGAACCATGTGCTGGGTCAGCGAAGGCTCGAGACCCAGTTTGAAGGCGATCTCGCGGGCCTGGAACTCTTGTAGGCCAACGGCCGGTTCCACAGTGGAACGCACGATGCTGTCGGGACGTTCGGCCGAGAT
>NZ_CAXREH010000020.1:0-3391 GCF_964229375.1 Cognatishimia sp.
AGGCGCGTGGCTGAACGACAGCAAGCGTCTGCGCGTGTCGTCACGTCACCGCATGATTGAAAGCGTGTTTGCAACGGGCGTCCCATTCGCGGGCAGCACCGACTTGCCAGCGACCTTGAAAGATCTGGCACGTTTGATGCCGGCCTGCTCAGGTGTGCGCCGCTGGGGCGCTGCTTCGCTGGATTTGGCCTATGTCGCCGCGGGCCGTTACGAAGGCTTCTGGGAGCGCGGGCTGCATTCCTGGGATATCGCTGCAGGTCTTCTGATCGTGAAAGAAGCCGGCGGTTTCGTCCAAGCTATTGATCCAGAGGATTCTGTTCTGGACAGCGGCAGCATCATTGCGTCGAACGAGCCGATCTTTGATCAGTTCTCAAAGGTCATTCGCAACTTTTAAACATCCGTACTTAATGGGGTCACCGACGGCGTCCCGCGCGCGGAACGCTGGTGTTGGAGCGTCGTCCGACATTGGGCACGTTGCTGCGGCTTAGGCGATACTGCGCCTCGGGATGTGGCGGGTGGCCGTGTGTTTCGTTCCAATAGTCCGTCCCGCCTTTGCGCCGCCACAGAGGCAGGGCCAGAACGAACCCGATCACAAATCCGCCCGCATGCGCCCAATAGGCGACGCCGCCGGTTTCTGGGTCTATGTTAACACCGTTGACCAGTTGCAATGCGAACCACAGACCCAGCATCACCCAGGCGGGGATCGTGAAAATCCTGAAAAAGATGATCAGGATCATCAGGATATCCACTTTGGCTTTCGGGTAGAGCAACAGATATCCCCCCATCACAGCCGCGATTGCGCCCGACGCGCCGACGGTTGGAATGGATCCCGACGGCTCTGAGATCACCTGCGCCAGACCCGCGCCGATCCCACCCGCAAGATAGAACAGCGTAAAGGGCAGGTGGCCCATGTCGTCTTCTAGGTTGTCGCCAAAGATCCACAGAAACAGCATATTGCCCGCAAGGTGCATAAAGCCGCCGTGCAGGAACATAGAGGTAAACAGCCCTTGCAGATCCTGCCCCTGACTGACCCGTTCCGGGAACATGGCATAGTCGGAATAGAACTGCCAAAGCCCGCGGTCCTCTAGGCCCGCGCTGTACAGAAACACCACGATATTGATCGCGATAAGGGCATAGGTCACATAGGGCGTGCGCCCTGACGGGTTGTGGTCACGTATCGGAAACATGTCTGATAGGTGACCACTCAGAGGCGCAAGGTCAAGCTGCGCTTAGGAACTGCCCCCCAAAAGTGCAGCATTCCCGCCTGCGGCCGTGGTGTCGACACAGACATGACGCTCTGCGCGGACATATCCGGCGTCTGGCAATGATGTCAGCAAAGGCAAGATCGCGCCCTCACGTTGTGCAAGCGCTTGCCCATAGGCGCGGGCTGAACGCGCATCGCCCCACCAGAGCGCGCCTGAAATGCCGTGCAGGTCGCTTAGGTCGCTCGGCTCAAGCGCGCCCTCAAGCGCCACCGCGCGTCCGCCTGCGGCAATGACCGCATCGCGTTGCTGGTGCGCGGCGTCTGCTCCGGGGCCCATGCACAAAAATGGCGCGCGGGCGAAATCGGTCAGACGGTTTGACTCGCCCGTTGGACCAGGCAGCGAGGTCGTCTGGGCATCTGCGCCTGCGTCACACCGCGCAATGGCCTTTTCGATCTCCTCGACGCTGGTGGTCTTGTCCCAATCCGATGCGATTGAGGCGACCTGCCGCTGTGCAAATCTGCTGAGGTAAAGCGGGCCGCCAGCTTTTGGACCTGTTCCGGAAAGGCCTTCGCCGCCAAAGGGTTGACTGCCGACAATCGCACCGATCTGGTTGCGGTTTACATAGATGTTTCCGGCATGCACCCTCTCTGAGACGTGCTGAACCCGATCGTCAATCC
Organism: Cognatishimia sp.; assembly: GCF_964229375.1. Taxonomy (GTDB): domain Bacteria; phylum Pseudomonadota; class Alphaproteobacteria; order Rhodobacterales; family Rhodobacteraceae; genus Cognatishimia. Next base: position 1,883 of record NZ_CAXREH010000020.1, read on the forward strand.
GCGTCTGAAGACCAAAAGTCAAACCATAGCCCGTCGCATTGATCGCATCGATCACCGTGTCCAACTCTGACGATTTGAACGTCGCTACGTGCAGAACCGGCCCAAAGATCTCTTCCTTCAGGTCTTGTATGCCATCCACTTGGATCATGGTCGGCGCAATGAAATGCCCCGTGTTCGGCGTATCCAGTTCAAACATGACACGGCCTTCTGCTCGGGCCAGCGCGATGTGGTCGCTGAACCGGCGCTGTGCGACCTCGTCGATCAAAGGGCCAACATCTGTCGCGTGCTCCCACGGATCGCCCATACGGAGCTCTTTTGCCGCGCCTCTCAGCATGTGCAGCAGATCGTCTGCGATGTCCTCTTGGACATAAAGGCAGCGCAGGGCTGAACAGCGTTGGCCCGCAGATTGGAACGCGCTTTCGACGATGGCGGTGACGGCCTGTTCCGGCAACGCTGTGGAGTCAACGATCATCGCGTTCAGGCCGCCTGTTTCGGCAATGAACGGCGCTCCGGGCGCAAGGCCGTCGGCCATGGCCGCATGGATGCGCTTTGCGGTGGCGGTAGAGCCAGTGAAACAGACGCCGTTCACGCGTGGATCTGATGTCAAAGCAGCGCCCACATGCGCGCCGGTGCCAGGGAGCAGTTGCAGGGCAGAGCGCGGCACGCCCGCTTTGTGCAACAGTTTGACCGCTTCGTGAGCAATGAGTGGTGTCTGATCCGCCGGTTTCGCCAGTACCGCGTTCCCGGCAGCCAGCGCCGCTGCGATCTGACCGGTGAAGATGGCCAGCGGGAAATTCCATGGGCTGATCCACGTGACCACACCTGCCGGAGACGTCGCCGGGGCGTTCGCCCCGTAGTAGCGCAGAAAATCAACGGCCTCGCGCAGCTCGGCGACTTGATCAAGCGGGGTCTTACCCGCTTCGCGTGCGAGCAGAGCAAAGAACGTGCCCATATGGTCCTCATAAAGATCCGCGGCTTTCGCAAGGATCGCACCGCGTGTCGCAGGGTCGGCATCCCATGCTTTGGCATTGGCCAGTGCCGTCTCAATATCGACGTCACTGGCTTGCGCGACGGTGCCGGCGGAGTCTGCGGATTGATAGGGGTTGTCCACCGCCACAGCCTCTTGCGGCGCAGCGTCTACGTCAATCAAGGGGGCGGCATGCCACGAGCTGTCGCGATACGGCGCGCGGGTGGTTTCCAGTGTCTCAAGCGTGGCCATGTCGCGCAGGTCAAAGCCGCGCGAATTTGGGCGCTCTGGTGCAAAGAGCGCATCACCTGTTGGCAAGTCGATGCCTGCGTCATGAATCGCCTCAAACGGGTCGCGCGCCACGACGGACGGGGGCACATCCTCGTCTACGATCTGGTTGACGAAACTGCTGTTGGCTCCGTTTTCCAAGAGGCGACGCACCAGATAGGCCAGCAAATCACGATGCGCGCCGACCGGAGCGTAGATCCGGCAGCGGGTTTTGTTTTCTTTCAGTACGACGTCGTGCAACGCGTCGCCCATAC
>NZ_CAXREH010000021.1:0-12782 GCF_964229375.1 Cognatishimia sp.
ACGTCAAACACCACTCCGCGAAACGGATGTTTCCGATGTCGGACAACTTGTCCTAAGTGATATTTTGCACGCGTGGTATTCATAACAGTCAGCCCCTACCCGCCCACTTTATCGCCTTCAAGAGGGCACTGTCCATTTTTAGGTAAATTTTCGGCGGAAACACACTGTCTCCCGCGCCAGCGCGTTAACTCTTGGGAAAATCGCCAAATGTGTTGCACTACAACACTTTGTTACGCGGGTTTTCGCCAATTTTGTTTCCATATGAAGGACAGGTTTGGTAGATTAGTTCCAAACAAAAAACACATAGCGAGGGGCCGATGAGCAGATTCTTTCGCGCTTTGATCATTTTAATGGTTGTCGCCTCGTGCGGCAGTCGTGGCGACAATACTGCGCCGCGCAATTTGGATAATGCCTGTTCGATCATCAACGAACGGCCGCATTATGCACGCGCCTTCCGCAACACCGAGCGGCGCTGGGGCGTCCCTGCGCATGTGCAGATGGCGGTGATTTATCAGGAAAGCAAATTCAAATCCCGCGCGCGTACGCCGTACAGATATGTATTGGGCGTGCTGCCGATGGGTCGAGCCAGCTCTGCCTATGGCTATGCGCAGGCCGTGGATGGCACCTGGGACGAATACCGCCGCTCCGCAGGCCGCTGGAGCGCCAAGCGCGACGACATTGGCGATGCGACCGATTTCATGGGCTGGTACATGAAGAAATCCGAAACGGGTCTGGGCATTCCGCTTTATGACGCGCGCAACCAGTATCTTGCCTACCACGAAGGCCGAACCGGATTTAAACGCGGCACCTATCGCAACAAGGACTGGCTGGTGCGCATTGCGGGCGAAGTGGCCTCACGCGCCAATATGTATGAACGACAGCTTGCAAGCTGTCGTCGGTACCGTCGCGCCTAACGGTTTTCCTCAGGCACCAGCTCGAGGATCATGCGCTGGATGTTGAAGAAATTGTTGTCGATTTCGACGTCCTGATCAAACGCGTCCAGCGCCACCATCGTGTTGCCGCCATGCGCATCAAACGTGACCCACCCTTTAAGAGAAACAGGGTCTGAGGTGAACCGCAGCTGGATCGAGCCGTGTTCCGGTCGTTTGGGATCCATGGCTTCGACCCAGGTATGGCTGCCGTCAAATCCGTGCCCCACCACCATCTTTTGATCGGTCAGGTCCACATTGCGTTCCAGCAACAACCAAAGTGGCGTACGGCGCACCGGATAGCGCTCGGGTGGCTGGTTGGATTTCTTGTCAAAGATCGCAAGGCTGCCGCCAATCGCCATCAACAACCCCGCGTCCGGCGCGTCATATTCCAGACGGATGCGCCCCGGGCGTTTCAACCACAACTGACCGGTCGAAATCGAATTGTCCCAATTGATCTGGGTGAATGTGGTCTCAACCGTCTTCAGGCTATTGAGATAGGCCGAAAGCTCTTCCAGCGACAACGGACGCTGTTCCACCTCTTCGATTTCCTGCGCGAGGGAGGCAAGCGGAAGCGCTGCAGAGAGCGCGGCTGCGAGAATAAGGCTGCGTCTGTTCATACGTTCAATCTATGTAAAAAAGGTGCTGGAAAAACCCCGCGCCTTTTCAGGTTTCCGTGACTGCGGCAAAAACTCGCCGCCCTAGTGCTCGGGCACAAGAATTTCGCGTTTGCCGACGTGGTTCGCCGACGAGACAACGCCCTCGTCTTCCATCTGCTCAACCAGACGCGCGGCTTTGTTATAACCAATCGCCAGCTTCCGCTGAATGTAAGACGTCGAACACTTGCGGTCTTTGATGACGATCGCGACCGCCTGATCATAGAGCGCATCTTCGCCGCCGGTGTTGCCGCCCAGACCAAGCACGGCGTCGATATTGTCGGCCTTCTCGTCTGCAGGTCCGTCAACCACACCGCCGACGTACTCAGGCTCGCCAAAGGACTTGAGGTGGTTCACGATTTCCTCGACCTCTTCGTCACTGACGAAGGGCCCGTGGCAGCGCGTGATTTTCGCACCACCCGCCATGTAAAGCATGTCGCCCATGCCCAATAGCTGTTCTGCGCCCATTTCGCCAAGAATGGTCCGGCTGTCGACTTTCGATGTCACCTGGAAGGAAATCCGGGTCGGGAAGTTCGCTTTGATCGTGCCGGTGATCACGTCAACGGATGGACGCTGGGTGGCCATGATGATGTGAATGCCCGAGGCCCGCGCCATCTGGGCCAGACGCTGGATACAGGCTTCGATTTCTTTGCCAGCAACCATCATCAGGTCCGCCATTTCGTCTACGACGACGACGATATAGGGCATCTTGACCGGTTGGATCTCTTCGGTTTCAAAGATCGGCTCGCCAGTTTCGTCGTCAAAGCCCGTCTGGACGGTGCGTTCAAACATCTCGCCTCGGTTCAGAGCATCTTCGACGCGGCTGTTATAGCCGTCGATGTTGCGCACGCCCATCTTGGACATCTTGCGATAGCGATCTTCCATCTCGCCCACGGTCCATTTCAAGGCAACAACCGCCTTTTTCGGATCCGTCACAACAGGCGACAACAAATGCGGAATGCCGTCATAGACGGACAGTTCCAGCATTTTCGGGTCGATCATAATCATCCGGCACTCTTCCGGAGTCAGCTTGTACAGCAGGCTCAGGATCATTGTGTTGATCGCAACCGACTTACCAGAGCCGGTGGTCCCCGCAATCAACAGGTGAGGCATCTTGGCAAGGTTGGCGACAACAGGATCGCCCCCGATGTCTTTACCCAAGGCCAATGGCAGTTTCCGGTTGCCCGATTCATACTCGCGGCTGGACAGGATTTCGCGGAAGGCCACCATTTCACGTTTGTCATTCGGCAGCTCGATCCCGATCACAGACCGGCCCGGAACGGTGGACACCCGCGCAGACAAGGCCGCCATAGAGCGGGCGATGTCGTCGGCCAGACCAATCACACGGCTGGCTTTCAAACCGGGCGCTGGCTCTAGTTCGTACATGGTGACAACGGGGCCCGGGCGCACCGAGACGATTTCGCCTTTGACGCCATAGTCATCCAGCACCGTTTCCAGCATCCGCGCGTTTTCTTCGAGCGCTTCGTCGCTGAGGTGGTGACGTTCAATAGTCTCTGGGCTGGTGAGCAGGTTCAACGGCGGCAACTCATAGGCCTGCGCATTGTCCTCAAATGCCAGCTGAGGCTGGGCCTCGGCCTTGGCACGCGCCGATGGCTTGGTGACTTTGCGTGTGTGCTGAACCACTTTCTTTGGCTCGCTGACAGGCGCCTGCGGCGCGGTGCGCTGCACAGGGATTGGCGCAACTGGCACTTCGACGTCCTCGACCAAAGGTGTTTCTTCAACCGCATCGACAGGAGCCATTGGAATGTCCAATGTCGGCTCTGCCTGCGGCATCGCCTTCGCGGTCAGCGGAGGTTCAGCCCGAAACCCGGTGTCCGCAGCCGGTGTCATCACTGCCTGTTCCTGTACCGGAACGGGTGCAGCCGCAGCTTGGCGAGCCAAGTCCAGATCCGGTGCATAGACATGCTGGCGATTGCGCAGGCGCGACTTCACCACATCCGCGATTTTCTCTTTGATGCGGTCTTCGCCCGGCATGGCTTCGACATGCGCCACGGGCTCGACCTGAACCAACTCTGGTTCAGGCATCGGTTCGGGGCGTTTGACCAGACCGGGTACGCGGGACAACAGGCTGGGCTTTTCTTCTTCGACATAAAGCTCTTCGTCGTCATAGACGACTTCATCACCCATCGCTTCGGCCCAGCTGTTTTGCTGTATCGCAGCCTGATGCGCATCTTTGCGATCCTGACGGCGGGATTGCACCGCCTGCGCTGCGGAAACAGCGCCATTCGCGCCACGACCCAGCACGGTCAGCAGGGTCGCATAGGTCATGATCACGCCGACAATCAGGAATTTGGTGCCCACACGCAGCTCGGGCGCGGTGACGCCCATGACAAACATCAGCAGCAGCAAAGCCGCCACACCAAACAGCACCGACATCAGCTTAAGACCAATGGCCGCGCTGATCGGCAAAACATTCAAAACGGCGCCCAAAATAGTATCGCCAAACAGACCGCCCAACCCAAATGCATGGGTCCAGCCTGCGCCCGGCACCAAAGTGGCCGCATAGACAGATGCAACAGCAATAGCAATCGGCGCAAAGATCACGCGGCTGAGTGCCTGCTCTTCGCCAAGGTGGAAGGCAAAGCGCATCCCCCAGGCAATCGCGATCAGCGCAATTGCCCAGCTGCCACCGCCGATGATCATAAAGAGAGGGGCTGCCAGCGATGCGCCAAAACGGCCAAGCCAGTTTTGCACCGGAGCGTCCGTCGCGCTCATCCAGTTGGGATCGTCAGGCGTGTAGGATCCGATCATCCCCGCCGCCAAAAGCCCGACCACAACCAGTGCGATCCCGATCAGCTCTTTGCCGCGCCGTTCAATCGCCGCCTGCATGTCGCTGTCAAAAAGTGGATCCCGACCTCGTGCCTGATACGCCATCTTTACCCTCAATCTTCTTTATAAAGACAATCGCGCAGCGTTCTCAGCGCGGCTTCAACGTCTTTTATTGGGGCCACCAGAGCGACCCTTATATAGGTTTTGCCGGGGTTCTCCCCGTTCACGTCCCGACTTAGATACGCGCCCGGAAGCACGCGAATGCCGGTCTCTTTCCACAGTTTCAAGGCTGCGGTTTCGCCGTCTTCGACGGGCAACCAGAGGAAAAATCCTGCCTGTGGGCTCATATAGCCCGGCAGCCCCTGGAAAATCTGATCTGCAACGTCGAATTTTTCCGCATAAAGCCGGCGGTTCTCTTCGACGTGGGCTTCGTCGGCCCAGACCTTCTCTGCAACACGCTGCAACGGCAGGGGCAGAGGCGCTCCGGAATAGGCGCGAAGCTGTTTGATACGTTGGATGCTTTTTGGGCCACCCGCCACAAAGCCTGAGCGAAGCCCCGGCAGATTAGAGCGTTTAGAAAGCGAGTGAAAAATCAAAACCCGTTCGGGATCGGCGCCCATCTCGGTGGCCACTTCCAGCGCCCCTTTTGGGGCAGCATCGCGATAGATCTCGGAATAGCATTCATCCGCAAAGATCTGGAAATCGTGCTTTTCGGCCAAAGCAATCAGATCACGCAGATACGCTTCGCTGGCCACGGCTCCTTGCGGGTTTGAGGGCGAGCAAATGTAGGCAATCGCTGTACGGTCCAAAACGTCGCCCGGCAGGGCGGCATAGTCTGGCAGAAACCCCGTCTCGGCAGGGGCTGGCACAAATTCGATATCCGCGCCGACAGAAATGCCTGCGATCATATAGACCTGATAAAACGGGTTCGGCGTCAAAATGACCGGTGCTGCGCCGTTTTTCGTTTCAGGGCACAGGGCCATCGCCGCGTTGTAAAGGCCCTCACGTGTGCCGTTCAGAACCATGATCTGCTGGCTGGCATCCACCGACACATTGAACCTGCGTCCGATCCAATCAGCGATCGACGTCAAAAGCTCGGGAGAACCGTCATTGGGCGGATATTTGTTAAATCCCGCCATATTGTCGGCGAGGATGTCTTTGATCCAATCAGGGAAGGCATGTTTCGGCTCGCCGATTGTCATATGGACAACGGGTCCACCGGGTTCATGCACGTCCAATAGGGCGCGCAGACGCGGGAACGCATAAGCCGGAAGGTTCGAAAACCGCTCGGGAAACATATAGAACTGCCTCGTTTGTCGGGATCATTTTCGTCCCGTTAGGGACAATGTACCGAATTTTACCCCTCAGGTCCAGAAAAACAACGCGACTCCAGACGCTTGTGGCTTGCGCGCAAGCCGCACCAAGGCTGACCCGCGGCGGAGCGGTTGGGACGTAGCGTTGTCCACGTAATGGCGGCCGAGATCATCTGTGTGGACCAGATTGCGCAATAGAAGCCTCAAAGCTGCCCCATAGGGGCGGGTCAGCTTTCGCGGCGGCCTTGCGACCATGATTTCGTGCTGACTATTTTGCCACTTCCAGCGCCTGTTCAGCTGCAGCGGTCACACGCAGCAAACGCTCTTCCTCAAACGGAGCACCCAGGAACATGATCCCGCAGCTGGGCACGCCTGTCGGCAACGTCACACCGCACAGCCCCATCAGATTCCCGATACGTGTATTGCGCAAAGCCAACAGGTTTTCCTGAACGTAATAGTCCTTGTCGGTTTCCAGACGATGCACTTCAGGCGGCAAAATAGGCGCAGTCGGGCAGATCACCGCATCAAATCCAGCCACACGCGCGCTCCAGACCTGCCGGATCGCATGCAGCTCGTCCCATGCGCTGACATAGTCTGCACCAGACACCTGACCGCCCGCGCGGAACCTGTCCAAAATCTCGGAGAACATCAGATCCGGGTTGGCTTCGATCTGATCGCGCCAAAGACCATAGGCTTCGGTCGTGAACAACACACCAGACAGCGCCATCGCCCGCTCTAGTTCGGGGATTTCGATATGAACGACACTGGCCCCCGCATCCCTGAGGACATCGACCGCATGTTCAAACCCACGCGACGGGCCCTCACGCAAATCCTGCATGGCCACCGTGTCCAAAATAGCGAACCGCCGCCCCTTCAGGCTTGCGCGGCGCAGATCCACCGGCGACCCGCCCTCCAGCAACGCCAGCGCCAGGGCCGCATCCTCGACAGAACGGCACAAGGGCCCGATTGTGTCGAATTTTTTGCACAGCGGCACCGTGCCCGTGTCGTCCAGACGCCCCCAGGTGGTTTTCAGACCCACCAGATCATTCCAGGCCGACGGGATTCTGACAGAGCCGCCGGTGTCAGACCCAATCGCCAAAGGCGCAAGATCAAAAGCAACAGAGGCCGCGGCCCCCGAAGATGACCCGCCAGGCACCGCGTTCTTGTTGTTGATACACGGCGGAGTCGCGGTGATTGGGTTCAAACCCAAACCAGAAAACGCAAGTTCAGACATATGCGTCTTGCCCAAACATACCGTTCCAAGCCGTGTTGCGGTCTGCAGAACTTTGGCGTCTTGCGCGGGCACCCTGTCTTTCAGCAGGGCAGAGCCTGACTCCGTGGCCACGCCTTCGGAATCAAACAAGTCTTTCCAACTGACAGGCACCCCATCCAAGGGCGACAGACGTTCTCCGGCGCGGGCCCGTTCTGCGGCGGCTTCGGCCTCGGCCATCGCGCGGTCATGGGTCACGCGTGCATAGATCCGGTCGCGATGATCGCTGCTGTCGATCGCGCCCAAAAATGCCTGTGCCAGAGCCACAGGATCAATCGCGCCATCCCCAATGCCCCGCCCTAGCTGCGCGGCACTCATCTTGAGCCACTCGAACATCTCGATCCCCTTTGAAAATTTTCTGAACGGTAGCGGCCCTTGGGCGCATGGACAATCCCGAAGTGAAGCGCATATTGAAAGGCAATGACGCACGATTTTGATATCCTGATCGCGGGCGGAGGCCTGAACGGCCCGGCCCTGGCTCTGGGACTGGCCCAAGCCGGCTTTTCGGTGGCCATCGTGGATGCCCGCCCACAGAGCGCACGCGCCTCTGATAACTTTGATGGCCGCAGCTATGCCCTGGCGCTGGCCTCGCAACGCCTGCTGCGCGCGCTTGGCGTCTGGGACAGCGTCGCCGCCAATACGCAACCCATGCTGGACATCAAAGTCAGCGACGGTCGCGCTGGCGAAGGGCCTTCGCCTTTCTTTCTTCACTTTGATCATGCTGAGATCGAGGAAGGCCCCATGGGCTATATGTGCGAAGACCGCTTTCTCTACCGCGCCTTCCAAACGGCTCTGGCCAAAAACGATGCGATCACGCAGATCAACGAGACTTCTGTTGTCGATCAAACGGTGGATGTGCAGGGCGTCACGGTTACGCTCACCTCTGGCGAGACGCTGACCGCTAAGCTTCTTGTCGGCTGCGACGGCAAACAAAGCGGTGTGGCGCAGCGCGCTGGCATCAAACGCACCGGCTGGGCCTATCAACAGACCGCGCTGGTCTGTGCCATCGATCACGCGCTGCCCCACAATGGCGTCGCGCATCAGTTCTTTATGCCCCCCGGACCGCTGGCCATCCTTCCCCTGCCGGGAAACCGCAGCTCTATCGTCTGGTCTGAAACCAAAGAAAACGCCGCCGCAATTCACGCGCTTGACGACGAAGATTACCTCGCCGTTCTGCGCCCTCGGTTTGGCGACTTTCTCGGTGAGATCTCGCTGGCCGGCGCGCGGTTCACCTATCCGCTCGGCCTGAGTGTTGCGAACCACTTTGTCGCGCCTCGGATTGCTCTGGTAGGCGATGCGGCCCACGGTTTGCACCCAATCGCAGGTCAGGGTCTGAACGCCGGTCTGCGCGATGTGGCCGCGCTGGTGGAAACTCTAAGCGATGCAGCTGCGCGTGGCGAAGATTTTGCCGCCATCGACGTTCTGGAACGGTATCAGCAGTGGCGGCGCTTTGACACGTCGACCCTGGTTGCCGCGACGGATCTGTCAAACAAACTGTTTTCCAACGACAACCCGCTTCTGCGCCTTGGACGTGATTTGGGAATGGGCGTTGTGAACGCCATCCCCGGACTGCGCCGCAGTTTCATCCGCGAGGCGGCTGGCCTGACCGGGGATTTGCCCCGTTTGATGCGGTAAATGGCTTAGGAGTCCAGCTCGCGCGCTTCGCCGACCAGCATGATCGGAATGCCGTTGCGGATAGGATAGGCCAACCCGGCCTTGCGTGACACCAGCTCTTGCGCGTCGGCATCATATTCCAAGGTGCTTTGGGTGCGCGGGCAAATCAGAGCCTCAAGCATATGCGGGTCAAATGGCTGGGCGTCGCTCATTGAATCAAATCCTCTTGCGTGCCGCCTCGTAGCGCAAATTCCATCAAGGTCACAAGGGTTTCCCGCCGCGTCGTCAACGACGGTGCCTCAAGCAGCGCCTGTTTGTCCTCGGGCTGAAACTCCAACATCATCGACAGGGAATTGATCAGCAACTCGTCGTCCGCCTCTTCCAGATTGTCCCAATCTGTCGACAGCTGACGGCTCTCAAAAAATCTTTGCAGCAGCAGCAAGAAACTCTCGCGGTCAAAACTGCTGTCTTTCTCAACCCCGCCCAAATCGCGCGAGAAATCCTGCCAGTGCACCTGACAGCGTCGATAGGGTTGAAAACCAGACAGTTCCTGCTCGACCCGAAACCGAGAAATCCCGGACAGGGTGACCATATATCGCCCGTCTTCGGTTTCAGAAAACTGTGTGATGCGCCCGGCACAGCCGATCTGATGCAATGCATCCTCACCACCGTGACCATGCACCGCGGGCTGGATCATCGCGATCAGCCGATCTCGGGTTTTCAGCGCATCATCCAGCATCGCCAGGTAACGCGGTTCGAAAATATGCAATGGCAGTCTTGCCCGCGGCAGCAACAGCGCCCCGGGCAACGGGAAAATCGGTACGATTTCAGGAAGGTCCGCAGCTTTGAACATACGCAAGAGCTTAGCGCGGTTTCCGATTTAGGCAAATATCATCGACGACAGTTTGCGACGCCCGTTCAGCACCACCGGATCGTTGGGCTGCAGCGCATCAAAAATCGTGAACAATTGCGCCTTGGCTGCGCCGTCGTTCCACTCGCGATCAAGCCGGAATAGATCCAAAAGCGTGTTCACAGCCGCCTCGGCATCGCCCGCCGCGTGCTGGGCCTGTGCCAGATCAAGACGCGCCTGATAATTCTGCGGATCTGCCTCAACCTGCGCCATCAACTCGGCAACCGGCCCGGCATTTTCCGCCTGACGCGCCAGTTCGATCTGCGCAAACACCGCTTCGATTTCCTGAGCATCAGCGATGTCCGCCGGTGCACCGTTTAGCACGGCCTCGGCCTGATCGACTTCGCCCAACGCCAGATGAGCCCGCGCCAACCCGCCAAAAGCGGCTGCGCTCATGGGGTCTTCGCCCAAAATCGCCGCAAACGTCTGCGCCGCATCTGCGGCATCGCCAGCTTCCAGCATTTCCTCTGCCGCAGCCAGCGCATCCGCGAGCCCGCCATCGGCTGATCCACCGGATTGCTCGACAACCCGCGCAACAAAAGCATCTATCTCAGACGGCGGCACAGCGCCCTGAAACCCGTCGATCGGCTGCCCCTGATAAAACGCATAGACCGTCGGAATGGACTGAACCCGCATCTGACCCGCGATCATCTGGTTTTCGTCCACATTGACTTTTGCCATAGTGACCGCGCCCTTGGCCTTGATCACGGCCGCCTCAAGCGCCGGACCAAGGGTCTTGCACGGCCCGCACCAAGGCGCCCAGAAATCCACGATCACAGGCGCCTGCATCGAGGCCTCGACCACGTCTTGCATGAACGTCGCTTCCGATACGTCCTTAATCAGATCGCCTGCAGGGGCGTCGCTACCTTGTCCAAGCTCGAGCATTGTCCGGCTCCATTTTCTTCCAGTGCGCCTTATATGGCGTTTCCCGCGCGCGGTGCCAAGGGCGCTTCCAGTTATTTCTCTTGCCGAAAATATCCCGACGAGAGGCCCAAGGCCTCGGGGCGGAGCCCCCTATTATCAGACGTCAAAGGTCGCAAAAACCGGCGCGTGGTCGCTGGGCTTCTCCCAGCCGCGCGCATACCTCAGAACCCGACTGGAATGACCCGCATTGGCGATATCTGGCGTTGCCCAGACGTGATCCAACCGCCGCCCTTTGTCCGCAGCGTCCCAATCCTTAGCGCGATAGCTCCACCAGCTGTAAAGACGCCCCTCGGGAATATCCTTGCGCGTGATATCCACCCAGCCACCGGCATCCTGAGTTTCAGCCAGATGTTCGACCTCGATCGGCGTGTGGCTGACCACTTTCAAAAGTTTCTTGTGATCCCAGACGTCATCCTCGCGCGGCGCGATGTTCAGATCACCGACAAGGATGGACTTTTCAGGTTTCTCAGCGTGAAACCAGTCACGCATGTCCGTCAGATAGTCGAGTTTATGGCCAAATTTCTCGTTCTTCTCGCGATTTGGCTCGTCGCCGCCCGCTGGGACATAGAAATTCTGAACAGTCACTCCGTTCTCGAGCCGACCCGCCACATGACGCGCATGCCCAAGACCAGCAAAGTCCTTATCACCTGCGTCGACCATCGGGATTTTGGACAGGATCGCCACGCCGTTATAGCCCTTCTGTCCTCGGGCAACCATGTGGGTATAGCCGAGCGCCGCAAAGCCTTCGGTCGGGATCTTGTCGACCGGGCTCTTGCATTCCTGAAGGCACAGAACGTCGGGCGACTCTTCCTTTAGCAGCTTCAACACAATCGGTTCGCGCAAACGCACAGAGTTGATATTCCAGGTTGCAAGCGTAAAGGACATGGCGTGGTTCTCATGGTTAAAGGTATGCGCACTCTAGCCAGCCGCACGTGACCGCGCCACGCCAATCCGCAGCCCTGCTGACAAAAACAGGGCACAAAAAAAGGTCCGGACAAAATCCGGACCTAGTCCAACAGGGAGGTGCATATCTTGACCCGGATATGCGCGGTATCACCAAAAAGTTGTATTCACTCTCTCATAAGATAGTGAAAACTGTCAATTCCACCATACATCCGCGTATTTAATATTTCGCAAACGCGGTGATGGAACATCAAGCAACCAACCGATATCCACCTGATTCCGTTACCAGAAGGCGCGCATTCGAGGGATCAGGCTCGATCTTCTGACGCAGGCGGTAAATATGGGTTTCAAGCGTATGTGTGGTCACGCCCGCGTTGTATCCCCACACTTCATGCAACAGAACATCGCGTGCGACGACACCATCTGTGCTGCGATAGAGGAACTTAAGGATGTTGGTTTCTTTTTCCGTCAGACGAATCTTGCGATCTTCTTCGGTCACCAAAATCTTCATTGCGGGTTTGAATGTGTATGGCCCAAGCGTGAAGACAGCGTCTTCGCTTTGCTCGTGCTGACGCAACTGCGCACGGATGCGAGCCAGAAGCACCGGGAATTTGAAAGGTTTGCTGACATAGTCATTGGCACCTGCGTCCAGACCCAGGATCGTGTCCGCGTCAGTGTCGTGACCCGTCAACATCAGGATCGGGCTTTTGACGCCCTGCTTGCGCATCAGGCGGCAGAGTTCGCGGCCATCTGTGTCAGGCAAGCCAACGTCCAGAATGATAAGATCATAAAGACCTTCTTTGATGCGCCCCATGGCCTCTGTGCCATTGCCAGCCTCGAACACGTCGAAGTCTTCGGTCATCACCAACTGTTCAGACAGCGCCTCGCGCAGGTCTTCGTCATCGTCTACAAGCAGTATTTTCTTGAGCTGAGCCATCTGGTCCTCCTCATTCCGTTTCCAAAGACTTGAGACCGTCTGACAATTTTCTCAAGGTATGCTGCAAAAACCTCACGTGCTCGTGTAAATCCGGTGGGATTTGTTTCACAATACGACAAAAGATCATTACATCTGCCGCTCAAAACGACCGAAAGTACCTAAATGAGTTTCGCTCCAAACATCCTAGAACTCGTCGCGCGGGCCCGTTCTGACCTCAGAATGGGGGTTCCTGTTATCATGACAGGCGAGGGTCAGGCGCTTTTGGTGGCTTCGGCAGAAACGCTGTCTGAGGAACGTTTGACGGATTTTCGCGGTCTGACATCCGAGCTGGTTTTGGTCATCACCGCGCGTCGCGCCGAAACGCTGAAAGCACGGGTTTACGACAAAGACATCGCCCGCGTGCGCATGCCAGCGGACGCCACAACGCGGTGGGTGCATTGTGTTGCGGATCCCTCAGATGACCTGATGATGCCGATGAAAGGCCCGCTTGCCGTCGACCGTGACGGTCCGGTCAGCCTGCATCAGACGGCCATTTC
>NZ_CAXREH010000022.1:0-7572 GCF_964229375.1 Cognatishimia sp.
CTGGCGCATTCCAGAAGTTCGTAGCCGCGCAGAAAGCGGAAACTCCAAGCGTTGTTCGTTTGATCAACGGGATGGGCGACTCCACTCTGTTCAAATCATTCCAATACTGATTGGACGATCAAAAGCAAAACAGCGGCGGGATCCCTCGCCGCTGTTTGCGTTTAGGTCCAGCTCAAGACCACTTTGCCGGACTGACCCGACAGCATGGCGTCAAAGCCCTTGCCGAAGTCGTCGACGTCAAACCTGTGCGTGATAACCCGGCTGACGTCCAAGCCATTTTCAAGCATGGCAATCATCTTGTACCAGGTTTCAAACATTTCACGGCCATAGACGCCTTTGAGCGTAATCGCCTTAAAGACAATACGGCTCCAGTCCACGGGCGACTTGCCGGGCGGAATGCCCAACAGGGCAATCTTTCCACCCATCACCAGGTTCTCGACCATTTGATCCAATGCGATCTGGTTGCCCGACATCTCTAGCCCGACGTCAAAGCCCTCTTTCATGCCTAACTCGTGGATCACGTCTTCAAGCGCTTCGTGACGCACATCCACGGGCCGCGCCGTCGGCACCACATAACAGGCCAGCTTGAGCCGGTCGGGATTGATGTCGGTGATGACCACATTGCGCGCTCCGGCATGGCGCGCCACGGCCGCCGCCATGATCCCGATAGGGCCAGCGCCGGTGATCAGTACATCTTCGCCCAACAGATCAAAGCTGAGCGCTGTGTGCACCGCATTTCCCAGTGGATCCAGAATCGCACCGATCTCATCGGGTATCGAGTCTGGCAGGGGCACAACGTTGAACGCAGGCAGACGCAGATATTGTGCAAAGGCCCCCTGTTCGTTCACACCAATGCCCCGAGTGCCGGGATCAAGGTGGAATTTCCCCGCGCGACTCTGACGGCTGTCGGTGCCAATCAGATGTCCTTCGCCCGAGCAACGCTGCCCGATCTTGAGCCCAGTCACATCGCGACCCATGTCGACAATCTCGCCTGCGAATTCATGTCCGGTGATCATCGGCGTTGGCACAGTCGCCGCAGCCCAGTCATCCCAGTTCCAGATATGAATGTCAGTGCCGCAGATGCCGGTCTTTTTGACTTTGATCAGAACCTCGTCGTGGCCAATCTCTGGAACAGGGGCCGACACCATCCAAAGGCCGGTTTCCGGTTTGGATTTCTCGAGGGCTTTCATGGTGTTTGGGCGCGTCATGAGATCACCCCCAGATCGCGGCCGACTTTGCCAAAGGCCGCCAATGCGCGGTCAAGATCGTCTTGGGTCAAAGCGGCGTTCATTTGCGTGCGAATGCGCGCCTGCCCGCGCGGCACCACAGGAAAGAAGAAACCCGACACATAGACACCTTCGACAAACAGTCGGCGTGCCATCTCCTGCGCCAGTGTCGCATCACCCAGCATGACGGGAATAATCGGATGCGCGCCGGGCAGAAGCGTAAAGCCAAGCTCGCTTAGCCCTTCGCGCCAATAGTCAGCGTTCTTAAACAGTTGCGCGCGCAGCGCCCGTCCGTTTTCCACCAATGCGATCGCTTCCAGACCGGCCGCCACAATCGCAGGCGGCAGCGAGTTGGAAAACAGATACGGGCGTGCGCGTTGCCGCAACAGGTCGATGACAGGTTGCGGGCCCGCGATATACCCGCCGATCGCGCCGCCCAGGGCTTTGCCCAGCGTTCCGGTCAGTATGTCGACATCGACGCCAAAATGATCCGGTGTTCCGGCCCCATTTGGCCCCATGAAGCCCGTTGCGTGACAGTCGTCGACCATCACCACCGCGTCATAGGCTTTCGCTATTCGGGTGATCTCGGGCAGGTTCGCGAGGTAGCCATCCATGGAAAACACGCCATCCGTCGCCACCATAATATGGCGCGCACCAGCGGCGCGGGCCTCTTTCAGTTTGGTCTCTAAATCGGCCATATCGTTGTTGGCATAACGATAGCGCTGCGCTTTGCAGAGGCGAATGCCGTCGATGATAGAGGCATGGTTCAGACTGTCTGAAACAATGGCGTCCTCTGGCCCAAGAAGCGGTTCAAACAAACCGCCATTGGCGTCAAAGCAAGCCGCAAAAAGGATCGCGTCGTCTTTTTTCAGAAAGGCCGCCAGACGTTGCTCGAGCGTGCGGTGAATATCCTGCGTGCCGCAGATGAAGCGCACAGAGGCCATTCCAAAGCCCTTCGGCTCCATCGCGTCCTGCGCGGCTTTGATCAGATTGGGGTGATCTGCCAGTCCGAGGTAGTTGTTAGCACACAGGTTGATCACTGAATCGCCGCCGACCGAAATCTCCCCACCCTGAGGAGAGGTGATCATTCGCTCTGTCTTCATCAGTCCTTCTGCTTCGATCTGGTCCAGGGTTGCGGACACATGGGTCAGGAATTCAGTCGACATGGAACATCTCCTTTTCGGGAACCTTTATATCACATCTGTGATATTGGACGAATATCCATAATGCGGGATATTGCAACAAATTTCCGACATGACGGATGATTTTCTTACATAGCGAAATAGATGGGCTGCCCGCAGAAACGCAGATACCCGGCCAAAATCTTGGCCGGGGTCGCAACATTAGATCGAAATTTGGGAATTATGTGGTTTGCACAACCAAAAGGGCGCGCGCCGTGCCGATGGCTTCGATTGTGTGGTCGACATCCGCTTGATACCGCGCGGTATCGCCTGTGCCGACGTCTTCGGTGGCTGACCCGGACGTAACGCGAACGCGTCCGTCGATGACGGTCAGATGCTCGCGGGTGCCGCGACCATGAGGTCCGCTGACCAGCTTGCCGCCGCTTGCAAAGACAAGGTCATAAAGCTCGTGTTTGCCTGCATCTTCGGGTGCGCTGAGGATGCGGATGTTACAGCCTTCGCCGCGGTTCTCTATTGTGGGTACATTGACGGCCCGCAGAACCTCGACCCGATCGGACAATTCCTGACGATCCAGAAGCCCTGCGAAATCCACCTGCAGCGCGCGGGTCAGATTCCAAAGGGTCGCAATTGTCGGGCTGCTTTCACCCCGTTCGATCTGGCTGACCATCGACCGCGACACGCCGGACAGTTTGGCGACGGCATCCAAAGACAATCCCTGCGCGCGCCGCGCGTCCTTGAGCCGGGCTGGCAGCAGGTCGAGAATTTCCGTATCTGTAGTCATGTCCACTGACCTGCACGTCAAAGGTTAGCCTGTCAATGCAATTGCGGCGCACCGATCCAAATCTGGACGCGATCGGCATGGCCTTCGGCGTCCAGAACCGAAATGCTGGAAGCGCCTATCCCAATGTCTGGCAGGTGGAGTTCGCGCGCATATTGCCCCTGAAGAACCAGCCGATCATTGGCCAGCACGGAAAACGGAGGCACCCCGTGACGCAGTTTCAGCGTCACCCCATCCCCCGACTGTCCGATCCGCGCACCGTTGGGCGGAAACACCAACTCTGGCCCCTGCGCCTCTTGGAAAATCGCATTGCGTCCTTGGAATACGCGCAGCGGCGCGGGCAGTGCGGCTTGGCTGAGCAACAGGGTTTCCGGCGGTGGCGGAGGAAAGGCTTCCAGCTCGGGTTTGATCAGGCGAAACACATCAAACAGCACCGGGGCCGCCAGATCTCCGCCAAATGCGCCGGGCACAGGGGTTCCGTCTGGTCGACCCATCCAAACGCCGACAACATGTTTGGCGTCATAGCCGATTGCCCACGCATCGCGATGCCCATAGCTGGTGCCCGTCTTATAGGCCAAATGCCCCTGTGCGGCACCGGCGGGGGGCGGGATGTTGGACAGGATATGACTGACCTGCCACGCGGCTGACCGGCTGATAACCTGACGGCCCCCAGCTTGACCGGACGGGTGATAAGACAGGCGCACGCTTTGGCCCGCGTTCGCAAGGCCTGCATAGAGCGTGACAAGATCATGCAACGTGACGCCAAGTCCCCCCAGCGCCATCGCCAGACCCGGCGAGCCTCCGGGACGTCGCGCGTCTACGCCGGCCACGGTCAGCTTGGCCAAAAGCTGTGCGGGTCCGAGGTCTTCGGTCAGCAGAACAACCGGAATATTCAGGGATTGCTTCAGGGCGTCTTCGACGGCGATCTGTCCGCGAAACCGCCCGTCAAAATTCTGCGGGGCATAGGTGCCAAAGGCAACCGGACGATCATCAATCAGAGTTTTCGGGTGAATGAGACCCTGATCAAACCCCATACCATAGACCAACGGCTTTAACGTCGAGCCGGGCGAACGGTAGGCGCGGCTCATGTCGACAAACCCGTTGTTTTGCGATGCGGTATAGTTGGCCGACCCCAGACTTGCCAGGATTTCACCGCTTTGATGGTCCGCAACGATGACTGCGATGGACATCTGCGGATCGCGCCCATGCAGCGCTTTTGACGCCAGCGCCTGAACCGCCGCTTGCAGCGTCGCGTCCAGTGTCAGCTGGTGTGTGCGCGTAAGATCATCATCATACCGCAGCCTGTCTGCCAGATGCGGGGCCAGCATAGGCAGGGTGCGTCGCCGGGCAGGAACGGGCTCTGCGAGCGACGTGGCCTCGGGTACGACGCCTCGCGCGATCATGCGATCGATCACATGCTGACGCGCCGCATCCGCCGTATCGGGAAACCGGTCTGGTCTGCGTTTCTCGGGCGCTTGAGGCAAGGCAATCAACAGCGCCGCCTGCGCCGCGGTCAGACGCCAAGGCTCTTTGCCAAACCACGTCAGCGTCGCCGCACGCAGCCCCTCGATGTTGCCGCCATAGGGCGCGTTGGTCAGATAGACTGAAAGGATCTCGTCTTTGTCCAACCGGCGTTCCAGGGCCCAGGCCAGACGCATCTGGCGCAGCTTGCCCGCCACATCGCCGGTGCCGGAGTTTTCAAGCAGTCGCGCCGCCTGCATGGTCAGCGTCGAGCCACCCGAGACGATTGTCTGGTTCCAAACCGCCTGCCACGCGGCCCGCAAACCCGCGAGGAGGTCTACACCGTTGTGGCGATAGAACCGTTTGTCCTCATAGGCGATGAGCATCTCCAGAAATCGGGGGTCAACCTGATCCGGGCGCGCGCCCAGCCGAAACAGACCCTCTTCCACCGGAAATGCCCGCAAAAGCGTGCCGTTTCGATCCCGAACTTCGACGGATGTGTCCACTGCGATGACGGGCATCTCGGTGGCATCGATCCAGTCGTCAAACCCGTCGCGCAGGCCCGCGCCCAGCAGGACGCAGACCCATATCGCAAAGAGTGGCCTCAGCGTCACTGCGCCACCAATAGCCGTCCGGTGTCGGCCCGCGCCCGGTAGCGAGGATTGTACATGTCTTCGACACTCGCCGCGGGATGATGGAAATCACCCGGCGACACCGCCCGCACCACATAGGCCAGTTGGAACGCCTGATCAGATCGCCAATCCACGGCTGCAAGGAAACGATCACTGCGGAATTCCGTATGCGTCGCTCCGTTCAGCTCGAGCCATGACAGCTCTTTCAGATCGCCGCTGCGCAATAGGTTCGGGTTGTCGATCTCGAACCCTGCGGGCAGTGGATCGTTCACCATCAGCCGCGCGCCGCCTTTCTCAAAGGGTTTCACCCGCAGGACCGTCACGAACCGATCTCCGACACGGACAAGGTTGGGGTCAACCGGGGCGCCCTCCATCGTGAAATAGGTCCGCGTGATGGCATAGCCATAGCCGCCTGCTGCAACCTCATAGGCGGGGACTCCGACAGTGGTGATCGTCAGATCCGTGGCCACGGCCGACGCATTTGTAATGTCGACCGGCGCGAAAATGTCCTGCGCGACCGTGCGCACGAACGGCCCATCGACAGGCGCGCCGTTGACCAGAATACCGGCACTGCCCGGATCTTGGACTAAGGCATGTGCCGCCATCAAAGACCATGCGCTTTCCTGAGTGGACATGGACCGTGACGCATTGGCAATGCGTTGGCTGAGCGCTGATCTGTTGACAACGTCACTGCCTGCCTCGACCGCCAACGACAGCAAGCCCGCGGCATCTCTGAGGTTGCTGCCATAATCGGCCCGCCACAGTTGTGACGTCTCGTCCGAGGTGCGCGCTGCGATCTGGCGTGCGGCTGACGCAAACATCTGATCACTGCGCAACTGGTCGCCATAAAGCGCAAGGGCTGCGCCCAATTGCGCCGCAGCCAGCGGGGTGTCAAATGCTTCGGTTTTTACATCCGCGTAATAGCGCAGATCCCCGACAGCGGCTGCGCCTTCGCGGGCCAGAACCAGCAGGGCATAGGCAATTGGCCCGCCGTCCGTGTCAAAATCTGGCGCGAAATTGACCCGATTGCGCAGGTTGTCCATCGCCTGCCGGAACGCCAGTTGCGGCACTTCAAATCCTTGCGCGCGGGCGCGGCTTAGGAAATCGCTGACATAGGCATCCAGCCACAAATCTCCGGTGCCGGGGCGCCAAAGACCGAAGGCACCGTTGGACGATTGCCGGGTCAAAATCTGCGCGATCGCCTGATCTACGCGCTCTTGAATGCGGGCGCTATCGCCCAGACCCAAGGCCGCTGACAGGTCGTCAAAATACAGCAGAGGCAAGGCGCCCGATGTGATCTGCTCGGTGCAGCCGTAAGGATAGCGATCAAGTGCCGCCAGCAGACCCGGGGCATCAAACCGCGCCAGAGGCCCGGCCGACATGATCGTAGACCCGGTGCCGGGACGCAGATCCGCAAACAGGCCCTGATCGAAACTCAGGGTTTCCCCTGCAGCGAGCGTCAAGCGTTGTGTCGTGCTGATCTCGGGATCATTGATCCGCGCGGGCAGGGTCAGATCCTTGGTCAAAAGCTTGCCGCCAGGCGTGGTAATCGTAACCGAGATGCTGTGATCGCCCACACTGTCGACAGACAATGGGATCACCAGTTTGCGCGATTCAGACTCGGTCAGATCAATGCCTCTTGGCAGGGTCGCAAGATCCAGCTGAACACCACCGGTGGCAAAGACATCCAGACCCACGCGACCGGTGGGGCCTTCGGTATGGGTGAGTTCAAGCAGCAGACGGCTGGTGTCGCCCGGCGCAAGGAACCGTGGCAGGCTCGCGCTGAGAACGATTGGGTCACGCACCAACACCTCGCGGTCTGCCTGTCCAACCGCAGATGCGCTCCATGCGACGGCCATCAATTTCACGGTGCCGTTAAAGTCGGGCATGTCAAAGGTCACGCTTGCACGCCCAGAGGCATCAACCGCGATCGGGCCCGAGAAAAACGCGACCAGCTCTTCGGTGGGTGGCGGTGATTGCAGCCCGGCCTGCGCCAGCGCATCGCCACCGGATCGCACTGCGCCCATCGCGCCGTTCATTCCGTTGATAAGGCGGCCATAGACGTCGCGGATCTCGATGCCCAGCCGTCGCTGGCCAAAATAATGCCCCGCGGGATCGGGGCTTTGGAAGCCGGTCAGATTGAGAATGCCGACATCCACGGCGGCCAGAGTGACATAGGCCGTGTCTGTTGCGTTCGTGCCCGCAACGTCGATGTCGACGCGCAGCGGGCCGTTCGGTTCCATCTGCTCTGGCGCGCTGAGGGACACGGAAAGCTGCTTGTCGCCGGGATCGACCTTGGCATAGGCAAGCCCCAGGGCGCGCGACGGGTTCAG
>NZ_CAXREH010000023.1:0-3829 GCF_964229375.1 Cognatishimia sp.
GTCTTTGGTCACATCGCCCAGATCCACATCCGCAAGCGACAGGCCGCGTGCTTCGACAGTGGCGTCAAAGCTCTCGGTGCCCGCAGCAATCGCAGCTACAGCTGCCGCCGCGTCTTCGGTCGAGCCCATGACCAACCGTTCCACCAAACGGCGTTCTGGCTGGTTATAGAAGGACGCGCGATCATCATAGAGTTCACGCACCGAGGTTTCGTCAATCTCGACTGTGTCCAGGATCATATCCGGCGTCAGCCACGCATAGGTGATGTCGCGGGTGGCTGGGCGCAGGAAAGCATCGGTGTTCTCGTCGTAATAGGCCTGAAGGGTTGCGTCATCGGGCGTTGCGATAGGCTCTGCCAGATTGCTTTCCGTCAGGATTGCCATGGTGAAATCACGGGTCTCGCCCAGATATGCCAGCAATGTGTCTGCATATGTCGACGGCATCTCGATGCCTGCAGTCACGGCGGTTTGCAACAGGGTGGACGCCGCGGTTTCACGCAGGTTTTGTTCAAACTCGCCTTCGTTCAGGCCCGCATTGTCCAGCGTAAAGGCATAGGCCTCGCGATCGAATGTGCCGTCCAGCCCCTGAAAAGCCGCGATGTTCAGCAGTTCGTCGCGCACGTTTTCGTCGCCAATCGACAGGCCCAGACGTTCTGCTTCGGCATCCAGTGCGCGTTGGTCGATCAGACGGTTCAGAACCTGTTGGTTCAGGCCAAACAGCTGCGCCTGTTGAAAGGTGATCTGCTGTCCGGTCTGCTGAGACAGGGTGCTCAGTTCCTGCTGCACAGCGCGTGCATAGGTCGTGACAGAAATCGGTTTACCGTCCACGGTTCCCACGTTGTTGATCGTGCCGCCAAGGTTGGTGATGCCAAAGCCGCCGAGGCTGAGGATCAAAAGGCCCATCAAAATCCAAACGAGCTTGTTTGAGATCGAAGATTTCTGAGACATGCGGCCCCCTTAATTGGCGCGAAAAATTATGCTTCGCAGATGTCTACGACGCTCATCGGGCAGGGGCAAGGGGGCAGGGCGGTTTCCGCTCGAAACGCTCTGTTATTGCGCGGAAACGGTGCTGATCCGATCAAACAGAAGCTTGATGTCCGGACGGGCGACATTTGCAAAGGCGATCCGCATGTCCTGACGTCCGTCGGGGTCGTTTTCCGGCGTGAACATTGTCCCCGGCAGCGCAAGCACATGGATGTCCTTGACCAGCTTTTGCGCAAGCTTGTCGGACCCCATGTCAAACGGGTGCTGCACATAGGCAAAATAGGCACCAACTCCCTTAAGCTTCCATCCAGTCGCGGCGATTTGGGGGAAATATTCGGAAATCGCGGCGCGCCGGTCCAGAATCTCCAGACGTTCGCCCGCAACCCAATCGCCAAGGTTTTGCATGCCCCAAAGGGCCGCGTGTTGACCCAGGTGGTTTGGACAGACAGCGACGGTATCCAGGAATTTCTCTGCCTCGGCCAAAAGGCTTTCTGCTCCCACCAGCGCGCCGACCCGATGTCCGGTCAGGCGATATGCTTTGGAAAACGAATACAGCTGGATAAGCGTCTGCCCCCAATCGGGGGCTGTGAACAGATCATGTGGCGCACCATCGCGTGAATCAAAGTCACGATAGGTCTCGTCGATGATCAGCTTGATGCCTGCGTCCTGCGCCACTTGATAGAGCGCACGTACAAGCGCTGGCGGATATTCAACGCCGCTGGGATTGTTTGGCGTGACCAAAGCAATGGCGCGGGTTTTGTCGGTGATCAGCGCCCTTGCACGCTCGGGATCAGGCAGCATTTCGTTATCTGTGACCAGAGGCATGCTTTTGACGCCCAACATATCCAACCACATTTTATGGTTGAAATACCAAGGGGTTGGAATGATGACCTCATCCCCTTCGGTGCAGATTGCGGTGATCGCGGCCGCAAAGGCCTGATTACAGCCCGAGGTGATCGTCACGTTCTGAGGGCCAATGTCGCCGCCATAAGACGCGGTCCATTGTGTCGCCACTTCGGACCGCAATTCCGGAAGCCCCAAAACCGGGCCGTACAGATGAGCGTCGGGAACATTCAGCGCGGTCTCTGCCAGAAACTGGCGCAACGGCAGGGGCGGTGGATCCACAGGGGCGGCCTGACTGACGTTCAGCAGAGGCATCTCGTCGGTGAAATTGACCCCGTCAAGCCACCGTCTTGCCTCCATAACCGGAGGTGCGAATGTCGCTGTTGTGCGCGTTAGAGCCATCGCGGATCAGTCCGAGCCGCGGAACGGCTGAACGTATTGCAGCGCCATGTCCCAAGGGAAAAAGATCCATGTGTCCTGTGATACGCCCGTGATGAACGTGTCCACCTGTGGCTCGCCCTGTGGCTTTGCATAAACCGTGGCGAAATGCGCTTTGGGATAGGTTTCGCGCACCAGTTCAAGCGTTTTGCCGGAATCAACCAGATCATCGATGATCAGAATGCCTTCGCCGTCCCCCATCAGATCCGCATCAGGAGCCTTCAGAACCTGCGCCTCGCGGCGCTGGTCAGCCGCACCGCCGCCCGAGTGATAGGATTTTACCGAAATTGTGTCGACCACGCGAACATCCAGCTCGCGCGCGACAATCATGGCTGGGGCCATGCCACCACGGGTGATGGCAACAATTGCGCGCCATGCGCCATCGTCGGGGCCTTTGCCGTCCAGACGCCATGCCAACGCGCGGGAATCGCGGTGGATCTGGTCCCAGCTGATGTGAAAGCCTTTTTCGTGTGGCAGACGATCGTTCATAAGAAGCCCCTTAATTTCCCCTTGGCCGATGGCCGTTTGATCCGTGTTAGCGACTTGGCGCAGAAATTACAATTTCAGAGCGCGGCAATTTTTGCTTGGCTTATCGATCCAGCAACAACCGCAGGCCCAACGCACCCATGACACCGGCCGCGACACGATCCAAGGTGGTCTTCGCGCGCAGGTATCCATCGCGTGCCGCAGGCGTCGACAGCAGGGCCGCAAAGGCGCTGTAGCAGAGGATTTCAACGACCAGATGGTTGGCAACCACAAAAGCTTTGTCTGCCAAGGTGATGTCGGGTGGAAAGATCACCAAAAGCACCGCAGAGGCGAATAAAACAGACTTTGGGTTGGCGAGGTTGACAGCCAGCCCAGACAGGAACGAGCGTCCCCGCGGATGCGAGGCTGCATCCGGATCCAGAGGAATGCGTGCATGGCGCCACGTCTGCACCGCGATCCAGATCAGATACAGTGCGCCCGCGATTTTCAGGGTCAGATAGGCCCATGGAAACAGCGTAAAAATCCCGTCCAGACCTAGCAGTGCCAGGGTGGTCCAGGTGGCGGCCATCGTCGCAAGGCCAAGCCCAACCATAAACCCTTGCCGGAAGCTGCCGGCCAATGTGGCGCGGATGGACATCAGCATCGCGGGGCCGGGACTGAGAATGGCCACAAGAAGCGTCGCGTTGAAGGCAAGGATATGGCTTAGGTCCATCAGATCACCGGTCACAAAAGGGGGGTACATTTAACTGTCAGGCGAACCTTAGTGGGTCCGTCAAAAAAGAAAAGGCCCGGGGGGTGTCCACCGGGCCTAAAGACAAGCTGTGTGATCGGCTTACTTGCGGCCGGTCACTGCATCGATATCCGGCGCATCGACGGCCTTCATGCCGACGACGTGATACCCCGCATCCACGTGCAGGTTTTCGCCTGTTACGCCAGAGCCAAGATCGCTGAGCATATAGAGCGCGGATTTGCCAACATCGTCGATGGTCACATTGCGTCGCAGCGGAGAGTTCAGCTCGTTCCACTTCAGGATATAGCGGAAATCGCCAATACCCGAGGCGGCCAGCGTTTTGATCGGGCC
>NZ_CAXREH010000024.1:0-37667 GCF_964229375.1 Cognatishimia sp.
CAGCTTCATGACCATGTGCAGAGGCGCGCCATCTTTGCCCATCGAGATAAACGGCTGGTTGATCTCGGTTTGGGTGGTGGACGACAGCTCTTTTTTGGCTTTCTCAGCGGCTTCTTTCAGACGCTGCAGGGCCATCTTGTCATTGGACAGATCGACGCCATGCTCTTTTTTGAACTCATCCGCGAGATAGTTCACGATGCGCATGTCAAAGTCTTCACCACCCAGGAACGTATCACCGTTGGTGGATTTTACTTCGAACAGGCCGTCGTCGATTTCCAGGATGGTCACGTCGAAGGTACCGCCGCCAAGGTCATAGACCGCGATGGTTTGGCTTTCTTCTTTGTCCAGACCATAGGCCAGAGCGGCCGCGGTTGGTTCGTTGATGATCCGCAGAACTTCGAGACCTGCGATCTTACCCGCGTCTTTGGTCGCCTGACGCTGTGCGTCGTTGAAGTATGCTGGAACGGTGATGACCGCTTGGGTGACGTCTTCGCCAAGGTATGCCTCGGCGGTTTCCTTCATCTTGCCCAGAGTGAAGGCAGAGATCTGAGATGGGGAGTATTTCTCGCCCTGAGCTTCAACCCATGCGTCGCCGTTGCCGCCGTTGACGATGGCAAATGGCACCATCTTTTTGTCTTTTTCGACCGCTGGATCGTCGAAGCGACGACCGATCAGACGCTTTACACCGAATACGGTGTTGTCGGGGTTGGTGACCGCCTGGCGTTTCGCCGGCTGGCCGACCAGACGTTCGTCGTCGGTGAATGCTACGATAGATGGCGTGGTGCGGTCGCCTTCGGCGTTTTCGATCACGCGTGGCTGAGAGCCGTCCATGATTGCCACACAGGAGTTTGTGGTCCCTAGGTCAATCCCAATTACTTTACCCATGTCATATCCCTTCTAACTTAAGGCGATGTTACGGCGCGAAGACCCGTTTTGGCATCTCGCCCCGATCCTGCTGCGTTTGGCCATTCAGCCAAAACACTTCGCAGCGTATATAGGGATGCAAAATAGGTGCTGCAAGCGTGAGATTGGCCCTCAAAAGCCAATTTTTTGGGAATCTTATAGGGGAAGGCGAGGATATACGCATGAACAAGGTCGAGCCGCTGCGGATTCGCGATTTTCTCGTGTTTCAAGAGCTTTTGACGCGGGACGAGCAAGAGGCCCTTGTGGGTGACATTCGCCAAATCGCGCAGGCGGCCCCGCTGTTTTCGCCAGTGACACCGGGTGGTCGAAAGATGTCGGTGCAAATGACATCCGGCGGCGCGTTGGGTTGGGTGACGGATCGATCAGGTTATCGGTATCAACCCCATCACCCCAATGGGGCCGATTGGCCTGCCATTCCTGCGTCCGTGTTAAAGATATGGGAGGCCGTCGCGGGCGTCGCACGCGCGCCGGATTGCTGCTTGGTCAATTTTTACGGCGAGGGCGCCAAGATGGGCATGCACCAGGATAAGGACGAGGGCAATTTTGATTGGCCTGTGGTCTCTGTGTCATTGGGGGATGAGGCGCTCTTTCGCATGGGGTCCGTAGAGCGTGGCGGGGCAACAGACTCCCTGTGGTTGAAGTCAGGGGATGTGGTGGTGATGGGTGGTGCCGCGCGACTGGCTTATCATGGGGTCGACAAAATCCGCTTCGGCAGTTCCACGCTTTTGCCCAAGGGCGGGCGGATCAATCTGACGCTGCGCGCCGTCGATCAAGGCTGAATGGAACAGCACCCGTCATAGCCTGCGGTACCTTCGGCTGAATGCACAAACAGGCGGATCCTAAGGCCGAAAGCGCGGTCGGACATGCCATCGCTACATTGGGCCTCTTCGATCAGCGCAGAGAACCCGTCGTTGCTGGTGCCGCCACCCATGCCGATTTCACGAAATGGGCGCGCAACCAGACCGCTTGTCCAATCCACATCATAGCCGATGGCGGGCACGTCGATTGATTCAAAGCTTGCCACCGTTGCGTCCGCGTTCAGACCAAAAAACCAAAAGGGTTCTGTGCCTACGCAAGAGGTTGGCGTTTCAAAGTCATACCAATCCGCGGCCAGCGCCTGCTTTAGGAATTTCGTACGCACCCAGCCTGCGCTTTCCGCGTTGTTGACCAATGCCCAGCGCCCATCGTCTGACAAAGACACAACCTCGACGTTCTCGGCATCATGCGCCAGGGTCCCGACGATTTCAGTCGTTTGGTGCTGTCCGGCGCGGATGTTCAGGACATCATTGCTGGCCACGCCGTTAACATCTGACAGGCTTGGCAGTGAGGTAGAAAGATGCCCGTCTGCGGCGGCCAAACTGGGGATCAATAAAAGGGCGGCAATAGACTGTTTCATCGACGAGAAGACCAACTAAGCGATGCTTGACGGCGGGTATAAAACTCTCCCATCAAGCCTAGCATCAAAAGCACCAAACCGACAATCAGAGGATAGTCCGCTGACGAGTTGCGCGGCACATAGTTGATGAATGTAAACCCACGCGCTTGGTCGATGGTGTGAAACAGCGGGTTCCAATCAAACATGTTCAGCATAAAGCTTGGCAATGTATTGGCGGCGAACATTTTGCCCGAGGCGATCATATTCACACGTGCATAAATTGTGTTCAGGATGCCGACAAATGTTGGGAACCACGGCTTGATCGCCAGCAGGATCAGCCCAATCCCCAAACCGGTGAACCAAGCCAACATCAGCATAGCCAGCGCGCCCATCGGATCTTCGATGACGACTGGCGTGAAGGCGACGTGGTAGATGAACAAGATCCCCAGCAGGGACAGAACCTGAATGTAAAGCGTGCCCAAAGCCGCCGCCAGAATGGCAATAGCCGTGTTCATCGGCGCGTGTTTCATCATCGGAGAGCTGGGGCCCTCGCTGCCGACCACAGCGCCCATTGTTTTGGTGTGGGTCATGAACAAGAAGATGCCCGACATAATATACAGCAGAAAGTCGCCGCGGATCGCAGCCCCCTTCAGACCCAGCAGCGAGAACATGAAAAAGAACGCCAAGACAAAGATCGCGGTCTGCATCATGTTCAGCAAGATCGACATGACCGCATTGCCATGCGTTTTGCGCACCATGCGGACGATCGAATGGTACACAAGTTCGGCAATCGTGATCGCCGATTGCAAAGATGTCTTTGGTCCTGACTGCTCAAACATGCGTTTTGTCAGCCTTTCTGCTCGGGTGCCGCGTATTTTGACGCGGGCTGTGGCGGACTTCTTGCTGTTCCGTCGTGAAGCCATCATAAGAAAACGGATTGAAAACTTCAACGAATCTTGGGGTAGGAGCGGGCATTGAATTACGACAAATTGACTGAAGTCATGCGCAAACTGGCGATTGAAGCGGGCG
The DNA here is from genome assembly GCF_964229375.1 of Cognatishimia sp. Taxonomy (GTDB): domain Bacteria; phylum Pseudomonadota; class Alphaproteobacteria; order Rhodobacterales; family Rhodobacteraceae; genus Cognatishimia. Next base: position 3,329 of record NZ_CAXREH010000024.1, read on the forward strand.
ATAAGATCATGGAGATCTATAACTCGGACGATTTCGACGTTCAGCTGAAGTCCGACGACAGCCCTGTGACCATCGCGGATCAGGCGGCGGACGCGTTGATCTCTGCGGGTCTGCGGCAAGAATTCCCCGAGGTCGCGTTGGTCACGGAAGAGCAGTCCGACAGCCACGATCAGGACGTTGATACCTTTCTGATCGTCGATCCTCTGGACGGCACAAAAGAGTTCATCAATCGTCGTGGAGATTTCACGGTGAACATTGCATACGTCGAAAACGGCGTGCCCACGCGCGGTGTGGTCTATGCGCCTGCGCGTCAGCGTATGTTCTTTACGCAGGCCGATGGCGCTGCCGTCGAAGAGGTCGGAGATTTTGCTTTGGATGCGGTTGGGGAGGTGTCTGCCATTCGCGTGTCTCAGGCTGATAATGCGGCCTTGCTGGTCGTGGCCTCAAAATCGCATCGTGATCAGGCCACCGACGACCACATCAACAAGTATCAGGTGAAAGACAGCAAGAGTGCGGGGTCTTCGCTGAAATTCTGTCTTGTCGCGACTGGTGAAGCGGACCTTTATCCGCGTGTCGGGCGCACGATGGAATGGGATACAGCGGCCGGACATGCCGTTCTGGCTGGCGCAGGCGGGCAGGTTGTGCGGTTTGATGACCACAGCCCGCTGGTCTATGGCAAAGAGGGATTCGCCAATCCGTTTTTCATCGCCTATGCGCCGACTGTTGATCTGAAACCGGCCTAAGACCTCTCGACTGGGGCAAAACCGTCAGCATCGGATGGCTGTGTGATCCATCTGGGTAGGGCAATTATCGCTCTGCCCTAAAAACCTCGTTCTAATTTTAGGCATTCTGTTCACCGACGGCGGGGCAAGGCTACGTCGGTCGCAGGTTATTTGGCACAAGATTCCCTCCAGTTCTGCCTGATTTCCTGCGACCACACCGCAGACTGGCCCCGAAATTTGTTAACTTACGGGGCGTTGCTCGGCGCTGTGGCGTGGCTGCGGTAATCAGATGGCAAGGTTTCTGTCCATAGTACGTCATCTATAGGTCAGCCCGATAGAGAAAGGTGAATTTTGATGCCAAAACAACGTATTACCAAGGCAGTATTTCCCGTAGCAGGAATGGGGACGCGCTTTCTCCCGGCGACGAAATCCATTCCTAAGGAAATTCTGACCTTGGTGGACCGGCCTCTCATTCAATATGCGATCGACGAAGCACGCGAGGCGGGCATCGAGGAATTCATCTTTGTCACCTCTCGCGGCAAAAGCGCGCTTGAAGACTATTTTGACACCGCGCCAGAGCTGGAAAGCAAACTTGCAGCCAAGGGCAAAGACGCTCTGTTAAATGAGGTTGAGCGCGCGACGCTGCCCAGCGGGGCGATTGCCTATGTGCGTCAAAATCAGGCGCTGGGCCTGGGTCACGCTGTCTGGTGCGCACGCCGGTTGATTGGCGACGAGCCCTTTGCGGTGCTGTTGCCGGACGATGTCATCAAATCCGATGTGTCGTGTCTGAAACAGATGGTCGATGCCTATAACGGCGGGTCCATGGTCGCCGCGATGGAGGTGCCCAACCACAAAATCTCCTCCTATGGCGTGTTGGATATCAACGCACATGTCGGCAATGTTGTGTCGGTGAATGGCATGGTTGAAAAACCCGAGCGCGCCGATGCGCCCTCTAATCTGGCGGTGATTGGTCGCTATATCCTGTCGCCGAATGTCCTTCGAAATCTGGACACGACGGGCGTTGGTGCAGGCGGTGAAATTCAACTGACAGATGCAATCGCCAAAGACATTACAGACCAGCGCGGCGTGTTTGGTTATAAGTTTGAAGGCACGCGGTTTGACTGCGGGTCGAAATCAGGCTTCTTGCAGGCCACAGTCGCCTGCGCGCTAGAACGTGATGATCTGCGCGACGAATTGATGGAGTATCTGCAATCCATGTTGATGATGCGCACCGCAGCCGAATAAAGGTTAATTTTCGGTTGGGTCGGCGCAGATAATTTTTTAGGTTTGCCTGCAATCTGACTGCGGAAATCCGAAAAGGTGCGCTGAATGCCCGACGCTGGGGATCTGTCTTATACCCCGCCCCCACTTTGGCGTCGCTTGCGTCTTAGGCGCAGGCGACAAGGCCTGTTGTGGCGCGCGTTTCGGGCAAGACGTCAGTTGAAACTGGCTCAGGACCACACAGATCAGATCACATCTCGCGACATTCTGCTGGTTGCGGTGTTGCGTAACGAAGAAAACCGGCTGCCACATTTTCTGGACTATTACCGCGCGCTTGGTGCGGATCACATGCTGATCGTCGACAACGGCAGCGACGACACAACGCGCGAGATTTTGGCGGATCAGCCGGATGTCTCTGTCTGGCACACCAAGGCCAGCTATCGCGCGTCGCGGTTTGGGGTTGATTGGGCTAATTGGCTCTTGGCGAAATACGGACATGAGCATTGGTGTTTGACCGTGGATGCCGACGAACTCTTAGTCTTTCCAAGCGCGTTGGGCACCACATTGCCAGAGTTGACCGAAACTCTGGATCGGCACGGCCACCGCGGGTTTGGGGCTTTGATGTTGGATATGGTGCCAAAGGACGCGTTGGGTGATTTGAAATACCAGCCGGGCAGCGACCCGATTGGGCTTTTGAACCACTTTGATCCGGGTCCCTATCGAGCAGAGCGGCAAAGCCCGTTGAACAACCTTTGGGTTCAAGGTGGCTTGCGCGAGCGTAAGTTTTTTAAGGATCGCCCGCGCCGCTCGCCGACATTAAACAAAATTCCCTTGGTGAAATGGAACCGACGGTGGGCCTATGTCATTTCCACGCATTCGCTGCTGCCGCCGCGACTGAACATGATCTATGGTGGTCCGGGGTCTGACACGCCATCGGGCGCGCTGTTGCACACCAAGTTTTTGCCAGAAGTGGTGCGTAAGGCGACAGTTGAAAAGACCCGCGCGGAACATTTCACCCATCCTGAGTTGTTTGATGGGTATTATGATGACCTCTCTGCCAATCCTGTGCTGTGGGACGAGGCCTGCGTGCACTATGAGGGGCCCGACCAGTTGCAAGCCTTGGGGCTTATTGGCTGTGGCCGCGGCGCGCAGCGCATAGGCCCACCAGATCAGAGCGATTAGCCCCAGGTTTCGCAGGAAACGCATATTTCGTTGTGTGGGCGGAACAAATCGTGACATATTGAAAGCCATTGAACCAAAGCCTGAACTTTGGTCGTGCAGCGGTGGTTTGGATCAAAAGGGAATTGCGCGGAGTGGGCCTTTGGGACTCCTATAAGCTGAGGTTGCGTCGCAAACGTTACCTGATGCGCGCGTTTCGCAAATCGCGACAGTTGCGATCTGTTCAAGACAATACGGGACGCATCCAGAAGGGCGATACGCTTTTGGTGTGCACGCTTTACAATGAAGCCATCCGCATTCCGTATTTTCTGAAATATTACAGAGATTTAGGCGTTGACCACTTTCTAATGATCGACAATGCCAGCACCGATGGCGTGATGGATCTGCTTGCCGGGGCGCCTGATATTTCTGTCTGGCACACGAAAGGCAGTTACCGGAAGGCGCGGTTTGGTGTGGATTGGATGAATGCGCTGCAAAGGCGGTATTGTCACGGTCACTGGACGTTGGTGGTCGATCCTGACGAGTTCTTTGTTTACCCATTTTGCGACAGTCGCCCGATCAAAGCCCTCACCGACTGGCTGGATACCTCGGGCCAACGCAGCTTTCCGGCAATGTTGCTGGATATGTATCCTAAGGGTGCTTTGACGGATCAGGCCTATCAATCCGGCCAGAACCCTCTGGATATCGCGCAGTGGTTTGACGCTGGCAATTACTCGATCTCGAAAAACCCGCAGTTTGGCAATCTATGGATTCAGGGCGGGCCACGCACCCGTGTGTTTTTTAAGGATGCGCCGAAACAGGCTCCGGCGCTCAACAAGACTCCGCTGGTGAAGTGGCGTCGCTCCTATGCCTATGCCAGCTCGACCCACGCACTTTTGCCGCGCGGATTGAATCAGGTCTATGAAGAGTGGGGGGGCGAAAAAGCCAGCGGCGTGCTGCTTCACACCAAGTTTCTGGACACGATTACAAGCAAAGCCGCCGAAGAAGCCACGCGCAACCAGCACTATAAAAATGGTGCGGAATACGCGGCCTATGCGCAGGCGCTGCGGGATCATCCGCAGCTTTGGTGCCCGTGGTCCGAAAAATACATCAACTGGCGCCAGCTTGAGATCCTTGGCCTTATGAGCAAGGCGGGCTGGACATGAGCCTTGGTGTTCTCATGCTGGTGCATACCGCGTTTGATCGGGCCGAACAGGTGGCCCGCGTCTGGCATGAGGCGGGATGTCCTGTTGTGATCCATGTCGATGCCAAGGTGGAAGAGGCCGAGGCTAAAGCGTTTCAAGCCGCACTTGGCGATTGTCCGAATGTGCTCTTTTCAGCGCGTCATAGCTGTGAGTGGGGCATGTGGGGTTTGGTGGCGGCTACTTTGTCTTGCGCCGAGCTATTGCTGTCAAAATTTGAAGACGTCCAGCATGTCTATCTTTGTTCGGGGTCATGCCTGCCGCTGCGCCCGATCGCCGAATTGCAGGCCTATCTTGATGGGCGGCCACAGACAGATTTCATCGAAAGCGCGGCGATTGCAGATGTGCCTTGGGCTGTGGCCGGATTGGAAGAAGAGCGGTTCACGCTGCATTTCCCGGTGTCCTGGCAAAAGCGGCGCTGGGCGTTTGACAGGTTGGTCGATGTGCAACGCCGTCTTGGTGTAAGTCGCAAGCTGCCCGCCGACCTTGTGCCGCATATGGGGTCGCAATGGTGGTGTCTGACGCGAAAAACACTGGCGGCCATTCTGAATGATCCAAATCGCGCGGCCTATGACCGGTTTTTCAAGACGGTCTGGATCCCCGATGAAAGCTATTTTCAATCCCTCGCGCGTCTTCATTCTAGGCGGATTGAAAGCCGCTCGCTGACGCTTTCAAAGTTTGATCATCGCGGCAAGCCCCATGTATTTTATGACGATCATCTGCAGTTGCTGCGACGGACGGATTGCTTTGTGGCGCGCAAAATCTGGTCTCGGGCTGACCGGTTGTATCAGACCTTTCCAAACGCACGGGGCGATGGCGAAAATCAGGCGGATCCCAATCCGGCCATGGTGCACAAGCTGTCGGACAAAACGATTGAACGGCGCAATCGCGGCCGCGACGGGCTTTATATGCAGTCGCGGTTCCCCAATGAGCACTTTGAAAGCGGTGTAACGGCTGCGCCATACTCGGTGTTTCAGGGGTTTTCTGAACTGCTTGACGATTTCGAAGGCTGGCTGGCCTTGAGCACAGGCTGCAAAGTGCATGGTCATCTTTTTGCGCCGGACCGCGTGCAGTTTGAAGGGCGGGTGTCCGAGTATCAGGGGGCGTTGTCAGACAATGCACGCGTGCGGGATTATAACCCACGCAGCTTTCTGACGAACTTCATCTGGAATACGCGCGGCGTCCGGCAGTGCTTTCAATTTGGGCCGCAGGATACGCAGGACACGATCTGGCTGATGGCCAAGGATCCCAATGCGCAGATATCGGTGATTTCTGGGGCCTGGGCCGTGCCGTTGTTTAGGTCGAAACGCCCGTTTGAGGCGGTGCGAAAAGACGCAGCCGAACTGCAAAAGCGCGAAGCTGAATTCCTTAAGGTTCTGAGGTCGCAATGGGCGCGCGCCACGATACGGATCTGGACACTTTCCGAGTTTCTTGATGCGCCAACCGAGCCGTTGCAGCTGTTGGTGGACGAGATCGGAACCTATCCGCAAAACCGTCTGGCGCGCTTGCCGAAAATGGTCGATATGAAGGGCTTTGGGTCGTTTGTGCAGACCCTGAAGAATGCGGGGATGCATCCTTATCTGCTGGGTGATTTCCCCGCCGACACGCAACATGCCCCCACTGAAACGCCGTCGCGACGGCCCTATCTGGTGCAATGACATAGATGTCTGATCGTTTTGACTATTTCGTTGTGTTTGCGGAAATGCGAACCGGGTCGAATTTTCTGGAAGCCAACCTGAACGCGTTTGACGGTATCAAATGCTATGGCGAGGCGTTCAACCCGCATTTCATTGCCTATCCGAACTATACAGACTTGATGGGCATAGATCAGGCCAGCCGGGATGCAGACCCCATGGCTTTGCTGACCGCGCTGCGTGAGGATCCGGACAATTTGGCAGGGTTTCGGTTTTTCAACGACCACGACCCAAGGGTGCTGGACGAGATCTTGAACGATCCACGATGTGCCAAGATCATTCTGACGCGAAACCCCTTGGACAGCTTTGTCAGCTGGAAAATCGCGCAGGCGACCGGACAATGGAAACTGACGGACGTGCGCAAAAGACGCGACAGTCAGGTGGTGTTTGATGGCGAAGAATTCGCGGCCCATGTGCAGCAGTTGCAGGACTTTCAGGTTCGGCTGATGAACGGTCTGCAAAAGTCGGGGCAGACTGCGTTCTATGTGGCTTATGAAGATTTGCAGGACGTCGACGTGATGAACGGTCTGGCCAAGTTTCTGGGGCATGACGCGCGCCTTGAGGGGCTGGACAGCAAGCTGAAACGTCAAAATCCCAGCCCGATCTCGGCCAAGGTGTCGAATTTCGAAGATGTCAGCACCGCGCTGGCGTCTTTGGACCGTTTCAACCTGAACCGAACGCCGAACTTCGAGCCGCGTCGAGGCGCTGCTGTGCCGTCTTATGTTGCGACAAAGGGGGCGGGGCTGTTGTTTATGCCGATGCAGGGTGGACCGACCGGAGCCGTGACACGTTGGCTTGCGGATGTCGCGGGTGGCGCGGATCGCCTGATGCACAACATGAGCCAACGACAGCTGCGTAATTGGAAAGCGCGGCACCTGCCACACCGCAGCTTTACTGTGTTGCGCCACCCGCTTGAGCGCGCGCATGAGACATTTTGCACCCGGATTCTGACGGACGGCCCCGGCAGCTATCACAAAATCCGCCGTACTCTGCGCAATCGGTTCAGTCTTCCGATCCCCGAGACCATGGCAGGGGCTGAATATTCAAAAGCAGACCACCGCACTGCGTTCTTGGCGTTTTTGACGTGGCTTCAGGCCAATCTGAACAGCCAGACCGCGATCCGTCAGGACGGCCACTGGGTGACGCAGGCCAGTGTACTTGAGGGTTTTGGCGCGTTTCAGGCGCCGGATGTCATTTTGCGTGAGGATGAATTGCCCGAGGCCCTGCCGTCGCTTGCCCAGAGTGTCGGGGGCGACAGAGCAACCTATCACGACGCGCCAGCAGAGCTGCCTTATGCGCTGGCTGATATCTATGATAATGACATAGAAAAACGCGCGCAGGTGACCTACGCGCGTGATTATGAAGCCTTCGGGTTCAAAAGCTGGCGCTAGGCCGCCTGAACCGCGTCTTCTTCGGTTAGAATAGTGTGCAGAGTGGCCGTCTCTGGATTTGCGCGCAGTTTCGTGCATACCGCAGCGTCTCGCAGGCGGCGCGACACGAACGCCAGCGCTTTCAGGTGACCAACGCCCGCGTCACGTGGCGCAAACAGTGCGAATGCCAGATCAACGGGCTGACGGTCAACAGAGCTAAAGTCCACCGGTTTTTCCAGCAGAATAAAGGCACCCATTACAGTGTCGATATTGTCCAGACGCGCGTGTGGCAGCGCGACGCCTTTGCCAACGCCGGTCGGGCCAAGGCCTTCGCGTTCGTGCAGAGCGTCAACAACCAATGTGGCATCCAGCCCATAAGCACCGGCCGCAAGATCGCCAAAATCATGCAGCAAACGCTTTTTGCTTGAGGCTGCGGAAATGACTTTCACAGCCTCAGGGCGCAGGATCATCGAAAGGTCCATAGTGCCTGTATCTCTCTAGTGCGTGGCAAAAGCCACTTTATTGAGGATCTATCCAGCCAATGTTGCCGTCATCGCGACGGTACACCACGTTCAGACCCTCTTTTCCCTCTTTGCGGAACAATAGCACGGGGGATCCGGCCAATTCCATCTGCATCACCGCTTCGCCTACGGACAGAGTTGGGATCTTTGTCTCCATCTCTGCCACGATGATCGGTGACAGCGAGTCAGGTTCTGCATCGTCAGACCCTGCTTCCGAGGCGAGGATATAAGATGAAGCGCCCGAAAGTTCAACCGGCTCGGCTCTCTCCTTGTGGTGATCCTTCAGCCGCCGCTTATACCGCCTGAGCTGCGTCTCCATTTTTTCGCTGCAACTTTCGAAGGCAGAATAGATTTCTGTAGACTTTCCCTTGGCTTGCACATTCAGTCCGGTCGATAGGTGGACAGTGGTTTCACACACAAATTCATGGGCACTTTTGGAAAAGACGACCTGAGCGTCTGTCGGTCGGCCAGCAAATTTGCCGACGATGTTATCTATTCCTTCGTTCACATAGAGTTGCAGGGATTCGCCAATGTCGATCTGTTTTCCGGAAATTTGAGTGCGCATTCGTTCTCCTTAGTTTGAACAAGCCAGACAGCGCAAAACACCAATGGTTCTGCGATATTAGGCTTGAATGCGGGAAAGTGACCTGAGAGCGTGCTGACCGACATCGGCCCTTTCAAAAAAGAGCGACTGCCTGTGCAACGAAATACTCACCAGCGTCATACCCCCATTGGGGCAGGAGGAAGGCCACTTGTCAATCTGACTCGGGGGATTTCCGCTCAAATTTCTGCGTTCTCGTGTGAGAGTCAGGACATCCGGAAGCTGTCGCCCAGATAAACGCGGCGCACATTTTCGTTTTCCACCACATCGGCAGGGGTGCCAGACATCAGCACTTTGCCTTCGTGAAGAATATAGGCGCGGTCGACAATATCCAATGTTTCCCGCACGTTATGGTCAGTGATCAGAACGCCGATGCCGCGCTGTTTCAGGTCGGCCACCAATTGGCGGATATCCCCGACCGAGATCGGATCAACCCCGGCAAAGGGTTCGTCCAGTAACAGATATTTGGGATTGGCCGCCAGACAGCGCGCGATTTCCACACGGCGACGTTCACCACCGGACAGCGCTAGGGCAGGGGCCTGGCGCAGATGTTCGATGGTGAATTCCGACAGCAGCTCTTCGAGCTTTTCGCGCCGCTTCATGCGATCTTTCTCGGCGATGTCCAGAACCGCCAGGATATTGTCCTCGACGGACAGTCCGCGAAAGATCGACATTTCCTGTGGCAGATATCCGATGCCCATCTTGGCGCGGCGATACATTGGCAGACGCGAGGCGTCTTGGCCGTCGATCATAACCGTGCCGCCTTCGGGCATAACCAGACCTGCGATGGCATAGAAAGACGTGGTTTTGCCGCTGCCGTTTGGTCCCAGCAAGGCAACGACTTCGCCGCGGTTCAGCTCGATGTTCACGTCCCGAATGACAACACGTTTGCGATAGCTTTTGCGTAAGTTGCGGATTTGCAACCCAGCATGGCCTTGTTCAACGCGAAGTTCGGGAGTCGCCATCAGTTGTTTCCCGGTTGCAGCACCGTGCGCACGCGACCGTGGAAGGCGGCGGTGTTGTCGTTCAAGTTCACGTCCATGCGGCCAGCAGTGATTTTGGTGCCTTGCTGCAGCAGCGATACATTGCCAGCCATGCGGATCACGCCAGACTCGACATCGTATTCAGCGGTTTCCGCCTCGGCGCTGTCTTTGCCGCTTGCGATGTTCACGCCGCCAGACGCCAGAAGCGTCGCGATGCCGTCTCCGGCTTCATCATAGACCACGTTCACCAGAGCCGCGCTCAGACGCATGTTGCCCTGATCAGGCCACGTCGCCTTCGAAAATCGCTTTGCCCGTGGCCTGATCGACAGACAGAGAGTTCGCGGCGACTTCGATGGGCGCGTCGCGGTCCGACGTTGAAACGCCAAAGTCGACTTTGAATTCCTGCGCAGCTACCGCGAGGGTCGTCATCAGGAACAAAGCAAGGGAACACAGGATCTGGCGCACGGAAGTCTCTCTAATTTCTGCTCGGCATGTATATCAGTTTCACGCCGTTGTCGAAACGGAATTGGGCGTTTTGCGCGGCTGTATCCCCAGAATAAAGCATACTGCCCGCCTCAAATGTTCCGAATGGTCCTGATCCGTGAACAATCACGTCTGATTGGGCGCGACCTTCCAGTAAATCAAGGGTCAGTTTCTCGGTGTGCAGATCGAATCCTGCGGTCGAATTGATCTCGACGTCGCCTTCAAGGTTGGCCACCTGATTGTCGGTGTTCACGACAGCAGATTTGGACGCAAAGCGGGCGCTGCCGCCGTCCTGCATGGTGATGTCTACGGCCACATCCACCGAGTTCACAAGATGCAGGGCCTCAGGATCTGGACGTGCCGAAGCCGCGCGCATCGCGATCTGATCTCCCGCAGGGGTCTGGCCTGCGAAATAGGGCTCGGTGATGCCTTGGCTGCGCAGTTTTTCCTCGATCTCGACCTGCGCAAAGGGCAGCGCCGCGATGGGGTTGCTGGGACGGGCAAAGAGGAACAGGGTCGACAGCAGAACCAGCGCTGCCAGCGGGAGCAGGATCTTGAGCCAGGCGATCATCCTGGAATATGTCATCCCGCCCAGTGCCATCAGTGCGCGAAAATGTCCTGTTCAGGCCAGCCCGCCAGATCAAGTTTCGCGCGGGTGGGCAGGAAGTCAAAGCAGGCCTGAGCCAGTTCGGTTCGCCCTTCGCGCGCGAGCCGTTCGTTCAGTTTTTCACGAAGCTGATGCAGGTAAAGAACATCAGAGGCCGCATAGTCCAGCTGCGCCGTTGTCAGCTCGGCGGCACCCCAGTCGCTCATCTGTTGCAGCTTGGAGATGTCGACACCCAAGAGTTCTTGCAAAAGGTTCTTGAGGCCATGGCGATCGGTATAAGTCCGCACCATCTTGGACGCGATCTTTGTGCAATAGACCGGTGCGGTCGTTGCGCCAAAGGCGGTAAACATGGCGGCGATGTCAAACCGGCCAAAGTGAAACAGTTTCAAGACGTCCGGATCCTCGAGCAGTTTGCACAGGTTCGGGGCCTCTGTTTGGCCTTTTGCGATCTGCACCAGATGGGCGTTTCCGTCGCCGCCTGAAAGTTGCACGACGCACAGGCGGTCGCGATGCGGGTTCAGGCCCATAGTTTCGCAATCAATCGCTACGATTTTGCCCAGATCAAGCCCGTCGGGCAGGTCGCCTTGATAAAGATGGTTCGCCATAAATGCCTCGGTTTGCAGTCGTCTTGGATGTACGAGGTATGCGATCTGGTTTCAATTGCCCTGCGCTGGAATGCAGCGAAACCGCGCCGAAATTCGCATAATGAGGGTGAAATCGCCCGTCTGTCTGTGCTTAAGTAACGTTGAAGACCGACACAGGAACAGGAAATGGCAGGTAATCTCGCGGACGTTCTGGCAGCGATCGATGCGGCAAATGAAAAAGATCCCCGATTGGACGAGGGCCAGCCCGAAGCCTTGTCGTATGGGCAGCGCATGTCCGATCAATGCGCCCGACTGTTCCCGGATGCCGCCGAAACGCTTCAGATCGCGTGTCGGGGCCAGCATGTTGAGCGCTGGATTTTGAAGCGCGCCGAATATCCCGAGGGCAAAGCCGGATATCTGAAATGGCGTCGGGATCTGGCGGATCATCATGCCACGCGGGTCGCCGGTTTCATGGAGGACGCGGGCTATGTGGCGTCTGACATCGAAGATGTGCAGAAGATGTTGCGCAAACAGGGGATCAAGCGGGATGCTCAGGTGCAGGCGCTTGAGGATGTGATCTGTTTCACCTTTCTGACGTGGTATTTTGCGCCCTTTGCGGCCAAACATCCGCCTGAAAAAGTGCTGGATATCGTGCAGAAAACCGCCCGTAAAATGTCAGATGATGCGCGTGCGCGGGTGCTGCGCGAGTTTGATCTGCCAGCCGATCTGGCCGCAGCCTTTGCGGATTAAAACCAGCGGGGCCACCCAGCGGCCCCGCCGTCTTTGCAGCGGCAAACGGCGCTAGCTGTTTTCGTCCTTGATCGCCTTCACGTCTTTCATGTTTGGCGGCATCCAGCCACGGTCTAGGCGCGAGTTAAACGCATTCCCCGAGCCATAGATCTTGGCGTCCATCTCTTCGATGATTTCGCGGGTTTTTGCGACCAGCGGCTCGTTGAGGTGGTTTGGAATGTTGGGGTCATAGACCTCGGCCATCTCAACCAACAGGCGGCGGTCGTCTGCAACGAACTCCTGCGCGGCCTTTTCTGCATCAAATGGATGCATGCCCATCGCTTCATAAGCCGACCGACCCGCGCGCACGGAACTGTCAAATACGTCGCGAATAATGTCCCGGCATCCAGCGGCGTATAGATCATAGACGTGAGTTCGGTCGATCGCGCGCGCGATCACGTGCACCTTGGGATAGGTCGAGGTGACGTAATGCACGATCTGGGTGATCTGTTCCTTATTGTCGATGGCAACCACCAACATCCGCGCCTCTTCGATACCGGCCGCATGCAGCAAATCTGGCCGTGAGGCGTCGCCGAAGAACACCTTCAAGCCAAACGGGCGCAGGGTCTCGAGCTGTTCTGCGCTGAAGTCCAGAACCGTCGGTGTATAGCCCGCGGTGCGCAGCATCCGGTTGACCATGCCCCCAAAGCGTCCGTGTCCTGCGATGATGATGTCGCCGGTTTCGTTGATCTCGTCTGCTTCGTCCTCTTGTTCTTTCTCAAAACGCGGAAGGATGACCCGTTCGTAAAGAATAAACAGGCCTGGAGTCAGCAGCATGGACAGCGCGACGATTAGCAAAAGGTTGTCTGCGACCGAGGTCGGGATGACCTGATTGGCTACGGTGAAGGACAACAGAACAAAGCCGAATTCACCCGCTTGGGCCAGGCCCAGACCGAACAACCATTTGTCGCCCCCTTGCAGGAGGAAAATCCGCGCAAGGATCATGAGTATGGCGATTTTCAGAAGGATCAGTCCTACCGTAAGCCCGATGATTGAAGCGAAGTTTTCAAACAACAGCGTGAAATTGATGCCCGCGCCGACGGTCATAAAGAACAGACCCAGCAGAAGGCCGCGGAAGGGGTCGATGTCGCTTTCCAATTCGTGGCGATATTCAGAGTTGGCCAGAACCACACCGGCCAAGAAGGTGCCAAGCGCCGCTGAAACGCCGACCAAGGACATCAACAGCGCAATACCGACCACGAACAGCAATGCAGTCGCGGTGAACAGCTCGCGCAGGCCAGCCATGGCGATAAAGCGGAAAATCGGACGTGTCAGATAGACGCCACCAAGGATCACAGCACCGATGGCGGATACGGTGACCAAGGCGGTCTGCCAGCCGTTCAAACCTTCGACAAGGCTCATGCCACTGCCGTGACCCCCATCGCCGTGGTCGTCCCCGTGCGAGTCTCCGTGCCCGCCGCCGTGCGTGTCTGCGCCATGCGCAGCATCGCCAGCCAGATCCATCAGTTCAGGCATCGCCAACAACGGGATGAACGCCAGCATCGGGATGACCGCAATGTCTTGAAACAGCAGCACCGAAAAGCTGGACTGCCCGCCTGAGGATTTCATCAATCCTTTTTCGTTCAATGTTTGCAACACGATAGCTGTTGACGACAGGGCAAGCACCAGACCAATGGCAAGGGCGATTGTCCATGGCTGCCCCAAAAGCAGTGCAACGCCCATAACGGCTGCGGTCGTGCCAGTCACCTGAAGCCCGCCGAGCCCTAACAGCTTGGCACGCATGTCCCAGAGCAGCTTTGGCTCTAGTTCCAGACCGACGAGGAACAGCATCATGACCACGCCGAATTCAGCAAAATGCTGGATCGAGATCACGTCGACATGCAGCCAGCCAAGCACCGGGCTGATCACGATGCCGGCGATCAGATAACCCAGAACCGAGCCCAGGCCCAAACGGGATGCAATCGGCACGGCGATCACGCCTGCCACAAGGAAAATTGTCGCGAGTAAGAGGAAGTCGGTCATCAATCAGGCTCCCTTGATTGGCAGATCAGCATGGGTGACGATGTCTTTTTCCATCGCCGCGGCAAAGTCGTATTGATCATCGCGTATTGCCGCCAGCAAACGCCCATAGGCCTCGGCATGGGCTGCAATGCTGCCGTCACTTTGCGCCTTGAGTGCGCTGTGCAGAACATAGGGCGCTGGGAACGTCATATGGCAAAGCCGCGCGGTCTGTTCCAAGGGGGTCAGGAACGTTCGCAGGGTGAAATGTTGAAACCCGTCAGGGGCATAGGCCTCGACAGGGCCCGCGGCCGTGATGGCCAGCATCATGGTTTTGCCCGTCAGGGCCGTGCCTTCAGAGCCATAGGCAAAGCCGTGTTCAAGAACCAGATCCTGCCATTCCTTGATGATCGACGGTGTAGAGTACCAAAACAGCGGGAACTGAAAGAGAATGACGTCATGCTCGGTCAACCGCGACTGTTCGCGCTCGACGTTGATATTGTGGCGGGGGTATTCCGCGAGCAGGTCGACAAAGGTGATGTCGGACGTCTTCCGCGCCACCTCTGCCAGCGCCTTATTGGCATGGGAATATTTGTGGCCCGGATGGGCGTAGTAGACCAAGAGTTTTGCCAAAATCGTATCCCCTCACCAAGAAACAACGCGCTGCTTGAAAGCCGTTACACCACGTCTAGTCGAGGATATGTGATCCGTAAACCTTATGGCCGTGTGAAGGCCTGTTCAGGAATGCACACAAAGGAAAGGCCGCCTAAATCGGCGGCCTTTCGTGTTTTAGGCGTCTTGTGAAACCTTTGTTTCGCTGTCCTCTGACTCGGGTTCAGGCGTGGTAACATCCTCGGCCGCCTCGGGCAGCTTAGGCGTTGCGTCCGTGTCCACCAGCTCCGAGATATTGCCGTCCATCGACAGGCCCAGCTCGTCACCCAGTTTCTTGAGCGCAGGCATCTGGACGGCCATTCCCATGATGGAATCCAAGGCCTGATTGATCGGTGCCTTGCCGCCGTCACCTGCGGCCCCACCAGAGCCGCCGCCCTGGTTCAGACCAGAGACGTGGTGAATGCGGATCGAGTCGATCTTCTCGGCAGGCTTCACCGCCTCGGCCAGAACTTTCGGCATCGCTTCCAGACGCGCCAGCGCGACCTTCATGTTGATCAGCGCATCAGACAGCGCGTTTTCCGCATCCGTGATCGCCCGACGACCTTCCGCTTCGGCCAGCATGTCGCTCTTTTTCGCTTCCGAGCGGATGGTGATCGCATCTGCATCACCCTGCGCTTCTTCGCGGTTCGCGGCGGCACGGTCCTCTGCGGCGTCCTTTTGCGCGGTTGCCATCAGACGTACTTTGGTCGCCTCGCGCTCGGCTTCGCGTTCCGCTTCGATGATCGCGATCTTTTTGACACGATCGGCCTGCGCAACTTCGGTTGCCGTGGTGACGGCTTCGGCTGCTTTCGCGGATTCGGCACGGGCAAGGTCGGCTGATGCGCGCGCGCGGCTTTCTTCCTCGGACTTCTGTGCGATGATGATCTGGCGGTCTTGGTTTGCGACCTCCAGCTCGCGGTCTTTGGTGATCTCGGCCTCGCGGATCTTGCGCTCGCGTTCGATTTCGGACGAACGGATCGCCTCTTCGCGTTTGATCCGAGCCTGCTCGGCCTCGCGTTGGCTGTCCTCGCGACGCAGAGCGATTTCTGCCTCTTGTGCGGCCTTCAGCGTTTCAACCTCTTGTACCTGACCGATCCGCGCCTCTTCTTCCTGGCGTTCGATCTCAAGTTTCTGACGCTCTGCCTCCATCGCGGCGCGGCGCACGGCGACGTCTGCATCGGCGTCAATGTTGGCGCGTTCTTTCTTTGAGGCCGCGATGACCTCGGCCAAGCGGCGCATACCGACGGCGTTAAAGGCGTTGTTTTCGTCCAGAGCCTCAAACGGGGTCTGGTCCAACGCGGTCAGCGAAACGGATTCCAAAGACAGACCGTTCTTTGTCAGGTCCTCGGACACGGTGTTCTGCACCTCTTGGACAAAATCCGCGCGGTTTTCATGCAGCTGGTCCATGGTCATCTGAGCCGCCACGGCGCGCAGGCCGTCGATCAGTTTACCTTCGATCATCTCCCGAAGCTGGTCTACGTCGAACGTCCGCGCGCCAAGGGTCTGGGCGGCACGTGCAATGCCCTCGTCCGTAGGCGAGACCGAGACGTAGAATTCCACGCCCACATCAACCCGCATCCGGTCTTTGGTGATCAAAGCGCCGTCGTGGCTGCGCTGCACCTCAAGGCGCAGGGTTTTCATGTTCACTGGGCTGACTTCGTGCAGCAAAGGAATCACAAGGACACCGCCGTCCATAATGATCTTTTTGCCGCCGGAGCCTGTGCGCACCAGACTGATTTCTCGTGTCGTTCGTTTGTAAAGTCGGGCCAAAACCAGACCGATAAATAGGATGAAAAAGAGAATTGCCGCAATTAAGAATAAGCCGAAACTGACTTCCATAGTGCCTCCATGACTTTTGATTTAAGTGACAAGTGATGTCGAAATTTGCGCAGCCTTAAGCGTCTTGCACCGGCCACGCTTTGAGTGCTCGCGCAGCCTGTCTAAGAGGTCTGAGAGGGTTCAGACTCAAAGTGACTGAGCGAGACGATGCGATAGCCGTCGCCGCGACGGTGTCGCATCACGATGACTTCGGTGCCAGGTTCGATCACCTCATCATCGCGAAAGGGTTCAGCGCGCAGGTATTGGATGTTGCCAAACCTGTCGGTGACTTTGATTTCGGCAGGGCGTCCGCGCGCTGCGGTTCCCTGACTGACGATCCCGCGACGGCGTCCCAAGTGGCGTTCTGACACGGATTCTGATTCGACTTTGGGGATTGCACGGGCAAAGATCTTGCCGAAGGTTCGGGTGAACCAACGCGCGCCAAAGAATGCGGGGATGGCCGCAAGGACCGCGTTCAGCGTGAGGCCAAGCGTTTCCTGCGTCGCGAGTTGGATGCCGATGCCGACGACGCCAAAGCTGAGACACATAGATGCCAGCCAGATTGCGGCTGGAAGTTTGCCCAAACCAAGCCAGTCCAGAAAACTGAAGGATTCGGTCGCTGCATCAAGCTCGACCTCAGTTACTTCGCTATCCAGAGCGTCAAAATCCGCGTCTAGGTCCGCAATGTCTGCGTCAAAATCAACATCCAAATCGGCATCGATATCCGCATCAAGCCCATCCGGGGATGCCAGATCCGCATCACCGCCATCGCCCATCAAAGAGCCGCCAAGCATCAAGAACACAAGTTCCAGCGTGAGCAGGCCGAAAAACAGGCCCACAGACACGGTAAACGGAAAAAATTCTGGTGTTAAAAACCCCTGCAACATCTATGCGCTGTCCCCACAACTTTTAGTATTCAATTGTATACAATGTGGGAATGGGGTGGGCTCTTTTCAAGCCTTTGGTCCCAGACTCCCGACTAAATCCCGTATAGGAGATGCCGGAAATCTGGTGTTTTGCAAGAGTTTTGTCAGGCTGACTTCAAGAGCCGATCAGCGCAGGCGGGCCTCAGTGTTGGCGTCAAAGAACATAACCTTTTCAGGGTTATAGGCCACTTTGACCGTCGCGCCAGACTTCAGAACGTCCTCTTCTTTGCTTTCGACGACGACACGTTCGCCAGTTTTGGTGGTCAGGTATTCATAACTTACGCCACCAAGTTGCTCAGAGATGTCCACGGTGATCGAAGATTTGGCTTCGGTGACACTCAGGTGTTGAGGGCGCAGACCGACCAAGACGGTGCTTCCTTCGCTGGGAAGCTCGACTGAGGCATCAAAGATCTCATCGTCCAGTGCCGGTACACGGACTTTGCCGCCTTCGACCACACCGTTCAAAAAGTTCATCGATGGTGACCCGATAAAGCCCGCCACGAATTTGTTGTCAGGATCCCGGAACAGATCCATCGGTGCGCCCACCTGTTCGATGTGGCCGGCACGCAGAACAACGATTTTGTCCGCCAAGGTCATGGCTTCGACCTGATCGTGGGTCACATAAATCATGGTTGCACCGATTTCTTTGTGCAAACGGGCGATTTCGACACGCATGTCCACACGCAGTTCGGCGTCAAGGTTGGACAGAGGTTCGTCGAACAGGAATACCTCTGGACCCCGCACAATGGCACGGCCGATGGCGACCCGCTGACGTTGACCGCCGGACAGGGCTTTGGGTTTACGCTTTAGGTACTGGTCCAGTTGCAGGATTTCCGAGGCCTCGCCAACCTTGCGTTTGATTTCGTCCTTGGGGACGCCGTTCATACGCAGGCCAAAGCCCATGTTTTCCTCGACCGACATATGCGGATAGAGCGCATAGGTCTGGAAAACCATAGCAACGCCGCGATCTGACGGGTCGGCGTGGGTGACGTCCCGCGTGCCAATGTCGATCTGGCCCGACGTTGTTTCTTCGAGCCCCGCGACCATGCGCAGAAGTGTGGACTTGCCGCAGCCCGACGGGCCGACAAACACACAAAATTCGCCATCTTCGATTGTCAGATCCACCCCGTGAATAACTTGGGTTTCACCATATTTCTTGATGACATTGGAAAGTGCGACACCTGACATGCTGCCTTGTCTCCTATTACTGATTAAGACGGGAACTGCCAAACTGTGGCAGCCTCTCCGATGAGTTGGGTGGCCTGCAAAAGTGCGGGTTTGAAGGTTTCGAGTTGCTCTAGGCTGCGACGGCTGGTCGAGGTCGCGATGGACACGGATCCAACCACCTTGCCATTTTGCAGCAGAACAGGGGCGGCAATCGAGATGATGCCCTGTTCATGTTCCTCGCGGTCAAAGGCGACGCCGTCTCTGCGGATATCGTCAAATTCCGCAAGCAGACTTTCACGGCTTGAATGCGAGGCGTCTGTATAGGTCACAAATGCCTGTTGTTTCAGAGCACGCTCCAACCGCTCTGGCGACATAAAGGCCAAGATGGCTTTGCCGACGCCGGTACAATGCGCCGGAGCGACACGTCCGGTTGCGGCAAGGGTCTCAAACAGCGCCGTGTTGCGACGTTTGTCGACAAACAAGACCTGTCCGTTTTCCATCTGCGCGAGGTGGATCGTTTCGCCCACCTCATTTGCCAGCTCATCCAGAATCGATCCCGCGACAGGTGCCAAAGACGCGCTTTCCCACGCGGCGTGCGCCATGCGGACAAGGCGAAGACCAAGGCTATAGCTCTGTCTGTCTTCGTCGTAAGTCAGCATCCCTTGATTCGTGAGGGTCTGTAAGAATCGGTACAGAGTCGCCTTTGGATGCGGGCTGAGACTCAGGAGTTCGGTAAAACGCACCGGACGTCCCAGACCCGCAACGATGTCTAGGATTTCCAGAGCTTTACCGACCGTGCCGTCCTTATTTGCTGGCTTATTCATTCTGTCTCCTCCGCGTTTCGAACCTCTTTAAAGGCGCAAAACTTGTTGACAATCCTATTTAAGCATAGCACAGTTTTCAATAGTTAAAACTAAGTTTCATTATTTGGAACTTAATTTTCGAGTTTACGAGTAGGAACACAAGGGGAGGAAACCATGTTCCATAAATCGAAGGCGCTCCTGGCGTCTGTAGCAGCTAGTGTTGCCCTGACCGGCGCCGCGTTCGCGGGTAGCCATGCAAAACTGTCTGGCGACCTCGTCATCTTCTCTGACATGTCCAACCCTGCGCCGCGCGCGGTTATGGAAGGCATGGTAGAGCGTTTTGGCGCGATGCATCCTGATCTGAACATCGAGCTGACGGTCATCGACCGCGAAGCTTACAAAACTCAGATCCGCAACTTCCTGAGCGCGAACCCACCGGATGTCGCGAACTGGTATGCGGCAAACCGTATGCGTCCGTACGTCGACGCGGGCCTGTTCGAAGACATCTCTGATCTTTGGGGTGAAGCAGAGCTGGCGGATCTGGCATCCACCAAAGGCGCGATGACTCTGGACGGTAAGCAATGGGGCGTCCCATACACTTACTACCAGTGGGGTGTTTACTATCGTAAAGACATCTTCGAAGAGCTGGGCCTGGCCGAGCCAGCCACATTCGACGAAGAGATCGCGAACTGTCAGAAAATCATCGACTCTGGTCGCAAGTGCTACACCATCGGTACCAAGTTCCTTTGGACTGCTGGTGGCTGGTTTGACTACCTGAACATGCGGACCAACGGGTATGACTACCACGCGAAACTGACTGCGGGTGAGATCGCTTGGACTGACTCTGGTGTTGCGGAAACATTCGCAAACTGGCGCAAGCTGATCGACATGGGTGCTTTCATCGACAACCACACAGCGTACAGCTGGCAGGAAGCGATGCCATTCATGGTCAACGGCGAAGCAACTGCATACCTGATGGGTAACTTTGCGGTATCCCCACTGCGTGACGGTGGTCTGGATGACAGCAAGCTGGACTTCTATCAGTTCCCAGTCATCAACGCATCTGTTGAGCTGGCAGAAGACGCGCCGACCGATACGTTCCACATCCCATCGGGTGCGGCAAACAAAGAAGCGGCACGCGCATTCCTGAAGTTCGTTGTTTCCCCAGAGAACCAAACTCTGATCAACAACGGCGACAACCTGGGTCAGCTGCCAGTGAACTCTAAGTCCTCTGTGGACGACGACAAGTTCCTGAAGCAAGGCTTTGCGATGCTGTCCTCCAACAGCCCAGGTGGTGTTGCGCAGTTCTTCGACCGCGACGCACCAGCTGAAATGGCGAAAGTTGCGATGGAAGGCTTCCAGGAGTTCATGGTTAAGCCAGATAATCTGGACAAAATCATTGCACGTCTGGATCGCGCAGCGCAGCGCATCTATAAGTAAGACCATAAAGGGGTGCGGCTGGGAGGTTCCGGCCGCGCCTTTTTCTCAAGTTTTCCCGAGTTCCGTCGCCCTCAGTCGGCGACCTTATCCGGAGATCCCTCATGTCTGCCACTCCTGCGACAGCGCGCCGTTCCTGGTACAAGCGCAATGAGATCGCCGTTACGCCCTGGCTGTTTCTTGCACCTGGTGTACTGTTCTTTCTGATCTATGTGATCTTTCCGATCTTTCAGTCGATCAACGTCTCTTTTTACGAGTGGGACGGTCTTGGTCAGGCGGAGTATGTCGGTGTTCGAAACTACGAAGAGCTTTATTGGGATGATGCTTTCTACACATCCCTGCGCAACAACCTGATCTGGTTGCTGCTGTATCTTCTGGCCATTCCAGCCGGTCTGATGATCGCGTTGTTCCTGAACCAGACCGTAGCGGGTATTCGACTGTATAAATCTTTGTTTTTCTTCCCGTTTGTGATTTCACAAGTGGTCGTGGGCCTTGTGTTTACATGGTTCTATGATCCGACATTCGGCCTTTTGAACCAATTCCTTGGGGTTTTCGGAATCAGTCCGATCAACGTGCTGGGTGACGAACGCTATGTGACCTACGGTATTATCGCCGCAGGGATCTGGCCGCAGACAGCCTATTGTATGATCCTGTATCTGACAGGCCTGAACGCGGTTGACCCTGAACAGATCGAGGCTGCGCGTTTGGACGGTGCCAAAGGGTACCGGATGCTGTGGCACGTGATCATTCCCCAGCTGCGTCCGGCGACATTTATCGCCTTTGTTGTGACCATCATTGGTGCGCTGCGCTCCTTTGACCTGATCTCGATCATGACAAATGGCGGCCCGTTTGGGGAAAGCCGCGTGTTGTCCTTCTATATGTTCGAGGTGGCGCTGTCGGAATATGGGTTCCGCATGGGCTATGGGGCCGCGATTGCTGTGGTGCTGTTCCTGATTATGCTCTGCTTCATCATCTACTTCCTGTGGTCCATGTACCAAGAGGAGCGCGGTCGATGAGCTTTAGAGCGAAAGTTGACGCAATCTGTGTCGGGTTTCCCGGCGCGGTGGCGTCAGACCCCGCAGCCGGGGATCTGGACAGCTGGAAAGTTGGCGGCAAGATGTTTGCTTGTTTTGGTGACAAGCTCGAAGGCGTGGCGGTCAAGACCGCCAACATCGAAGCCGCGACGATGCTGATTGATGCAGGCATCGGGTTCAAAGCGCCCTATTTCCACAAAAGCTGGATCCGTGTTGGTGAAGCGATCGCCGACGACGAACTGAAGCAACGTCTGGGCGTGTCCTATGACGAAGTGCGTTCGAAACTGACAAAGAAAGCGCAAGCCGAACTGGCGCCGCGCCTGGAGGATGTCTGATGTTTCCGACTCCGATTGAAAAAACCTCTCGCAGCTGGCAGCTGACCTATCAGACGCTGTTGCCGATGAGTCTTGTGCTGTGGTTGCTTCCGCTGGTGGCTGTTGCAGTGTTCTCGATCAAGCCTGACGCCGACTTTGTGCAGGGCAACTACTGGAGCTTGCCCAGCACGTTCAACGCCGTTGAAAACTATGGCAAAGTCTTCTTTGCCTCGGATATGCCGCGCTACTTGTTGAACTCGGTATTTATCACCGTGCCGACTGTGATTGGCTGTGTGATCCTTAGCTCCATGACGGGCTTTGCGCTGGGCGTTTATAAATTCCGCTCAAACCTCTGGGTTTTCTTCATGTTTGTTGCGGGCAACTTCGTGCCGTTTCAGATCCTGATGGTGCCTGTGCGCGACCTGACGCTGGACCTGGGGCTTTACAACACCAAGACCGGCCTTGTGCTGTTTCACATCGCCTTCCAAACCGGATTCTGCACGCTGTTCATGCGCAACTTTATCCGAGCGCTGCCCTATGAGTTGATCGAGGCAGCACGCGTCGAAGGCATCGCGGAATGGCGGATCTTCTGGTACGTGGTGCTTCCGTTGATGAAGCCCGCGATTGCGGCCATGTCTGTCTTGATCTTCACCTTCATCTGGAACGATTTCTTCTGGGCTGTGGTTTTGACACAGGGCGCAGAAAGTCAGCCAGTCACGGCTGGGATCACCTCGTTTAACGCGCAATACCGTGCGGCCTATCACCTGATGAGTGCGGGCTCTATCGTAGCTGCGCTGCCCCCAGTGGCGATGTTCTTTCTTATGCAGAGGCACTTCATTGCAGGCCTCACTCTCGGAGCAGTTAAATGACGAAAATCACGTTTATCGGCGCGGGTTCCACGATCTTCATGCAGAATATTGTGGGCGATGCGCTTCTGACGCCGGCTCTTGCTGACAGCCACTTTGCGTTGATGGACATTGACGCAGATCGTCTTGCCGAAAGCGAGATGGTCGTTCGCAAGATGATCGAGGCGACAGGCGCGGGTGCGACGGTCAGTTCTCATAATGATCGCCGCGCGGCGATGGATGGCGCCGACTTTGTCATCACCGCTTTTCAGATCGGCGGCTACAAGCCTTGTACGGTCACCGACTTTGAGATCCCAAAGCAGTACGGTCTGCGTCAGACGATTGCCGATACTTTGGGCATTGGCGGCATTATGCGCGGCCTGCGCACGGTGCCTGTGTTGTGGGATGTTGCGGCTGACATGCGTGCGTGCTGCCCGAATGCGACCTTGCTGCAATATGTGAACCCGATGGCGATCAACACTTGGGGTCTGGCCGAGCGGTTCCCGGATATCAAACAGGTTGGCCTCTGCCACTCCGTCCAGAACACGGTCGAGGAACTCGCCCACGATCTGGACATCCCAAAAGGCGACATTCGTTACAAAGTGGCGGGCGTCAATCACGTGGCATTCTTTCTGCGGCTGGAGCAGGTAGGCGTCGAAGGGATGCGCGACCTCTACCCAGCACTCCGCGCGGGGTATCGCAGTGGGTCCCTCCCAAAGGGACCCCTGCTGATGCCGCGATGCCCGAACAAGGTGCGCTATGAAGTGATGGATCAGCTGGGATATTTCTGCACGGAAAGCTCTGAGCATTTGGCGGAATATGTGCCTTGGTTCATCAAAGAGGGCCGCGACGATCTGATTTCAGAGTTCGGCATTCCGCTGGATGAATATCCAACACGCTGCGAAGAGCAGATTGCGGATTGGAAAACACAGGCTGCCGCCCTGAAAGCTGCAGGTACCATCGAGGTTAAGCGCAGCCACGAATTTGCGGCCGATCTGATGAATGCGATTGTCACCGATCAGCCCTATGTGGCCTATGGCAACCTGCCCAACACGGGCCAGATCCCGCAGCTTCCTTTGGGTGCGGCTGTTGAAACGCCGTGTCTGGTGGACAGCAACGGGGTTCAGCCAAGCGTGGTCACGGATATTCCGCCGCAATTAATTGCCTTGATGCGTACACAGATCAACGTTCAGGAACTGACAGTTCGCGCGCTTGTTGAAGAAAACCCAGAACATATTTACCACGCTGCCATGATGGATCCGCACACCGCTGCCGAACTGGACCTGCGCCAGATTCGTGCCATGGTGGACGATCTGTTGGCCGCACACGGAGAGTGGTTGCCCGCGTGGTGCCGCCCTGCAAAAGCCGCATAGAAAGACGACAATGACAAAAGAAAAACGAAATCGCGGTTGGTATGGAAAGCTCGACAAAGACGGGTTCATCCATCGGTCTTGGATGAAAAATCAGGGCTTTCCGGATCACGTCTTTGACGGGCGTCCGGTGATTGGCATCTGTAACACGTGGTCGGAACTGACGCCCTGTAACTCTGGTCTGCGCGATTTGGCCGAGGGTGTGAAACGCGGCGTGTGGGAGGCTGGTGGTTTTCCCGTCGAATTCCCTGTGATGTCACTGGGTGAAACCCAGATGAAACCAACTGCGATGTTGTTTCGGAACCTGCTGGCGATGGATGTCGAGGAATCGATCCGCGCCTATGGCATGGATGGCGTTGTGCTACTGGGCGGCTGTGACAAGACCACGCCGGGTCAGCTGATGGGGGCGGCCTCGGTGGATCTTCCAGCGATCGTTGTGTCGTCGGGTCCGATGCTGAACGGAAAGTTCAAAGGCGAAGACATCGGTTCAGGCACCGACGTCTGGAAGTTCTCAGAGCAGGTGCGCGCAGGCGAAATGACGCTGCAGGATTTCATGAACGCGGAGTCCGGAATGAGCCGCTCTAAGGGTGTGTGCATGACGATGGGTACCGCCTCGACAATGGCGTCTTTGGTCGAAGCGATGGGGATGTCGCTGCCCACAAACGCGGCATTGCCCGCGGTGGATGCGCGGCGCATGGCTTTGGCGCATATGACAGGCCGCCGGATTGTCGAAATGGTCGAAGAAGATCTGAAACCATCCGACATCATGACTAAAGAATCCTTTGAAAACGCGATCATGACCAATGCTGCGGTCGGTGGATCGACCAATGCGGTCGTTCATTTGCTTGCTTTGGCAGGGCGCGTTGGCGTCGATGTCACCCTCAAGGATTTCGAGCTGGGCGGCGAGATCCCTCTGTTGGTGAACTGTATGCCGTCGGGCAAATATTTGATGGAAGATTTCTGCTATGCGGGTGGGGTGCCTGTGGTGCTGAAAGAGCTTGGCGATCGCTTGCGGCCGGCCAAAACCTGTCTGGGGGGCGATATTTCGGTCTATGCGGACGGGGCAGAATGCTACAATTCCGACGTGATCCGCTCGATGGAAGATCCGCTGAAACCTGCGGCCGGTCTTAGAGTGTTGCGCGGCAATCTGGCGCCCAATGGCTCTATTGTGAAGCCATCTGCGGCCACCGACGCACTGTTGGAGCATGAGGCCGAGGCCTTTGTGTTTGAGTCTATTGAGGATTTGAAAGCGAACATCGACCGCGATGATCTTCCTGTGACGCCCGACACTATTCTGGTGCTGAAAGGCTGCGGCCCAAAGGGGTATCCGGGCATGCCCGAGGTGGGCAACATGCCCATTCCCGGCAAGCTGGTGAAACAGGGCGTGCGCGACATGATCCGCATATCGGATGCACGCATGTCTGGGACGGCCTATGGCACGGTGATCCTGCATGTCAGCCCCGAGGCGAATGCGGGCGGCACGCTGGCTTTGGTGAAAACCGGCGACAGAATTCGCGTTTCTGCCTCAAACGGTTCGCTTGAATTGCTGGTGGATGATGCCGAATTGGAAGCGCGCCGCGCAGCTTGGGAACCCGAAGCACCGCATTACACGCGCGGCTATGCCAAAATGTACATCGACCATGTTCTGCAGGCCGACAAGGGAGCCGATCTGGACTTTCTTGTGGGCAAAGACACGCGCCCTGTTACGCGGGAGAGCCACTGATGTCTGCGACCTTTCACGACCTCAAGGGTAAGTCCATTTTTATCACCGGAGGCGGCTCGGGCATTGGGGCGTTTCTGACCGAGGGCTTTCTGGCGCAGGGCGCTCAGGTGGCCTTTGTTCAGCGTTCGGACTCGACGGCCTTTTGTGACGAGATGGAGGCCAAGCACGGCGCGCGTCCTTTGTTCATCAAATGCGATATCACCGATATCGACGCACTGAAGGCGGCGATCTCGCAATCGGCTCAGGCCCATGGCGACATCGATGTGTTGGTGAACAACGCTGCCAATGACAAACGTCACTCCGCTGCTGAGGTCGATACAGAGTTCTTTGACTGGATGATGGCGATCAACCTCAAGGCCTATTTCTTTGCCTGTCAGGCCGTGGCCGAGGGGATGAAGGCCAAAGGCGGTGGGTCCATCATCAATTTCAGCTCGATCTCTTATATGATGGGCAACGCGGGGTATCCGCTCTACACCACGGCAAATTCCGGTATCAACGGTATGACACGCAGTCTTGCGCGTGAATTCGGACCTGACAAAATCCGCGTGAATGCTCTCGCGCCGGGGTGGGTTCTGACGGACAAGCAAAAAGAGATGTGGGTGACGCCCGAGGCGCTTGAGGCGCATCTGTCGCGGCAATGCTTGAATGACACGCTCTCGCCCGAAGACATTGTCGGCGCGACCTTGTTCCTGGCCAGCGAAAGCAGCAAAATGATGACCGGACAAGCGATGGTCGTTGACGGCGGAGTGGTGGTTACAGGATGACATTGGACAAGGCTGCTTTGGTGGCGGTGGATTGGGGCACAACCAATCTGCGCGTTGCGGTTTTGGATGCAGATGGCGTGGTGCTGGACAAGCGCAGCTCGGACAAAGGCATGGGAAGCCTTGCGCCAAACGAGTTTGAACCCGTTTTGCTCGCGCTGATCGACGATCTTTTGCAGGACGGCGCGGTTCTGCCGGTGATTTGCAGTGGCATGGTCGGCGCTCGGCAAGGTTGGCAAGAGGCGCCTTACGCCAAAGCGCCCTGCGCTGCATCGGGTGGCGCTTCTGCGTTGCGCGTTGCCACCCAGGATGCCCGTGTCGACGTCTGGATTCTGCCCGGCGTTCAACAGGATAAACCCGCCGATGTCATGCGCGGTGAAGAGACCCAGATCGCCGGGTTTCTGGCCAAGTTCCCAAAGTTTGACGGTGTGATTTGCCTGCCGGGGACGCATACAAAATGGGTGCGCATCAGCGCCGAAGAGATCGTGAGCTTTCAGACCTATATGACGGGCGAAATGTTCTCGCTGTTGTCCGGCCAGTCGGTGTTGCGGCATTCTGTAGGCGCCGATGCCATGGATATCGCAGCCTTTCACGAGGCCGTCGGTGACGCCATGAGCCGCCCGCAGGCGGTGTCCAGCAAGCTGTTTTCGATCCGCGCGGAAACCCTGCTTGCGGATCTGCCGCAGGAAACGGCACGCGGGCGTTTGTCGGGGTATCTGCTGGGCCTCGAGCTGGCCGCAGCGCGCCCATATTGGTTGGGCATGGACGTGGCTTTGGTGGGCGATCTTGCGCTCTGTGGCCTTTATAAAGATGCGCTCGAGGCGCAGGGATGCCCGTCGCGCATCCACGACGTTTCAGATTTGACAGTCGCCGGCCAATGGGCGGCATATTTAACGATCAAGGACAAGCTATGAGCCGGAATATCATTGCCATTCTTCGCGGTGTTTTGCCCGAAGATGTTGTTGCGATCTGTGAAGAAATCCTTGCGGCGGGCATTGACCGTATCGAGGTGCCTCTGAATTCACCCGAGCCTTTTGACAGCATCGGACGCGTCGTTGCGGCCATGGGGGATCGTGCGCTGATCGGGGCGGGCACGGTGTTAACGGTTGAAGACGTGGATCGCGTCAATGAGGTCGGGGGGCGTTTGATCGTTTCGCCTGATTGCAATCACGCGGTCATCGCGCACACCAAGGCGCTGGGTCTGCAAAGCTATCCGGGGGTGATGACCCCGACCGAGTGTTTCGCTGCACTGGCCGCAGGTGCCGACGGGTTGAAGTTCTTTCCGGGCGACATGATCGGCCCTGCAGGGCTGAAGGCCGTGCGCGCCGTATTGCCTAAGGGCACCGAGGCCTATGCCGTCGGCGGCGCTCATCCCGGCAACTTCAAAGAATGGGTTGCGGCGGGGGCTACCGGCTTTGGCATCGGATCGGCCATTTTCAAACCCGGCGACAGCCCAAGCGATGTGCGCGCCAAAGCGGATGCGATCGTGGCAGCCTATGACGAGGCGCTGGCATGACATCTGTCTATGACACACGGTCCTGCGTCTTGGGCGAGGGCCCAATGTGGCATCCGGAACGCCAACAGCTGTTCTGGTTTGATATTCTCGGCCGCAAGCTTCTAAGCCGGACAGGCAACCAGCTGATGGAATGGCAGTTTGACGAATATGTCTCTGCCGCAGGATGGGTGGATCAGGACACGCTCTTGATGGCTTCGGCCAGTGGGTTGTCGAAATTTGACATCGCCACCGGCGCGCTGGATCTGGTCGCGGCACTCGAGGACGATAACCCCGTGACGCGCTCTAATGACGGGCGCGCTGATCCGCAGGGGGGCTTTTGGATCGGCACGATGGGCGTGAACGCCGAAGACGGGGCTGGTGGCATATATCGCTATTACCGGGGCGAGCTGCGCAAGCTGTTTTCGAACATCACGATCAGCAATGCGATCTGTTTTTCGCCGTCTGGCGATATCGCCTATTTCTGCGATACGCCGACGCGCCAGATTATGGCGCAGACGCTGGACGCCCAAGGCTGGCCGTTGGGGGATCCCACCGTGTTCGTCGATCTGAACGATGCCGGAGTGAACCCCGATGGGGCCGTTGTAGATAGCGAGGGCAACCTTTGGAACGCGCAATGGGGCGCGCATCGGGTCGCGTGCTATGGCGCGGACGGGGTCCTGATGCAGACCGTGGCCTTTGCTGCCGAACAGATCAGTTGCCCGGCCTTTGGCGGTTCAGATCTGAAAACGCTCTATGCGACCTCCGCAGCCGAAGGGCTTGACGGGGACGCAGAAGGGCGGACCTATTATCACACCTTCACAGATGTCGTCGGTCAGGCCGAGCATCAGGTTATTTTGTGAGCAACACATGAAACGCAGTTTAGGTACCTGTTATTATCCCGAACACTGGGAGCCTCAGATCTGGGCGGATGATGCCGCGCGCATGGCAGAGGCCGGGCTGACCTGGGTTCGGATCGGCGAGTTTGCGTGGTCTCGATTGGAGCCCACGCCCGGTGATCTGCGGTTTGAGTGGTTGGATCAGGCGATTGATGTTCTTGGGTCTGCGGGACTCAAGGTTGTTTTGGGAACACCGACTGCCACACCGCCGCGCTGGATGGTCGACAAACACCCCGACATGATCGCATTGGATGCAGAGGGCAAACCACGCGGGTTCGGCTCGCGGCGGCACTATTGCTTTTCGCATCTTGGCTACCGCGAAGAATGCGCGCGCATCGTCGCTCTGCTGGCGGAACGTTACGGCGCGAACCCCCATGTTGCGGCTTGGCAGACGGATAATGAATACGGCTGTCACGACACAACAATTTCCTATTCAGACGCCGCGCGCCGCGGGTTTCAGGCATGGCTTGCGGATCGCTATGGCTCGGTCGAAGATTTGAACGCTGCTTGGGGCAATGTTTTTTGGTCGATGGAGTACAATCGGTTTGACCAGATCGATCTGCCAAACCTGACAGTTACAGAGCCTAACCCCGCGCACAGCCTGGCATTTCGGCGATATACCTCGGATCAGGTCGTCGCGTTCAACCGGCTGCAGGCCGATATCATCCGCGACCATTCAAGCGCGCCGATTGCCCACAATTACATGGGCCGGATCACCGACTTTGATCATTTCAAAGTGGGCGATGATTTGGAAATCGCCAGTTGGGACAGCTATCCCATGGGGTTTCTGGAAGACCGCGTTGGCGCCGACAAGGCCCATCAACGGGCCTTCGCGCGACAGGGTGATCCGGATTTTCAGGCCTTTCACCATGACCTCTATCGCGCCGTAGGGCGCGGGCGTTGGTGGGTGATGGAGCAACAGCCGGGTCCGGTGAACTGGGCGCCCTATAATCCGGCACCACTGGATGGAATGGTGCGCCTGTGGTCTTGGGAAGCCTTCGCGCATGGGGCCGAGGCCGTATGTTACTTCCGCTGGCGACAGGCCCCTATGGCACAAGAGCAAATGCACGCGGGGCTTTTGCGACCTGACAGCCAAGAGGCGCAAGCGATGCAAGAGGTGCGCCAAATTCGCGACGAGCTGGTGGACTCCTCCGAGGTGCAGCCCCAGCAGGCGCGTGTGGGTCTGATCTTTGACTATGATGCGGATGCGGCCTGGGCGGTGCAGCCTCATGGTGCGGGTTTGGATTATTTTGGTCTGGTGTTTGACGCCTATAAAGCATTGCGGAAACTTGGGCTGTCGATCGATATCTTACGTCCTGAAACCCGAGATTTCGCTGGCTATGATTTGATCCTCGCGCCGGGCGTCATGCATATGTCTGATGATCTGAAGCAGGCTCTATCCCAGCTGGATGCGCAGGTTTTGATGGGGCCGCGCACGGCTGCGCGTGATCAGGATATGACCATTCCCGTGCCTCTGCCGCCTGCGATTCCAGGCTTGGATATCACTGTGGATCGCGTGGAATCGCTGCGACCTGACTGTCCGGAGGCGTTGAACCCAAGTGGCGCCTTCAAAGGGTATCGCGAGGTTCTGACAGGGGCGGCCAACGTGACGTTGCGCACCGAGGATGGGTTGCCCGCGGTCATGTCGCAAGGCCCGCTGCATTATCTGGCAGGGTGGCCCGATGCCGAAGGGTGGAAGACCATTTTGACCCCGCTGTGCGCGCAGGCTGGCCTTGAGGTCATCGACCTTCCCGAGGGCCTGCGTCGGCGCGATACGGCGACCGAGACCTTTTGGTTCAACTATGCCGCCACGCCGCAACAGCTGGGCGGGCGGGTGTTTGAGCCTGCCTCGGTTGTGCGCGATCCCCGCACCTAAGCGTCGCTGGTAAACAAGTCCGTGTCGCGCGTTTTTTAGAGCAAATATCGCCCATCGCGCAGGCTTCCTGATGAAGACGTGGAGTCTCATTGGGAGGTTTGTGATGACGCGTGCGACGTGGAACCATTTGTTGGCCGAGGTGAAACGCATGCATGAGGCGGACGCAGCGCTTATGGCGTTCTGTCCGTTTCCTGATGACGTCACGCCTCAAGAGGTGCGCCATTTTCACATCCCGCCTCAGGATCTGATGCAGCAGGAAGACGGCTTTTCAGATCCCGAAACGCCGCTGCGGCGCGCCTTTATCGCCGCAGCAGACCTCGCGCAGTGGCGTGAGACCTACAAGGACACGGACATTGGCGATGACTTTATGGATCGCTTTGGGTGCTATTGTCTGATCGGCGAGGGCGGCGCTTTTCACAGCGCGAAAATGGCGGCGTGGGTGGTCTATATGCCCGCGCATTTGCACTATCCCTGGCACCACCATCCCGGCGAAGAGATGTACCGCGTGATCGGTGGCGCGGCGCGTTTCTTTCGCAAAGACATGCCAGAGGAATGGCTGACAAGCGGGCAGACGTGTGAACATGCCTCTAATCAGCCGCATGCGATGGAGACCGAGGATGAACCGGTTATGGCCTATGTGATCTGGCGCAACGGGTTTGACACACCGCCGGTGCTCACGCGCTAGCGATAGACCGGATTTGACCACGCACGATGGCCTGTTTCATCCACGATCGTGATGCGCATCCAGGGCGATCCGCGCAACCGCTCAAGCGGCACTTCGGTGTCCGTCATGTCCGTACCATGTACACAGAATGAGTGAGACCCTTTGCCCTGCACAATCACCGCTTTCACAGGCGATGTGCGCACGGTGACACGGTCTTCTTCCCAGACAATTCCGGTGAAATCCGGGCCGGTTGACGAATAGTAATGCCCGGCTTTCAATGCATCCAACAGCGCCTGCGGTGTGTTTTCCGCAGCCTTCACCATGACCCATCCGCCAAAGCTGTCCGGTTCACTGAAGTGGGCGTCATCTGTTGCGCATAGGTTCAATTGGCGACCCGCCGTCAGAAGTTGGTCCAGCATATAGTGGCCGTTCGCTCGGTCGCAGTCGACGCCGCAGGTGTGGTTATAGACCTCGACCGCATGGGCCGCTTTGATGCTGTTTGCATCGCCAAAGCTCATGCCGCCCCATTCAGGGTGCGCGATGGCGACATAGGCGCCGGCATCCCACGCGCGTTGCGCAAGCTCGGGGCCGGTTTCTTGGCCGGCGACGGGATGAAAGCTGGGGGAATGTGAGGGTGCAAAATCCTCTGGAAGACCGACCGCCAGAATGTGCCACAGCTCGCCGTTTTCCATGGCGCCTGAATGCAGCTCGGCCCCAAGGATCGTGGTGAAACTGTCCGTTCTAAAGGGCTTGGTGTCAGCAATCGGATAGTTGTACTCGCCCACAAAATGATCGGTCAGCGCCAGAAAATCATAGCCTTCGTCCTGATACCTCTGGCAAACCTCGGCAGGGCTTAGGACACCATCTGACAGGTCAGAATGGGTGTGCAGGTTGCCGCGCCAGAAGCGGCCGGGCAGATCGAAAATAGACTGTGTCACAGGGCTGTCCTCGCTGTTTTACCCCCGATATGCGACAAGTGTAATCGCGGTATGACGTGCTGGTGAATTGGAAAATTTTTGGTCAAAGGGTCAGGTTATTTTGTGTGTGCTGACGCGGTTTCGGTTTTAGACTTTGCTCAAAGATGCATCCTAGGAACTTTGACATGAAAACCCATGCACAGGCAGTGGTCATCGGCGGCGGGCTGGTCGGCTGTTCGATCCTTTACCATTTGGCGAAACTTGGCTGGACCGATGTCGTTCTCTTGGAGCGTGACGAGCTGACGTCTGGCTCGACCTGGCATGCGGCCGCGGGGATCCACGGGTTGCATGACAACAACAACATCACCCGTATCCAGCACTATACGATGAACCTCTACAAAGAGCTGGAACAGGAAACCGGTCAGGGCTGTGGCGTTTTTCAACCTGGCTCGCTTTATCTGGCGCAGACGCAGGAACGGGAACACCAGCTGCGGCTGCAGGAAGCCAAGGCCAAATACTACGGGCTGAATTTCTATGAAATCAGTCGTGAGCAAGCCAAAGAGCTGCATCCTTTGGCGCAGTTTGACGATGTGCGCTGCATCATGTTTGAACCCGAAGGCGGCAATGTCGACCCCTCTGGCGTGACCCATGCTTATGCGGCTGGCGCGCGGGCCATGGGCGCGACGATCGAACGGTTCTGCCCCGTGATTGGGACCGAGCAACAGTCTGACGGGTCGTGGATTGTGCGCACTGAGAAAGGCGACATTCACACGCAATGGGTGGTGAACGCAGCAGGATTGTGGGGGCGCGAAGTTGCCGCGATGGCGGGGCTGACGCTGCCGTTGCAACCTACAGAGCACCAGTATTTCGTCACGGAAACCATTGACGAGGTCGCGGCCATCGGACGCCGCCTGCCGTCGATTGCGGACCGCGACGGCGAGTATTACTTCCGCCAAGAGGGCAACGGCTTTCTGATCGGCGCCTATGAAAAAGACATGCGGTTCTGGGCGGAAAACGGCACACCGTTGGATTTCGCGCATGATTTGT
Organism: Cognatishimia sp.; assembly: GCF_964229375.1. Taxonomy (GTDB): domain Bacteria; phylum Pseudomonadota; class Alphaproteobacteria; order Rhodobacterales; family Rhodobacteraceae; genus Cognatishimia. Next base: position 36,967 of record NZ_CAXREH010000024.1, read on the forward strand.
TCCCAGACGATCTGGACCGCATCATGGAGAACGTGATGCGCGCCGTTGAGCGTGTGCCCTGTGCGGAAACCGCCGGAGTCAAGCGCGTCATCAACGGTCCAATGATCTGGAGCCCCGATTCCAGCGCGCTGTGGGGGCCGGTGCCTGAGCTTAAGAACTACTTCCTTGTTGGTGGCATCATCCCCGGATTTAGCCAGTCGGGTGGTCTTGGCCTGTTGGCCGCGCAATGGATGATCGACGGAGAACCTCAGTACGACATGTTCGCCTGGGATCTGGTGCGGTTTGGGGACTGGGCCGATGCCAAATTCACCAAGGCGCGGGTCGAGGACCAATATGCCAACCGCTTTGCCATCCATTTCCCCAACGAGGAACGCAGCGCCGGACGCCCGGCGCGGGTGCGTCCGGCTTATGAGATGCAACAAGAGATGGGCGCGGTCTTTGGGCTGAACTGCGGTTGGGAGCATCCTTTGTGGTTTGCCGATCAGCCGGGTGTGTCAGATACCAACAGCTTCACGCGTCAGAACTGGTGGGCGCCTGTTGGGCGCGAGTGTGAAATGCTGCGGGAAAATGTGGGTATCATCGATATCTCGAACTTCGCCAATTATGTGATCAAAGGTCCGGGCGCGTTTGAGTGGCTGGACAAGCTGATGGCCAACAAGATCCCGACGGTTGTTGGCCGCTCTTGCCTGACCCCGATGATT
>NZ_CAXREH010000025.1:0-8348 GCF_964229375.1 Cognatishimia sp.
GGGACATGATCTTCGGGTCTTTCCATGATGGCAGCGACGCCGCCACGCAGGAGACCCGAGCACGCAAGAAACGCATGTATACTAGGTAAAGAGACCACCAGGAAACGCATATGCGATTTTGCCCACCGCCCGACAATGCGAAGCTACACAATTGATGACCTGCGGGAGTTAATTGGGGTCTGGCAAAAAACTCAATATGTCCAACTTACCAAACCCGTAAGAGTTGCTAGCCCGAATAAATGCAGGCGCCGACCTCTTGGTCGTATGGCACGAACACATCGAGCTCACCCACAACGAACGGCGTGCAGTGATGAGCACCGTTGATGCGGATTTCAAAGCAGCCAACTTTCCGTACCCACAAAACCACATTCAAAATGGACTACTCAGGTGGGGCTGCTCTATAAACGTTTAGAACGTCTGACTAGTCTCTGGCCGAATGTGCATCTCGCAACCGCAGAGAATGTCCGCTTTCCGCCCTTTTCGGTTTGCCATGTGCTTCGATTAGGGCCTGATTACCAAGCAACTTTGCTGCAACAAACTCAGATCGTTGCTCCAACCAGTACGGAGCAGGCAAGCACCTACAAGCGAGAAAACATCGCCTTCAACGACAGCATTTTGCTCGCTGAGATTCCCAATTGCCTTAGCAAAGCCATTAGCCGCGTTAAAGGCGTCTTTCCAATGTTCACCCGGGCCGGCATGATTGTCGCCACTCACGAACGCTTCAAAGACTAAGGTCTTGTCCGATTCCGGCCATCGTTCCCAATCGAGTATAAACTGTCTTTCAGGATCGAGAGCCAGCATCTCCCGGAGGACGTGGTTTAAAACGACAAGCCCAATCGTCGTGACGGTGGCTCCAGCCCCAGCAGACCAAGGACGGCCATTTTCACCTTTGCGTTGACCAGTGAGCTTACTGAGCGACCTGTTGTGCGGGACGAACAATGGAGCTTCAAATCCTAACGCAGATGGTTTGCCCTTGGAGCGACCAGAGAAACACTCGACAAATTCGTCCAAGTCCGTACCGTGTTCCGAACGAACTCCATCAAGTACTGCCCAACCAATATTGCGCGGAGAGCCAACATCCACCGCGCCAATAACGCATTTTTCTTTAAGAACCGCCGCATCCAAATCCAAACTCCAGTTCGGAAAACTCTGTGTGAGGCAAAAAATACGAAGTTTAGTTCTATTTTTCAAAATATTTCGAAGTCCACTCGGCTTATCGACCAAGTGGCCGAAGTCTAATTCGAGCCATGGAACATATTCTGAAGACCTATTTGGCAGAACAGCTGAAAAGCTTTCGAAAAGACGCCAAGCTTACTCAGGAAGAACTGGCAGCACAGATCGGACGCACGGCCGAAGCTATTTCGAATATCGAACGAGCAAACAGTTCGCCAACGTTGGATACTCTACTTGCACTGTCAGAAACATTGGAGCGGCCACTTAGGGACTTTTTCTCTCTTTACCTCGATTTGCATCTACTTTCCTGACAAATCAACTGCGCCCATGGCATTGTAGAGGTCAGGGGTTCGATCCCCCTAGGCTCCACCAAATCTCTCTATTCCTCATAGGCCTTAGTCAACTTATCCCTCAGCTCACTTGTGGCCTGTCGGCTGTTGAGTCATTCGCGCCTCAAGCCCGGCCTACCAGCGCGATAGCTGCCCAAAAACCGCGTCGCTACGCTCGCGAGAAACAGCCTTCAAGACCTGCTGGCAGCACGAGTCGCGCGCCGTTTTGGTATAAGCGACGCGCGAGGTCTGTGTCGTCTGAGGTCAATGTCACGCTGTAGGCTGTCGCGGACAGAATCGCGACGTTTTCAGGGATATGCGCCAAGAATTCCTGACTGGGGAACACCACAAGGACCGAGGGCGCGTCATCGCTGATCAGGGTCACGCCAACCAGCACACCGAGCCACCCGACGACAACCACCATGATCGCTAAGGCTGTGGTCTTAGTAGTCATGGATGTGCTCCAGACGCGCGGAGGTTTCTGCGAGGCCAGCAATGTCTGCGGCAAGCTCGGCGACATCTGTCAGCAGAAGATGGCGATAGTTTTCAAAGCCCTGCCGCTTGTCGCTGTACATCGCTTTGGGATGCGTGGCGGCCTCAGAGATGATCGTGAACATGATATCGTCATTGCCGGCAATTTCGACAAAGGAAACCCCTGCTTCTGTCATGTCCTTGATAAGATGGGTCAAGGCGCGATAACGGAGTGTTTCGATCTCGATGCCCGATGGCGTTTCGCCGATCACCGTTACGCCACTGAACTGCGCAAGCGTATTGCCGTCAGCACCGTCAACGATCATCCGCAAAGTCAAAGCATCGCCGCCAACTTCGGCCACCGCCGCAGCAATCACCCGAGCGTAAGCGGCCTTTACGCCGTATTCCAATCCAAGTGCAAAGCGGCGTTCCTGATCCCGCATTTGCCCGGCGCCAGCGTCTCTCAGGGCCTTTGCATCGGCATCGAAATCCCATTTGTACCAGGGGGTTTGCTGCAGAAACGCAGCATAGCCCTTGGCTTGCGCCGCCGACAGATCATCAAGGGCTGCGCGTTGCGGTCCTCGTAGAGTTGTGAAAACCCGCCCAAGGGTTTCTTCATATGCCGCCTTTGCCAACAATTCAGCCGTGAAACTGAAACCGATCACATAGACCATCTGTTTGGTTGCACCATCGACCGGCCCCAGCTGTCCCGATGTCTTTGAAAGCGCGCACAAGGACCGCCAGAACCCAGAGATCCCCTTGATGAACCGATAATCATGCGGATCGCCCGTCTCTATCACGCGGGCATAGTCCTGATAGGCGTGGACGATGTACCACTCGGGATAGGTCAGCAGTGTACGGGATTCCAATCGATGGTGCTCGGCTGCCAGAAGCGCTTGCGCGGCCGCAGGCTCACCCGACGGGCGGCACATGACTTCGGAATATGCCACCGGAGTCAGCAATCCCAAAACGACAAGCAGAACGCCTGCAATCAGCCGTTTTGCCCATCGCCAAATGAACATCATGCCAGGTGTCCAAGGTTCTTGAACCCCGCCCACAGCGCCAGTGCCCCCAGCCCCAGATGCGGCACATTCGCAAGCACGCGACCCAAAGAAAAGTCCAGCCCAGCAGAAGCGTTCGTAAAGATCCCGAGGTCGAGATAGCCATAGCCAGTAAAGATCCCGAACACCCCGTCGCCAAGGTATGCTGCGCCAAACAGGACCGCAAATATGCGGGACGCATGATGAGACCGAACACCCGCGATCAAAGCCCAGAGAGCCGAGGCAACGTGCAACGCGTCGTCGTAAGGATCGAGCGCAAAGATCCCGAAGGCAAGGCCGTCCTCATCTGTCAGGCCGGGAACATAGTTCAGCGACGCCGCGATCATCAGCACCACGAAATAGACAAGGCAAAGTTTCTGCAAAGAGGTCATAGCTGCTCCAAATAGCTGTCCCAAAGATTGTTGCGCAGGATCAGTTGCGAATCCAGCGCGCGTTTCTTGGCGGCAAATTGGGCGGCCTTTGGATAGACCTTGGCCAGTTGATCCAGACGCGCATGGGGACGGTATGGCAGATAATAGGCGCCGCCATCTTGCGCGATACGGTCAATCAGCTCTTGGGTCATCCGCCGCATATCGGCTTCGGCGCGTTTGGTCAGTTCCTGGCTGAAAGACATCACCGCAGCGATGCGAGGGCTTGTGGCATAAGACAGATCGCTTTGATCGTCCTGCGCAACATAGCGCAGCGTGACATTCAGAAACTCTTGATAAGACGCGGGGATCACCTCGCGACAGGCCTGAAGGAACGGCTCAAACGCGTCAGAACTCACGAAATACTCGTGCAAAATATCGGTGCGGTCGGGGTCGCGATCATCAAGTGTCACGACTGGCTCATTGATAAGCGAGTTGCGGGTGACCTCCCCGCCGCCTATCGCCGGACCAAGGGATGTCTCGTTCCACCACCGGAACGCCTTCATCGCCTCATTGCCCAGTTGCGCGCGGTAAAGGCGGCTGGCCACATGCGACATCCAGCCAGATCCCGAGGCAGGGGGCAGCTCTAACTGATCCTCGGTTTCGCGATAGGTGACAAGCAAGGCCTGTTCAAAAAAGATGTCCCTCTCAACGTTCAGGCGCCCGTAGGCCATCGTGACAGCAGGGTCCGCGACGGCATCTTTGAACGCCGCAGCAAAAGAGTTGGCAGGCATGGTTTGAAACGTCGGCACCAGACGGCTGTTTGGCACCATGTCGACCTCTAGATCCAAGATCACGCCGACAAGGCCATAGCCCCCCATCGCCATGTTAAAAAGGTCGGCGTTCTCGGTCGCCGAACACCTTACCAGATCCCCTGAGGGCAGGATCATACGCAACGTGCGCACTGTTGCCCCCATGGGGCCGAAGGGAGCCGGCCAGCCATGCGCATTTACGGAAAATGTCGCGGCAACGCCAAAGTCATTGTTGGACTGCATAACGGCGGGCGACCACCCGTTTGGATCAAGCGCGGCGATAACCTGAGACCAACGGGCCCCGGCGTGCGCCCGATAGCTGCGCGCTGCGCTATCGATGTCGACTGTGCCGTTGTCGAATGTGACGGCAGTTCCGTCCCGGGGGATCGCCTGCCCGCCCATCGAGTGTCGCGCAGCCCCAACATTGAAGGCTCTGTTCTCGCGTCTTGCCTCGGCAAGCTCTTTGCGGATGGCAGCGATCAACGCATCATCTGCATTCTCAGACAGGATCAGATGCTTGTGAATCGGGGTTGGCGACAGCCCGCTTGCATCATTCATAACCGTTCCCGTTCCCTCAACAGGCAACCGAGTGGTGCCGTCAAGAACCGGTAAGTTTCCGGTAAAAGTCCGGGTGGCGGCCCATCCCGCCGCCGCACCGCCAAGTGCAAGGGCGGATCGTCGGGTAAACTTTTTCATGTTCATTCACGCTCCTGATTGAACGGTTGAGCCATCGCCTGCAACGCATCAACAAGTGCCTGGGCAAACTCTGAGGGCGCCTCTAGATGTGGAATGTGTCCCACATCCTCAAGAACGGTCAAGGTTGCGTTTGGCACCATCGCGGCAAGTGCTTTGCCTTGCTCTAGCGGGGTGACCGTGTCTTCAGCCCCCCAAATCGCCGCGAAAGGCAGATCAAGCGCAGCCCAATTGGCTGGGGCCATGCTCACGGCATCACGCGGCGTGTTGAACAGGACCGGCACCCACTGAGACACCGCCTCGGTATACCCCTCGCGCACCATAGGTTTCTGCAACATTGCCACCATTTCTGCGGTGGCCACGTCCTTACGATACATAAAATCGCGCAGGAATTTACGGGTCAGCAATGGGTTCGTCGCCGTCGCAGAGGTCAGATACTGTCGAAGGGTCTCATTGCGCAAAACAAACGGGGTCTGTTTCGGATTTTCCCTGTCCTGCAGGCCTAGGGCGCCTGCGACCACAACATATCCAGACACCAGATCAGGACGTTGAAGTACGGCCTCTGACACCGGACCGGCCCCAACGGAATGCGCCACGACCATGGGCTTGTCGCCCAAAGCTTCCAGCAACGCGATGACGCGCTCTGCTTGGGCTGATCTGCTGTAGTCGCCGTTGGCAGGATGCTCGGACCACCCAAAAGGCGGCATATCAAATGCCGTCGCGAGATAGCCTGCTTGTGACACATCCGCCATCGTCTTGCGCCAAATGGCCGACCACGCCGCAGTGCCATGGGTCAACAACACACGGGGGGCATCTGGGTCGCCCTTTTCCAGGACAAAGACTGCGCCTTCGGAGGTTTCAAGCAATTGCCCCTCAGCGGGCAATCCTGCTGCAAATGCGACGATCTCGCGCGAATGCGCCGAATACCTGAGCAGGCCGATCGCGATAACACTGATCGCGACCAACGCCGCAATGCTTCGAATTGTCCATTTACCCATAGAAACTGGTACTCTCATCGTCGTCGCACCCAGGATGGCATCCCAAAGGTTAATGACAAGTCGTGAATTCTATATGGCGTTTGGTCTTGTAAACGGTGGCAAGATCCTTAACTGGCCGCCACATGATCCCACCTCGGCAATTGCCCCTAATCTAAGTCGCCGCCGCCTCCAGCGCTGAATCGAGGCTGGCTGCGACTTGATCGACATCTTCAAGCGAGAGGCACAGCGGTGGCACCATGCGCAAACATTGCTGAAACGGGCCTGACTTGGACAGGATGATACCCTGCGCGCGGCAGGCTTCAAAGACTTCGGTGGTCATCTCTTTGTCAGGCGTCTTGCTGTCGCGATCCTTGACGAACTCCAGTGCCAGCATCAGGCCTTTGCCGCGCACATCACCAATTGCGCCGTGTTTGTCTTTCAGATCATGCAACCGTTCCAGCAATTTCGCCCCGACAACGCGTGCGTTTTCCTGAAGGCCTTCGTCCCGCATGACCGCCAGTACAGCGCGCGCCGCCGCCGCAGACGTCGGGTTTGCACCATAGGTGTGGAACATGAATTTTTCGGCCATCGGCTCGGCAATATGCTTTTTGGCCACGACGGCACCGATCGGGAACCCGTTGCCCAGCCCTTTGGCCATGACCACGATATCAGGCACGACGTTGTCAGCCTCAAATCCCCAGAAATTCGCGCCGGTGCGCCCAAAGCCCGACTGCACTTCATCCGCAATATAAAGCCCACCCGCCGCGCGGATCCGCTCGGCCGCGCCGGACATATAGCCCTTGGGCATCTCGATAATCCCACCATATCCCTGCACGCTTTCCACAAACATGCCAGCAACCTGACCAGAGGTCGCGGTGGCGATGGTGCGATCGATCTCTTCAAGGTAGGGCTGCGTTCCGGGACCAAAGATGCCGCGATACTGGTTTGGCTCAGGCACAAAAGCCACGTTGCCGGGCATCCCCGGATGCCGCCAGCCCGAGATCCCGGTAATGGACTGCGCCGCCGCCGTGGGCCCGTGATAGGCCGTGCGCAGGGCCAACAGATCGAGATTGCCCGTATAGGTGCGCGCCCTGGTCATCGCCAGATCAACCGCTTCCGAGCCAGAGTTGGTCAGATGCACAACCCAGTCATGGCCTTTGGGCATGGTCGCGGCAAGTTCCTCGGCCAGATGCGCTGGCGTGGGGTGATAAAACATGGTCGTGCAATGGGTCAGCTCTTGCGCCTGCGCCGTCGCTGCCGCCACCACGCGAGGATGCGAGTGCCCGACCGAGATACAGACGTTCATGCCCAAAAGATCCGTGTATTTCCGCCCATCCGTGTCCCACAGATACTGCCCCTGACCTTTGCGGAACACGATGGGGTCCCGAAACGGAGTAAACCGGGTCAGCGAGGCCGCATAGAACTGATCGCGCCGCGCAGCGGTGTTGGCGAAATTCCAATCGGTGTGCAAGGGATGGTCGGTCATGTGGAACCTCCGGTTTTCAATCGTGCATTTTCAGGGTCATAGGGGGCTTTGGGCAGGATGGTCGCTTTGCGCGGCTGCCCGAGTATGGAAAGTGTCAGATCATCACGTGCGGTTGGATCGCGCAGGTAGGCCAGTGCAAGCACCTTGCCGGTGCGGTGGCCATACGCACCCGAAGTAGCAATCCCCACGGGTCTGGATCCCTGCCAGACGGTATGGGCATAAAACGGGTCCACCTCACCCGCCTCGATCTCTAACAAGACCATGTCCCAAGCGGCGTCACGGCTTAGGCCAGCTCGTAGGTCTTTGCGCACAAACGGGGTCAGTCCGGCCTCAAGCGGGCTGCGCTCGGTGGTCAGATCACTGCCCCAACCGCGATAGGCTTTTTCCAGCCGCATAGAATTCGCAGCATATGCACCGTAATACCCAAGGCCATGCGGCTTAGCGCGCGCCTCTAGCGTGGTGAACAGACGCGCGGCATCGGCTTTGGCCACATGCAGCTCCCAGCCACATTCGCCCAGGTAAGACACGCGCAAGGCCCGCACCGAAGCCCCCGCCACATCACAGTCCTGCGCGGTCAGCCATTGCATCTGAGCCAGCTCGGGCAGCACGTCGGGCGCCTTAGGGCCCATGACGCCGATGACGGCAAAGTCTTCGGTGATGTTTTGGACCGCCACGTCGAAATCGCCTGCAACCTGCTGCAGCATATCAAAGTCGATCTGTTCGGCGGCCGCTGCCGAGGTGAGATAGGCATGATCGCCGCCAAGGCGCGTGACTGTGAATTCTGACAGAACGCCGCCCGTCGGGGTCAACGCGTGGGTCAATCCGATGCGGCCCGCATAGGGCGCGCGGTTGGCACCCAGCGCTTCAAGAAAGGCCGCGACATCAAGGCCCGTCACATCAAATTTTGAAAACACAGACACATCGGCCATCGCAACACGGTTGCTGGCTGCGTCGACCTCTGCTGCCACTGGCTTAAACCAGTTGGCGCGGCGGAAGGTT
>NZ_CAXREH010000026.1:0-18413 GCF_964229375.1 Cognatishimia sp.
TGAACGCCAGATGACCGTACGGTCATTTTTGAACACACGCTTTGGCAAAGAGTTCACCTATCCGCTCAAGAACGTCTCGCCCGAGAAACCAACGCCGCTTTCACCCCAGGTCGAGGCCGAGCTGCGCGCGCATCGGGCCGACGAATTTGCCCTCTATCAACGGGTTTTGGACGCAGACGGGCATTTGCAGCAATACACAGGGCAAAACGGCTAAATACCGCTTTGCATTCTCATGAGTCTGCGCTAAGGGCAGCGCTTCACGCGGGGTTACAGCCTTGGAGGACCCCTGCCCTAATCTATTGGAGAATTATCATGGCTGGACAGATCCCTGATCTTCACGCCGAAGTCCGGACGGGGACAGGCAAGGGCGCCGCTCGTCAAGCTCGTCGCGACGGCTTCGTACCTGGTGTTGTTTATGGTGGTGACGCAGATCCTATTGCGATCAACATCCCATTCAACGTGCTTTTCAAAAAGCTGAAAGACGGCCGCTTCCTGTCGACCCTTTTCAATCTGAAAATCGAAGGTCAGGAAGACGTACGTGTGATCTGCCGTAACGTGCAGCGCCACACTGTCAAAGACCTGCCGACCCACCTGGATCTGCTGCGTCTGCGTCGGACTTCTAAAATCAACCTCTTCATCCCTGTAGAGTTTGTGAACGAAGAAGAAGCACCTGGCATCAAAAAAGGCGGCGTTCTGACTGTTGTCCGTGGCGAAGTTGAGCTGCGTGTGACTGCAGGCGACATCCCTGAGAAGATCGTTGTAGATCTGGCAGGCAAAGACGTCGGCGACGTTCTGACCATCTCTTCGGTTGATCTGCCAGCTGGCGCGGTTCCAACCATCGACCGTGACTTCGTAATCGCGAACATTTCCGCACCATCCTCCCTGCGTTCCGCAGACGATGGCGACGAGGAAGCCGACGGCGAAGAAGCAGCCGCAGAAGGCGCAGCAGAGGAATAATCCTCGCAGCCTTTTGGCAAGATTTGAAACGCGGTCTCTCCCGAGGCCGCGTTTTTCGTTGTGGCATCTCGCCATGACCGCCAAAGCCGCGTATGAATGCGATGAACACCAACCGCAGAGACTGACCCATGAGACTTTTCGTAGGCCTCGGAAACCCCGGCGACAAATATGCTGGTAACCGCCACAACATCGGCTTCATGGCGCTGGACCGGATTGCCGAAGACCATGGGTTTTCGCCCTGGCGCAGCAAGTTTCGGGGCGAAGTCAGCGAAGGCAAGTTTGGCAGCGACAAAGTTATCCTGCTGAAGCCCATGACATTTATGAATAAATCCGGTCAAGCCGTTGGCGAAGCGATGCGGTTTTACAAGCTGGACAGCACGGACATCACCGTCCTGCATGATGAGCTGGATCTGGTGCCAGGCAAGTGCCGCGTCAAAGCCGGCGGAGGCCATGCCGGTCACAACGGCTTGCGCTCGATCCACCAGCACATTGGCCCGCACTATGACCGCGTGCGTCTGGGCATCGGTCATCCCGGTCACAAGGATGCGGTCGCAGGCTATGTACTGCGTGATTTTGCCAAGGCAGATCACGAATGGCTGGACGACCTGATGCGCGGGATCAGCGATGGTGCGGAACATCTGGCCCGCGATGATGGTGGCAAGTTCATGAACGCGGTCGCCCTGCGCGTGGCGCCGCCTCGGTCATCGACCAGCAAGCCCAAACCAAAGCCCGCAGCGTCAGCTCCAAAATCCGTAGAGCCAACCCCAAAGGCGGCAGAGCCTGACGCGGTCGAGGAAAAATCGCCTCTGCAAAAACTGATGGACAAATTCCGCTAGCGCTGGGTTGCCGTTGCGTTCACGTTGCGTGATCCGGACGAAGCTTTCATGCTGCTGCAAAGTGGTGTGAGGGGAAGAGTAATGCGGCGAGTGATACGGGTTTTCGTACGTGTAATTGTGGTTCTGGTGGTGCTGGTTGCCGCCCTGGCCCTTTGGAAACGCGAAGAAATCAAACGGCTGTTGGTGGTCAACTCGCTGTTTGACGCCGAAAAGATCGTGGCGAACTTTTCCTCGATGGAGGCTGCGTTCCTAAAAACCGATCTGCCAAAAGGCGACGGTGCGACCTATGTCTTTCCCAAGGGCGAACCAATCGCCCTGCCCGATGGCGCCGATCAATGGATCAAGGACCGCAGCGTAACATCGCTGTTGGTGCTGAAGGACGGCGCTCTGCGCTATGAAGAGTATTTCCTTGGCACAACGGCCGAAGACCGGCGCATCTCTTGGTCGGTTGCCAAAAGCTATCTCTCTGCCCTGTTTGGGGTCGTTCTGGCAGAGGGCGCGATTGCCTCGATCGATGATCCTGTCATCAAATACGCCCCAGAGCTTGCCGAGAGCGCCTATCGAGACGCAACCGTACGCAATGTGTTGAACATGGCCAGCGGTGTAGAGTTTGACGAGGACTATCTGGACTTTAATTCAGACATCAATCGCATGGGACGCGTGCTGGCCCTGGGCCAAAAGATGGATGACTTCACCGCCTCGATTGACAGCTCTTTCGCGCCCCCAGGTGTCGCGTGGCAATATGTTTCGATCGACACTCATGTGATCGGCATGGTGATCCGCGGCGCAACCGGCCGCCCGATTGCCGAACTGCTCAGCGAAAAGATCCTCGCGCCGTTGGGTATGGAACAAGACGGCTATTACGTCACTGACGGCGTGGGCGTTGCTTTTGTTCTGGGCGGGCTGAATTTCACCACACGCGACTATGCCCGGTTCGGGCAAATGATCGCTAACGACGGCGCGTTCAACGGAACACAGATCGTGCCCGCCGACTGGATCGCCGCATCAACCACGCCAAGCGCCCCGACGGACCCGGGCAACCAGCAATACGGGTTTCAATGGTGGATGCCCGAAGACGCACGTCCGGGCGAGTATTTTGCCCGCGGTATTTACGGCCAGTACATTTATATTGATCACCCCCGCAATATCGTGATCGTCACCAATGGCGCGGACCGTGGATTCCGAAACGCAGGTGTGAACAGCAGCAACATAGAAATGTTTCGCGCCATCGCAGAAAATCTGTAAACTGATGATATGAAAGCAGATCCCAGCATCAACGTCCTTGGCGACGCCCTCACCCCATGCAGCATGGACCCTCTGACCGGCTATTTCCGCGACGGGGCCTGTAACACCTGTGCCTCTGATCAGGGCAGCCACACGGTCTGTGCCGTAATGACCGACGAGTTCTTGGCCTTTTCAAAGTACGTGGGCAACGATCTGTCCACGCCGCGACCGGAATTTGGGTTTTCAGGCCTTAAAGCTGGAGACAGCTGGTGTCTGTGCGCCGCGCGTTTTCTGCAAGCCCATGACGAGGGCTGCGCGCCGCGGGTTAACCTGTCGGCAACCCATCAGCGGGCCACGGACATTGTACCGCTGAGCGTGCTGCAAGAGTATGCGCTGACCTAGCGGCTAGAGCGTCTCTGCATCCTGCTCGAGCAGGTCATCGATAAACAGGCTGACAAGTTGCGTGCGGTTGTTCACACCAGCTTTGCGATAAATCCCGGCGCTTTGGGCTTTGACAGTGCCCTCAGAGGTTTCGCGCAGTTCTGCGATCTCTGACAGGCTGAGGCCTTTGATCGTGAAAAGCGCGACATCGCGCTCTGCGGCGGTCAGCCCCCAAGCCTGAAACCGGTCTCGAATGTGATCTTTGAAGGCCATCTGCACTGACCGCAGGCTGGCCTCTGCCGCCTCGGTGCGTTTCTGGGACCGACGCAATGTGAGGTAGCCAAAGACAACCCCAAGCAACAGCCCCACCGCTGCGCCAATTTCCAACAGCTCGCGGGTTTGCCACCGGATCGGATTTGTACGGACGCCGATCAATGTCAGAACAATATCTGACACAAAGAAAACAGCGCAGGCCCCCTGCACGGCGGTAATCGCCACAAGAAACGCGCGGTTCCTAGTCATTCCGCCTCGCAGCCTTTGTACGTCCGACGGACAGATCAATCATCATCGCCATCCTCCTCGGACTCGCTGTCGTCCTGATCCTCGTCATCATCAGACGCTTCATCCTCGTCGTCTTCTGATACACGCGATGCGTCCGCTTTATGCTCCTCGTCCAGCTCCTCCCAAAAATCTCGCAGGATTTCACCGGTACGTTGGTTGAAAACAATCTCGCGCTCGTGGGTGCCGCTTTCCGCCTCTATGCGAATGCGGCCGAGCCACGTGCGTGACACCGAGACATCCGTATACCCCTGCGCCTCGAGCTGAGCGATGATTTCTTCGATTGTCGGTGCGGCGGCAGCAGGCATGGCAAGAAAACACCCTAGGGAAAACGTCAGTAGGAAACTTTTCATCTTCGACTTCTCCGATTTGGTGCTGACCAATGCCGCGTTGGGACGTGTTGCATTGGCCAGCATGACGATCATTCAAGCGATTTCAAGCGAAAGCCGTGAGTGTGAGGCCGAACCGAACATCGGCAGACCTTTCGTTTCGCGGAACCAGTCGCAGCAAAGCGCCGCAAGCTGTGCTTGGACCGTCGTGCCGTGGGTTTCAACATACTGAGGCACTTGCCCCGGGGTCGCTTAATGCTGACACCCACGCTCTATATGACGCGCGTGTTGGGGTCGCGACATGCAGATTGAAAAGACGGAACTGGCTGATGTGGCCTCGGGGATGCCAATCATCAGCCAGCAGGGATATCAAAAGGAAGCGCTCTTTCGACATGCCCTCAGACGGTTCAGAGCGACTTAGTCGTCGTCTTCGTCATCTTCGTCCTCGTCTTCGTCATCTTCGTCTTCGTCTTCATCTTCGTCCGCGTCGTCATCCATGTCCTCATCTTCGTCATCCATGTCATCGGCATCGTCTGCGTCATCTGCATCAACCGCTTCTTCTTCGGTGCTCAGCAGCTCTTCGGACGCGCTGTCATAGGTGAATTCGAACTCGACACCAGCGCGGATGGCTTCAACGACCAGTTCGCCGCCCTCTGTTTCGACGTCCACAATGGTATAGCCCTGAGCCTCAAGCTCTGCTGTGATGCGTGTTTCAAAATCCGAGCTCTGCGCAAAAGCAGCTGTGCCCAAGAGGACGATGGCGGTGGTTGAAAGGATCTTTTTCATGTGTGTGTTCCTTGGTTGAAGGGTATTTAGGTCACGAGGTTTGTCAGACAGCCTGTGCTGCCATGACCTCAAACTGCCCATCGCCAATCGAAAACGATATTCCGCCAAGGTTTAAATCGCCCCTTTGGGCACAGCGGTTTAGAAAAATAAACAAACCGTCTAATGGGTCGCCTCAGGAAAACACCTAAAAAAGCGCAACAAAATAAAGATGTTACCCAAAGCCGCATACGCAATCTAAAAAGTCGCCTGCAGCGGTGTGGGCAGAAAAAAACGCGCCCAAAAGGGCGCGTTTCTTAAAGCGTAATACTTTGGTTTATCCGCTATTCGGCGTCTTTCATGTCGAACCCAAGGTGACGGGCGACCGTAAAGATGTCTTTGTCGCCACGGCCACACATGTTCATCACGATGATATGGTCCTTGGGCAACGTCGGCGCCAGCTTCATCACATGCGCCAGCGCATGGCTGGGTTCCAGCGCGGGGATGATCCCCTCGGTGCGGCAGCTGAACTGGAACGCCTCGAGCGCTTCTTTGTCGGTGATCGACACGTATTTCGCGCGCCCGATTTCGTGCAGCCACGCGTGCTCGGGGCCGATACCCGGATAGTCGAGCCCCGCAGAGATCGAGAAGCCTTCCAGGATCTGACCGTCGTCATCTTGCAGCAAATAGGTGCGGTTGCCGTGCAGAACGCCGGGACGTCCACCTGTTAGCGAGGCACAGTGCTCCATCTTTTGGTCAACGCCTTTGCCGCCCGCTTCGACCCCGACGATGTTCACCGATTGGTCATCCAGAAACGGGAAGAACAAGCCCATCGCGTTCGAGCCCCCCCCGATCGCGGCAATCACGGTGTCAGGCAGACGGCCCTCACCTTCTTGGGCCGCGAGTTGCTCACGCACCTCTTTGCCGATGATCGCCTGAAAATCCCGGACCATTGCCGGATAAGGATGCGGGCCAGCCACAGTACCGATGCAATAGAACGTGTCGTCAACATTGGTCACCCAATCGCGCAGCGCGTCGTTCATGGCATCCTTAAGCGTGCCGCGACCAGATGTGACCGGCACAACCTCTGCCCCAAGCAGACGCATACGGAACACGTTCGGAGCCTGACGCTCCACATCATGCGCGCCCATATAGACCACGCACTTCAAACCGAACTTAGCGCAGACCGTCGCCGTCGCAACACCGTGCTGTCCTGCGCCGGTTTCCGCGATGATCCGCGACTTGCCCATACGCCGCGCCAGAATGATCTGACCCAGAACATTGTTGATCTTATGTGCACCCGTGTGGTTCAGCTCGTCACGCTTCAGATAGATCTTGGCACCGCCCAGCTCTTCGGTCATGCGCGGCGCAAAATACAGCGGGCTTGGGCGGCCGACGTAGTGCTCCCAAAGCTCGTCCATCTCCGCCCAGAAACTTTGGTCGGTCTTGGCTTTTTCGTATTCCGCTTCCAGATCCAGGATCAGCGGCATCAAGGTTTCCGAAACAAACCGTCCGCCGAAATCGCCGAAACGCCCTTTGTCGTCCGGGCCGTTCATGAAGCTATTGAAAAGATCGTTGGCCATGGGTGCCTCATTACTCTTTGGTTAAGGAACGTCTTAGGCCGGAACGGGGCCAGACTCCATCAGAAAGTGCCGTTACAGTTTCGGTGCGGGCTTTTGTCGTGCTGCCGTGATGAACGCGTGCATCAAAGCCGCATCTTTCACACCCGGTTCTGTCTCTACGCCGGACGCGGTGTCCACCTGACGCGCGCCCGTCATCTGCACAGCTAGGCCGACGTTTTCAGGCGTCAAGCCACCGGCCAGCATCCAGGGTTTGGGCCAGAATTTGCGGTTGATCAGCTGCCAGTCAAACGCCAGCCCATTGCCGCCGGGCAGGACCGAGTCTTTTGGCGCTTTGGCATCCACCAAAAGCTGATCAGCGACCTGGCCGTAGAGATCGATCTGTTTGGTGTCCTCTGCGGTTGCGATGCCGATCGCCTTGATCACCGGCAGGCCATATCTGGCGCGCACATCGCTGACCCGCTCGGGCGTTTCCTGACCGTGAAGCTGGATTATATCCAAGGGAACCGTGTCCGTCAGATGATCCAGAAACGCATTGTCGGCATTCACCACCAGCCCAACCTTGGCGACACCAACCGGCGTTTCAAGCGCCAGTTCGCGGGCCAGTTCAGGGGCCGCATAACGCGGGGATTTGGCAAAGAAATTATACCCGACATAGGTCACCCCCGCCTCGGCAGCAGCCTTGACGGTTTCTGGTGTGGTCAGCCCACAGATTTTCACCTTGGTGTCCATCATTCCCCCAAAATAAAAAGCCCCAGAGGATCTCTGGGGCTGTTCGTCGATCTCTTGGATAAGGATCTAGCTTGCTTCATCCAAAAGCGCCAGCACCTCGTCCTTTTCTTCGTTCGCTTTGCCCTTCAGACGCCGCACTTCCCGTTCGCTGTTTTTCAGGTTGCGCTGCGCAACACCTGCGGCCGCCCGATGTTTGTGTTCGCGCAAATATTCCCAGACGAAACCGATCAAAAGACCCGCTCCGATGCCAAGGAAAATCACGATAAACAGCGGCAGGCTGACCGACAGATTGAAGTTCAGCAAATCACCCATGGGTGCCGGTAAAAATGTCAGGGTCACCATTCCCCGGTTGGCCAGAGCCACCGAAATCAGGACCACCCCCAGGCTTGCCAAGAAGGCATAGCGAATATAGCGCATTAGGCTTTTCCGTTCAGACGATCTCTTAAGAGCTTCCCTGTCTTAAAGAACGGAACGTGCTTTTCTTCAACTGCGACAGAGTCGCCAGTGCGCGGATTACGGCCGACACGCGCGTCACGCTGTTTCACCGAAAACGCGCCAAAGCCGCGCAGTTCCACACGATCGCCACGCGCCATGGCTTCGGTGATTTCTTCGAAAATAGAATTCACAATACGCTCAACGTCACGCTGATAAAGATGCGGATTTTCGTCAGCAAGCTTCTGAATCAATTCAGACCGGATCATCTATGGCCACTCCCCAGTGTTCTGTTTTGTTTTTATGAACAACAGTACAGACTATAGAAACAATCTGGCTCAAACGGAAACCATAAGATCCGCCAAACCCCTGATTTTGGTGCGAAAAAGCTAAATTTTGAGACAAATAGCAGGCCGCGTTAAGGTTTAAAGCAGGTTAAAGCGCAGCAAATTGGATGCTGCATCGCAACATTTTCATGCGATTCGCTGCGCTCTTTTCAGCCTATCACCGCCGTTTCGGGCGCGCCTCGCCACCCTTTGCCTTACCTTTGGACGCCAGTTTCGCCGCCGCGCGTGCCTTGTTCTTTTTGCTGTTGGGCTTGCCCTTTGGCGGCGGCGGTCCTTTGGGGCGATCCCCCGCCGCCCCATCCCGCGGTTTCGAGGGCTTTGGCTTGGCGAAACTTTTCTTTTCGGCTTTCGGCGTCAGATCCCTCCACGCATCTTCGTCGCGGGGCTTCTTGGTATCGCTTCCCTTGCGATGGGGTTTTGAGAACCCTTTCTTGTCGTCCTCGCGGCGCGGCTTGCGAAAGGTCTTGCCCTCTTCGCGTTTGCCGCCACGCGATTTGAAAGGCCGATCCGACGGGGCATCACGTTCAAGCTTTGGGGAGCCTTCGATCTGCGTGATCTTTGCGTCCTCAATCGACCGATCAGGCCCGATGGTGGCAAGGAAGCCGTCAACGCTGCTGTTTAGAACCTGAACGAATGTCTCGTTTTGCTGAACACGAATGGCGCCGATGTCATCCTTGGTCAGCCCACCGGCCTTACACAGCATCGGCAACAGACGGCGCACCTCGGCCCCTGCTTTGCGCCCACCGGTCACAGAGAACCAGGTGCTTGGGCCAAAGTCTTCTTTGCGCCGCGGCTTGCTGTCGGTGAAACTGTTGAGCTCTTCAGGCGCAGACCGCGCGGTGCGGCGCAGACGGATATAGGCCGCAGCCAATTGCTCGGCACTAAAGGCCTCTGTCAGCGCGCTTACAGCGCTTTGTTCACTTTCGCTAACCGGCGTCGTCCAGCCTTCGTCAGCCATCATGCGCGCATCTTCACGCTCTGTGACCGCCTCGGCCGTGGGTGCGGAGCCCCAGTTGGCGTCAAGCTTTGCCATTTTCAGAATGCGCTGCGCTTTCTTTGCGCTGCGTTTGGTGACGATCAAAGCGCTTGTGCCTTTGCGCCCTGCCCGACCGGTACGGCCCGAGCGGTGCAACAGCGTCTCATGGCTGCTGGGCAGTTCGGCGTGAACCACCAGATCAAGATTGGGCAAATCGATTCCCCGCGCGGCCACATCCGTGGCCACACAGACATTGGCACGCCCGTCGCGCATGGCTTGCAGGGCATTGGTACGCTCGGCCTGCGTCAGCTCGCCGGACAAACACACGACGCGGAACCCACGGTTGGACAGCCGTGTCGTCAACCGGTTCACTGTCGCGCGCGTGTTGCCAAATACGATGGCATTTGGCGCATCATAATAGAGCAACGTATTGATCACGGCATTCTCGACATCGCGATCCACGACTTGCATCGCGTGATACTCGATATCCGCGTGCTGACGGGTTTCGGATTTCACAACCAGACGCAGGGCGTCGGTCTGATAGTTTTGCGCCAGCGTCGTGATCATCTTGGGCACGGTGGCGGAAAACAACAGCGTCTGGCGATCTTCGGGACACGCGCCAAGGATAAACTCAAGGTCTTCGCGGAAGCCAAGATCCAGCATTTCGTCGGCTTCATCCAGCACGACAGCGCGCACATCAGACAGATCGATCGCGCCTTTTTCGATGTGGTCCCGCAACCGCCCCGGCGTTGCGACCACGATATGCGTTCCGCGATCCAGCGCGCGGCGCTCGCTGCGAATATCCATGCCACCAACGCAGGACGCCATGACGGCGCCTGCCTGCGCATAGAGCCACCCCAGCTCGCGTTTCACCTGCATTGCCAACTCGCGTGTCGGCGCGATGACCAAAGCCAAAGGCGCGTCGCCCCGCTCAAACCGCTCTGCTTCTCCCAACAGGGTTGGCGCAATCGCCAGCCCGAACCCCAGCGTTTTTCCCGACCCTGTCTGAGCCGACACCAACAGGTCACGCCCCAGATTTTCGTCATTGATGACAGCCTGTTGCACAGGAGTCAGAGTGGTGTAGCCGCGTTCATCCAACGCGTCTTGCAGGGCTTGTTTCACTGTTTGGGGTCTCTTTGAGAGGGGGGCATATGCCCCGAAAAGGAAAGGCCCCGCCCGATTGGGCGAGGCCAAAAGGTTTTTTAGATCAGAGATCTAAAGGCGATTATTCGTCGCCCTTCAGAGCTGCGCCCAGGATATCACCCAGGGATGCGCCGGAGTCAGAGGAACCATACTGTTCCACTGCTTCCTTCTCTTCTGCGATTTCGCGTGCCTTGATGGACAGACCCAGACGACGTGTCTTGCTGTCGATGTTGGTGACGCGAACGTCGACCTTGTCGCCAACATTGAAACGCTCTGGACGCTGGTCCGCACGGTCACGTGCCAGATCGGAGCGGCGGATGAAGGACTTCATGCCTTCGTATTCCACTTCAACACCACCGTCTTCGATTGCAGTCACTTCGACAGTCACGATAGAGCCGCGCTTCACGCCGCCAGTCGCGTCTGCGAATTTGTCGCCGCCAACCGCTTTGATGGACAGAGAGATACGCTCTTTTTCGACGTCAACTTCAGAGACAACCGCTTTGACGAGATCGCCTTTGCGGTAGTTCTGGATTGCGTCTTCGCCACGCTCTTCCCAAGAGATGTCGGACAGGTGAACCATGCCGTCGATGTCGCCTGGCAGGCCGATGAACAGACCGAACTCGGTGATGTTCTTGACTTCGCCTTCGACTTCCGCGCCCTCTGGGTGAGTTTCCGCGAAAACTTCCCATGGGTTGCGCATGGTCTGCTTGAGACCAAGGGAAACGCGACGCTTTGCACCGTCGATTTCCAGAACCATGACTTCGACTTCCTGAGACGTAGACACGATTTTGCCTGGGTGTACGTTTTTCTTGGTCCAAGACATTTCGGACACGTGCACCAGACCTTCGACACCTGGCTCCAGTTCAACAAATGCACCGTAGTCGGTGATGTTGGTGACGCGACCAGTGTGTGTGGATTCCAGTGGGTATTTCGCCGCAACGATATCCCATGGATCTTCCATCAGCTGTTTCATGCCGAGAGAGATACGGTGTGTCTCTTTGTTGATCTTGATGACCTGAACCTTGACGGTTTCGCCGATGGTCAGGATCTCGTTCGGGTGGTTCACACGGCGCCATGCCATGTCGGTGACGTGCAGCAGGCCGTCAACGCCGCCCAGATCGACGAATGCACCGTATTCAGTGATGTTCTTAACAACACCGTCAACTGCGTCGCCTTCTGCCAGCTTGCCGATAACCTCAGCACGCTGTTCTGCGCGGGACTCTTCGAGGATCGCACGACGGGAGACAACGATGTTGCCACGGCGACGGTCCATCTTGAGGATTTGGAAAGGCTGCTTCATGCCCATCAGAGGGCCAGCGTCGCGTACTGGACGTACGTCGACCTGAGAGCCTGGAAGGAACGCAACTGCGCCGCCCAGATCCACAGTGAAACCACCTTTGACGCGGCCAAAGATCGCGCCTTCGACGCGTGCGTCGTCTGCGTATGCTTTTTCCAGACGGTCCCAAGCTTCTTCGCGGCGTGCCATCTCGCGAGAGATAACCGCTTCGCCACGCGCGTTTTCTGCGGCGCGCAGGTAGACTTCTACCTCGTCACCAACGGAAACTTCTGGAGCTTCGCCAGGGTTTGCGAATTCTTTAAGATCAACGCGGCCTTCCATTTTGTAGCCAACGTCGATGATGGCCTGACCCGCTTCGATTGCGATGATCTTGCCTTTAACGACGGTCCCCTCGTCTGGGGTGTCCATTTCGAAGCTTTCGTTCAAGAGGGCTTCGAATTCCTCCATAGATGTCATTGCCATGTGGCGTTCATATCCTTTGATCGGTTTTCTGGCCGTACGGTTGTCTCCGTCGGTCTTCGTTTCGTTGCATCCGACACCGAAGCCTAAAGCGTTGCAAATCAAGGCAAAAAAACACAAACAACAAGGGCCAAAGGTTTCCCCAAGGCCCTGCTCACCATGATTGCGACTCTTTTCGGTCGTCAGATAGCGCGGTGTTTAGGCGGAATCGGCCTTGTTTGCAAGGGGGATTGCCCGCCCACGGTAAGGTGCTTGCGACCAAAGCGGTCTTGCGTCACACCTTCCTCATGCCGTCCCACGTGTCGTTGACCATAAATCAGATTTCAGCCGCGCAAACCCTTGCTTTGCGCCAGGCGGTTCTGTGGCCCGAGCATCCAATCGAGGCATCCAAAGTAGAGGGCGATGAGACCGCGCTTCACTTCGGTGGTTTTCTGGGGGGCGACCTGATCTGCGTTGCCTCTCTCTTTCAAGACGGCGGCCAAGACGGTGGCGGTGTTCGGCTGCGCAAGTTCGCGACAGATCCGGCCCATCAGGGCAAAGGGTTTGGGTCTGACATGCTGGTTTATCTCGTGGCCCAGGCACGAGAGGCCGGAGCTTCAGACTTTTGGTTTGACGCGCGCGAGACAGCGCTGGGATTTTATGAAAGGCATGGGTTCACCACCAAAGGAGAGCGGTTCTTTAAGAAGGGCCTCCCCTATTGGCGCATGTCGCTGGCGTTAGGCTGATCTGCGCGCCTCGATCACTTGTACGGCCTGAGCGACGGCCGCCTCGATATCCAGATCGGTGGTGTCGATCACAACCGCATCTTCTGCGGCTTTAAGCGGTGCTTCAGCGCGGTTCATGTCACGCGCATCCCGCGCCTTGACGTCGGCCAGAACGTCGGCGCGGGTGTCTGAATGCCCCTTGGCCGACAGCTCTAGAAAGCGACGTTCTGCCCGAACCTCGGCGCTGGCCGTGACAAACAGTTTCACATCGGCCTCAGGGCAAATCACGGTGCCAATGTCGCGCCCATCCAAAACCGCCCCGCCATCGCGAAGGGCAAATGCCCGCTGAAAGGCCACCAGAGCGGCACGCACCTCGGCAATCACCGCGACTTTGGACGCCGCCTGCGCGACCTCTGGGGTTCGCAGGGTGTCGGATTTCAGATCCTCGGGGGTCAGCGCCTCAGCCGCCGCGACGGGCTCTGCTCCTGCCAAAACCTTGGCTCCGACGGCGCGATACAGAAGGCCTGTGTCCAAATGCGCAAATCCGAAATGCGCCGAAACCGACTTTGAAATCGTGCCCTTGCCTGCCGCTGCCGGCCCATCAATCGCAATCGTAAATGGCATATCGCCTCCAAAAGTTAAGACGCGCGCCGCGCAAGGCGCAGGACAGCGACAATAGACACAAGAAACAGCGCGAATTTCACCAGCGTCACATAATAGGTCGGGCTTGGGCTCGCTAAAAGCATATCCGGCGCGACATTGAAAAGTGGCGAAATCCCCATCCGTGCAAGGATCATGAAGTTCTCGGTGAAATCAGCAACCGCAGGCAACATCGCAAAAACAGCGCCCCAGACAAGCGGCCCCCGGCCGGCATGGCTGGCAAAGACCCAGACGACAAAGGCAAGAATAAAGGAACTGTCCACGTAAAGGACAATCGCACGGTAAAACCCAAGATCCGGCCCCAAGGCCTGAGCAAAGAGCAGCAGATCCTGCTCGCTATAGGGGGCCAAACTTTTTTGTGGCAGCAAAAGGCTTTGGTCAAACAGCGTCAGGAACACCACCGCCATCACGGCAAAAAGCCCCGCGGCGACGGCCCCTGAAATCCAACGAATGACGTTAATTGGCCTCATGCATTCGAGCGTACAATGCGTGCGCCCAGCTGGTCCATCAAAGTTTCAAAAATCGGGAAGGACGTAGCGATCGGGCCGCCGTCATCCACGGAAACCGGTTTTTGTGTTGCCATGCCCATGACCATAAAGCTCATGGCGATACGGTGATCCAACTGGCTTTCGCAGGTGCCTCCGCCGGGCACATTGCCGTGACCAAGGCCCTTAACGATCCACCAGTCATCGCCCTCGTCCACCTCGACCCCATTGGCGCGCAGCCCTTTGGCCATCGCATCAATCCGGTCGCTTTCTTTGACACGCAACTCTTTGACACCCTTCATAACCGTGTCGCCCTGCGCGAAGGACGCAACCACAGACACTACCGGATATTCGTCGATCATGCTTGCCGCACGGGCCGGATCGACCTCGATGCCTTTCAGATCTGGCGAGAACTTTGCGCGCAGGTCAGCGACGGGTTCGCCGCCCTCTTCGCGCTGGTTTTCAAACGTCAGATCCGCGCCCATTTCTTGCAAAGTGGTAAACAGCCCAGCACGGGTTGGGTTCAGACCGATATTGGGAACCAACACATCTGAGCCCGGCGTAATCAGAGCGGCACAGACCGGAAAGGCCGCTGACGATGGATCACGTGGGACCGCGATGACTTGGGCTTGCAACTCGGGCTGACCGGTCAGAGTGATTTCGCGCCCTTCCTCTGTGTCGCGCACAGAAACCTCGGCACCAAAACCGGTCAACATGCGCTCGGTGTGGTCACGCGTGGCCTCTTTTTCGATCACCACGGTCTGTCCCGGCGCATTCAGGCCCGCCAGCAAAACAGCGGACTTCACTTGTGCCGAGGGCATCGGTGTTGTGTAGCGTACGGGCACAGGGTCTTTGGCGCCCACGATGGTCATCGGCAAACGCCCTTCCGAGCGGCCAACAGACTGCGCACCAAACAAGGCAATCGGGTCTGTCACCCGCGCCATCGGACGTTTGTTCAACGAGGCATCGCCTGTGAAAGTCGCCGTGATCCCTGTGGTCGCCATGCATCCCATGATCAAACGCACACCAGTGCCGGAATTGCCGCAGTCGATCACTTGATCAGGTTCGGCAAAACCCCCAACGCCCACACCAAAGACGGACCATTCGCCGCCGCCATGATCCACGACGTCTGCCCCAAACGCCCGCATCGCTTTGGCCGTGTCCAGCACGTCTTCGCCCTCAAGCAAACCAGAGATCTTGGTCTCGCCAACAGCCAGCGCGCCAAGGATCAGAGACCGGTGCGAGATGGACTTATCTCCGGGCACAATCGCCTCGCCTTTCAGCGGGCCACATGGGCGAGATGTCATTGGGATCGGGGTGCCATGTCCGGACATGAGGGTCTTCCTTATTCCAAGTCAGGCAAGCTGTTAGCGCAGAACAATAGCCGCGTCCATGACCAAGCCTGCATTTGCGGCCTCAAAACCTGTCTGGTGATTTTTTCCGGTTGCCTCAGGCCGCACCAGACGGCCGGAATCTAGGTTTTGGTATCGGCAAATGGCTCTGCGACAACTTGATAGTCGTCTTCATAGCCAACATAGCCGATACGCTTTTCCTTGAGGATCTCGATGGCGAACCCGTTTTCGATCAATAGGGTCATCAGCTCAAAGGCTTTGGACAGGTGCTCTTTGGCTGTGGGTTTGAACCAACTCAGCCCCTTTGTCTCTTTGCCGTCAAAGCCTCGGTTGGCTTTGGACGTCCCCCTTGAAAACCGGTCGGGCCCTTCAAGATTGTCATTGAACCACGCCCGCAGCTCTTGGGCCCGTTCCACCGTCGCGGCATCGGCCAGCGGATCGCGGATCAACTCGCCCGCGGCTTGAAAAAACCCTTCGCGCCCCCCCATGCCGTCGACAGGCTTTGCATAGACAAATCGAAGATACATGGCCGAGCCTCTTTATAGCAGCACGTCGAACGCGTCTTTGGTGCATGATCACCCCCTAATCTGAGGGGGTAAAAGCGACTTTGCCTACGCCCTAGACCCGCCGGAACGTCAGATAATGCGCGATGCGCCCTTCGCGGAAGGCTTTCTGCTCGTACCGGGTCGAGATCCAATCCCCCCATGGCTGACGCCAATCCTCTGGTCCTTCTGCAAGCCATTCAAACCCGGCTTTTGGTACTTCCTGCAGTGTCTGACGCACATAATCAGGGATATCTGTGGCGACCCGCAGGATCGCGCCGGGTTTCATGACGCCATGCAGAGGCACCAAGTGCTCTTGCGTCACAAAACGTCGGCGGTGGTGGCGCTTCTTGGGCCAAGGGTCAGGATAAAGCAGAAAGGCTTTTGACACCGACTGCGCCGGCAGCACATCAAACATATCGCGCGCATCGCCGGGATGGATGCGAATGTTTTCGGCCCCAGCCTCGCGGATCTTGCCCAACAGCATCGCGACACCGTTGATGTAAGGCTCACAGCCGATAAAGCCCACATCAGGATTTTGCGTGGCCTGATGGATCATATGCTCGCCACCGCCAAACCCAATCTCAAGCCACAAATCGCGCGATCCAAACAAGTCGGGCAAATCCAATGGTGTGCGTTCAGGGTTGTCCTCCCAGCTGACTTTGCCTGGAGACAGGGCTGCCAAGTCCTCGTCCAACCAGGCTTCCTGAGATTTGCGCAGGCCCTTGCCTTTGAAACGGCCATAGAAATTCCGCCATGGCGCGCCAGATGGGTGGGTTTTGGGCGTGTCAGAAGGGTTTGACATAGGTATTCCGTTCGTTTTGCAGACGCCCTGTGCCGCAACAAAAGGTCAGGTGCAAGGGGGTCGTGACGATTACTCGCTGCGCAAAACCCCAGCGAGGCTTAACTCGACACGGGTGGGATACCAGTTGTCGCTGTTCGGGATGCCTTTGCTTTTCACGGCAAACTCTGCCGCGACGCCGCGCGAAATCATATAGGTCAGATCCTCATGAAACTCGCGCTGGGTGTCTTCAAACACCCAAGCCGAGAAATCAAAAGGCGTGTCCCACCCATCGCTTTGACGCCATTGCTCGTAATAGCTCTGCATATTCGCAGCACTCCAGGTCGGCTGGTGAAACCCAAGTTTCGACCCCAATGTCATCTGCCGGTTTTCCCCGGCAAGGAAGACCCGCACGCAAGAGCTGGAACATTCGCCATGCACGATCGTATCCAGACCAAAGTCGATCACAATCCGCGCCATTTCACGTCCGGCCCAGACGCTGCCGCCACTGCTGTTGAGTTCCAAAACCCGCACACCGGAATTCGCCCGCAGGGTTTCAAGCAGAACATCGACATCGTCAGCGACAATCTCGGCATCTGCGATGGTTTCCGTGTCATAGACCAGCGTAGTGCCGCGGATTTCGAATTTTTCAAGCGACCCATTGTGGTCGTCTGCGAATGACTGAGTGGCCAGCAAAGCCGCGCAAAATCCAAAAATCTTATGCAAATCAAATCCTCCACTCAGTCCTTCTGAGTTATCGCAGCCCAGCTTGTCTGCCAATAATCTAACAAAAA
Organism: Cognatishimia sp.; assembly: GCF_964229375.1. Classification (GTDB taxonomy): domain Bacteria; phylum Pseudomonadota; class Alphaproteobacteria; order Rhodobacterales; family Rhodobacteraceae; genus Cognatishimia. The sequence continues at coordinate 17,332 of NZ_CAXREH010000026.1, forward strand.
AGGCCACCGAATTGGTGGCCTTTGTGTCTATTTCGATGCATCCCCGAAAATCAGACCGCCGCTTTAAGTGCTGCGACCAAATCGTCTTTTTCCCAGCTAAATCCGCCGTCCGCATCCGGTGTGCGGCCAAAGTGACCGTAGGCTGCGGTGCGCTGATAGATGGGCTTGTTCAGACCCAGATGCTGGCGAATGCCGCGCGGGGTCAGATCCATAACCGAAGCCACAGCCGCTTCGATTTCAGCATCCGCAACGTTACCGGTGCCATGCGTGTCAGCATAGATCGACAGTGGCTTGGAAACGCCAATCGCATAAGACAGCTGGATCGTGCAGCGATCGGCCATGCCTGCGGCCACAACGTTCTTTGCCAGATAGCGCGCGGCATAGGCGGCAGAGCGGTCAACTTTGGTTGGATCTTTACCAGAAAACGCGCCGCCACCATGTGGGGCTGCGCCGCCATAGGTATCAACGATGATCTTACGGCCTGTCAAACCGGCGTCGCCATCCGGGCCACCGATGACGAATTTACCAGTAGGGTTCACGTGCCACTCGGTGTCGGCAGTCAGCCAGCCCTCAGGCAGAACCTCTTGGATATAGGGGGCGACGATGGCGCGGATGTCTTCGCTGGACAGCGCTTCGTCTAGGTGCTGCGTGGATAGAACGACTGATGAAACACCAACCGGCTTGCCATCGCGGTAAAGCACCGAGAGCTGCGATTTCGCATCCGGGCCCAGAGCGGGTTCCTGACCGGATTTCCGCACCTCTGCCAGACGCCGCAGGATCGCGTGGGAATACTGGATCGGCGCAGGCATAAGTGCCTCGGTCTCATTTGTGGCATAGCCAAACATGATACCCTGATCGCCGGCGCCTTCGTCTTTGTCCGCCGCAGCATCCACACCCTGCGCGATATGCGCGGACTGTTCGTGGAGCAGGTTCGTGACCTCTACGGTCTCGTGGTGGAACTTGTCTTGCTCATAGCCGATATCTTTGATGCAGGCCCGGGTGATCGCGTCGATCTTGCCCATATAGTCTTTCAGCTTGTCCGGATCCGACAGACCGACCTCACCGCCAATAACGACGCGATT
>NZ_CAXREH010000027.1:0-27045 GCF_964229375.1 Cognatishimia sp.
CGCGGATTCTTCTTGAGCGCATGAATGAACCAAGTATGCCGCCGACCACGACTTTGGTCCCCGCAAAATTGGTGGAGCGCGAAACAACAGGGGCGCCAATATCAGTGTGAGGTCAAGGCACGCATTGCGCGCCCAGTGGCAAATTGGCGAATGCTTGCACCGTTTTCGACACTAAGAGGGTCAAACACTGTTGAGGCGATGCTTGTGTAACAAATCCCACTGCATATGTTTCGCGTTTTGTCGGTGGTCACGGTGAATTTCGAAGGCGGGAGCAGGCGATGCAAAGCTTCCGACTACTTCGAAGTTTACTTACGTTCGCATCCGTCCACGCTTCTGTCCTCAACCTCTTCAACTCGGAACGCAGCTTGTATTCTAGATCAATCTTCAAGCTGATACGATCCACCGCTCTCGCCGAGTGGCGCTGGGCAATGAGGCATCGAGCGAAGCAATATGAGCAGTCTCTGCTCCTCCGCAGTCAAAGGTACCTACAAAGCTCGCTATGCTTACGGATCAGGCTTCAAAGTAAAACCTTCGTGCCACCGACTTGAAGACCTGATCATGGTGCCTTGCAGGTACAAGCGATCTCTTTGCGTCCCAGAGCGGTCTATAGTCCGAATAAAGCTTATCGACTGGGAAGTTTGACCCAAACATAACCCGGTCTGGGCCAAATTGCCGAATGACCTCCTCAACGATAGGCGCAAGGCTTTGAGGCGTCCAATTGTGTTCAAACATCCCAAGTCCTGACAGTTTGCAGACGACATGGGGCAGCTCTGACAGATGGCGCAAGGACGCGGCCCAGGTTGCGAGGCCTGCTTCAGAGCGATCGTGCGGTGAGCCAGCATGGCAGAGCGCCACGGGCGTGGCAGGCGCCTGTGCGATCACTGCGGCGGTTTTTTCCATGAGCTCGGGAATGAGTTGCAAATCGAAACTTAGCCCGCGCGCGCCAGCTTCTTTGAGGCCCATCAGGAATGCCGGATCGTCCAGCAGGTCGTTTGTGCCTGTCACAGCATCTTCGCCTGGGGCGCGGCCGATGATCTGGCGTACGCCTTTGACTGTCGAAAGCTGCTGATAGGCATCCAGTTGATCGCTGAGGTCGGACGACGTCAAATCGCAGAACACCACCTGCGCCATTGGCCAATCCGGTGTGGCGTCGGCGACAGATTGAACCCATTTTGCTTCGGCCATCGGATCTTCTGCGCCGACCTGGATATGCACGGATCCGGTGATCCCGCAGGCACCTGCCTCGGCGCGGAACTCGTCGATCAAATAGTCGCGTTGAATGGGGGAGGGGTCTCCGAAGAACCGTTCAACGCCCTGGGCCATCAGCCACGGGTAGTGCACGGCCTTCAAATCCCAAAGGTGGTGATGGGCGTCGATCATGTGCGCTGCACCTCTTGCATGCGGGCCAGAATATCCACACCCAGCCCTTTCCAGAAATGCAGCATATCAATGAAGATCCAGTTTTCAGCCAGCTTGTCGCCCTCGCGACGATAGATGTCGATCACCCGCATCTCGCCGTGCTTGTCACTGGCGGGCATGCCCATAAAGCCGCCATCGTGACGCGCTGTGAAATTGGGCCAACCGAAGAAGCCGCCGTAGTGTCCTTCGGCCATGCGGCAGATGTGGTTTGTTTTGGAGCGTTCAGAGAAGGCCGCGCGGAAGGGGCCTGAGTGTTGTTTCGCGTAGCGCTCGATCGTGTATGTCGCGCCAATTCCGGCGGGACCCCACCAGATCATGTCATCATGCCAGGTCCGGGCGAGCTCTTCTTCCAGCGGAAGGCCCAGTTGCCACGTGCCCAGATCCCCGATCATTGCATTGATGGCTGCAAGGGTTGCGTCTCCTTCGGCCTCGGGCTGGGCGTCAAAGAGCAAGCCGTCATGTGTTGCAGGACCCGGTTGAACCAGATGCGCCGCGGTCTGGGGCGGGAAGGGGTTCAGACCAGCCTGCATCATCAGGTGTGGGATGTCGAAATACATCGCGGTCTCGACGATCTTGCCATTCGCGACCTTGTTGAACTCGCAGTAGCGCAGGAAAGCCATCTTTCCTGTGGGCGCAATTCCCAGCCATGGTTCATCAAACAAGCCCATCAGGTGCCCCATGGACACAACCCATACGCCCTCGAAGCCGTCGGTTTCGTTCTTGCCGGCCATAAACACGTCCTGACGCCGCTGAAGGCGTTTTAGCGAGGATTTCAGGGGTGCCCAGAACTCTGACGCGACACGAATCGCGTCGGTCAATTCATTGAAAGGATGAAAGCCGCGCCACAGGTATTCCGGTGCAATGAAGTCACCGACAATACCGGCCTCTGCCCCAGAGTCGGCTGCGTCCAAGGCCGCGTAAAAGTCTCTAACCAATTGCTTTTCTGCTTGAAAGTCGACCACGCGACCTCTCCCTTTGATGGATTTTTGCACACGTTTGCAAAAACTTCTTGCCAGAAGCCAAGACTCGAGTCTACCCTTTTGCAAGCGTATGCAAAAATCGCATGGATGACACTCGGGAGGAGCCTTCATGGCCGAAATCCAGCTCAAGAACCTCAGCAAGCGTTGGGGCAGCTTCGTTGGCGTTGATGATTTCAATCTTACGATTGCTGATAAAGAGTTCCTCGTGCTCTTGGGGCCGTCTGGCTGCGGCAAGACTACGACAATGCGGATGATTGCAGGGCTGGAGGACGCCACAGAGGGCGACATCCTGGTCGACGGTGTGCGGGTAAATGACCTAGAGCCGAAAGACCGCGATGTGGCGATGGTGTTCCAAAGCTATGCGCTTTATCCGAACATGAACGTCTACGACAACATTCGCTTCCCTCTCAAAGTGCGCGGTGAAGATCCGAGCACGCATGATGAAAAGGTGCGTCGCGCCTCTGCGATGGTCGAACTGGACGAATTCCTGCACCGCAAGCCTGCCGAATTGTCTGGTGGCCAGCGTCAGCGTGTTGCACTGGCGCGCGCCATTGTGCGGGAGCCGAATGTGTTCCTGATGGACGAGCCTTTGTCCAACCTTGATGCGAAACTGCGTGTTTCGACCCGTGCACAGATTAAGAACCTGTCACACGAATTGGCCGTTACAACGATCTATGTGACCCATGACCAGATCGAGGCGATGACCCTTGCGGACCGTGTGGTTGTCATGAAGCAGGGGGTTGTGCAGCAAGTCGGCAGCCCGACTGAAATTTACGACCGCCCAGCCAATGCATTTGTCGCAAGCTTCATCGGCAACCCCGCCATGAACTTGATGGATGGTACCGTGGCAGGCGGAACATTCACAGCCGAGGGTGTCGAGGTCAAAGGCCTGACGGCGCCAGACGGAAACATGACTTTGGGCTTCCGTGCTGAGGACGCCGAGGTTGTAGAAAGCGGCGGCCAGATTAACGCGCCGATTTACACAATGGAACTTTTGGGCGAGGCGACGATGGTCTCGGTTCGGATCGGTGGGTCTTTGGTCAGTGTGAAGGCTGACAAGAACTATCGTGCGGACATCGGAGACGTGGTCTCGATCAAGGTTCCCATGGAACATTGCCACCTGTTTGATGCTGAATCAGGTGAGCGTGTAGGGGGGTAAGCTCCTGAAATATGGCGCAATTTAATAAGCGTCTTAGAGGGGTGCGCGATTGCAAGGCGCATCCAAGAAAACGTGAAACAGGGAGAAAGACATGTTTCTAAAGAAAGTAATGGTTGCTGGTGCAATGTCAGCTTTACTGGGGACATCTGCCTATGCAGGTGGTCATGCAAACTGTGGTCCTGACGGCGCGTCGGTTCGTATTCTGGGTTCTGACTTCCCAGCGATCCAAGCGGTTGCAGGTGCGGCAGAAGCAAACTGCTCTGGCGGCGCGGGCGAGTTCACTGTCAATCTGCGTGACGACACACGTGACATGATGAACCAAGCGCTGACACCAAACCCAGCGGAATACACCAGCGTGATCGTGGCGAACTCTACGCTCACTCAGCTGATGAACGACGATCTCGTGCGTCCTCTGAACGATCTGGTCGACAAATACGGTGCAAACCTCAAGCCGCATCAGCTGATCACCATCGACGGCAACGTGATGGCGATTGCCTTCATGGCGAACTCTCAGCACCTCTTCACCCGGACTGACATTCTCGAGCAGGCTGGCGTCGAAGGCACTCCGGCAAGCGTTGAAGAGATGGTTGCAGCGGCAGAAAAGATCCGCGCGGCAGGCATCATGGAATACCCGATCGCGATGAACATGAAAGTCGGCTGGAACGTCGGCGAGGTCTTTAACCTGTTCTATTTCGCGAACGGCGGCGAGTTGTTCAAGCCAGGCACTGCTGAGCCGGCGGTGAATTCTGCGGCGGGCGTTGCAGCGCTGAACTCGATCAAATCTCTGCTCGAGTACACCCACCCAGATCACCTGAGCCATGCCTCCAACGAGACCCAAGCCCTTTGGGAAGCAGGTCAGGCCGCAATGGCGATCATGTGGGGCTCGCGCGGTGGTGCGGTTCTGGATGACGAAGGCTCGACAGCCGAGGTTACCGAGAACACCGTACTGTCCATGGCGCCAACTGCAAACGGTGGCTCTACACCAGCAGCGACCCTGTGGTGGGATGGTGTGACCATCGCCAAGAACGTGCCTGATGCAGATGCGGAAGCAAGCTTTGCTGCTCTGGTCAGCGGCCTGAACGCAGACCTGATGAAAGAGCACAACGACAAAGCCATCTGGCTGATCGACGGCTTCCAGCCTGGTCCAGCGGCGGCGGGTGTCTCTGCCACAGCAAATGCAGGTGCAAAGCCTTACCCAATGATCCCATTCGTGAACCTGATGCACAACGCGCTGGGTTCCGAACTGGTTGATTTCTACAAAGGCACCGAGAGCGCAGAAGATGCGCTGGCGGACGTCGAAGCGGCCTATGTGACCGCAGCGAAAGAAGCAGGTTTCTTGAACTAAGAACCTCAAGAAGGGGGCTTTTCGGCCCCCTTCATCCAAAGATTTTGACACCCCAAAAAGGTCTAGGACATGAAACACCGCACGTTCTTTTGGTTCATTCTGCCGACGCTTTCGGCCATGATCCTTTTCATCGCGCTGCCGATTGTTTCGGTCTTCATCCAATCGCTTTTCGTTGAGCACGAGCAGGTGCTTGTCGTCTCCGAAAGCTGCGGCCCTTTTGGGTGTAACCAAACCACCTCTATCGACGCAGAAGCCACGGCAGCTTTGCGCGAAGAGAAACCTCTGGGCCGGTTCAATGGTCTCAGCACATACTTTGACCGCTCTCACCTGGCGTCGGCAGAAGTTGCTGAAATCTGGAGTGAGTCTACGGGCCTTGCGTCCTTTGTGAACGGGTTGATGGACCTGAAGTTCTATCGCGCTCTGATCTTTACTCTGACCTACACATTCACTGTAACCCCGGCGGTTTTGATCCTGGGGCTGGCAATCGCGGTCGGCGTGAACAACCTCCCACGCGCCTTCCGCGGTGTCGCTATCTTTATCTCTTTGCTGCCGTTCCTTGTTGCGACAGTGGTCGGCTCGATGATCCTGTCATGGATGCTGGACGGGGAGGGCATTATCGGGGCGACGCTTCAGAATATCTTCAATGACCCCAGTTTGACGATCAAATCATCGACACCGCTCATGTGGATCGCGCTGATTGTCTATGGGATTTGGCACACGCTGCCCTTTAGCTTCATCACCTTCTATGCAGGGCTGCAGACCGTGTCCAAAGACACGCTTGAGGCCGCACAGATTGATGGCGCCAACAAGTGGCAATCCATGATCCACGTCGTCGTGCCGCATCTGATGCCGCTGGTGTCCTTTGTGACCTTGATGCTGTTGATGGACAACTTCCGCGTCTTTGAACCCATCGTCAGCTTTAACGCCGAAGCCCACGCCCAATCGCTGAGTATCTTCATCTGGAGCGATCTGCGCGAAGCGGGCAACCCGCTTTATGCATCGGCTGGCGCGACCTCGATCCTGACGATCATTGGCGTCGCTATTCTTCTCACACCTGTGTTGATCCGCACCTGGCGCGACTTCAACGCTAAGTCTCACTAAGGGAACGAAACAATGGCAACTCAGGCACAAAACCGTCTTACCCCATTCAAGATCGTCTCTTACGCGCTGGTGATCACGTGGCTTATCATTGCAGCTTTCCCCTTCCTGTGGACCTTCTGGGGCAGCTTCAAAGTTCAGGGTGACTTCTTCTCCAAAGCGGACTGGACCAACGCACTCTATGGTGTGTTCACCACCCGCGAAACAGGCGGGCCCTTTACAGGCAACGGGTACTTTGGTGCCTGGGTTCAAGAGTCTTTCTGGCGCAATGTGCTCAACACAATGGTCATCGTGTTCTTCACTGTGATTATCTCGCTGACGTTCGGCACGCTTGGCGGATATGCCTTGGCGCGATCTGGGTTCCGCTATGCGTTCTGGATTTTGATGGCCGCGCTGATTTTCCGCGCAATGCCGCATATCACGCTGGTTTCGGGCTATATGCTGCCGTTCTTTGAATGGAACATCTGGGGGCTCAAGGGGACGGCGATCATCGTGCTTGTGGCGATCAACCAGCCGTTCACATTGTGGATGCTGCATAGCTTCTTCAAAAACATCCCCAAAGACATGGACGAGAGTGCCATGGTAGATGGTTGTACCCGGTTCCAAGCCTTCCGCCACGTGATCGTGCCGGTGATGTGGCCAGGCGTGATCACCACAGGTCTGTTTAGCTTCTTGCTTGCCTATAACGACTATGCCGTGACCTCGATGCTGCTGAGCAAACCGAACGAGACCATGGTGCCGGCCGTTGCAAGCTTCCTTGGCTCGGTTCAGGTGCAGGGCAACATCATGTTCGCCGTTGCAGCCGTTGTGTCCGCGACCGCTCCGCTCTTCGTCCTGATCCTGTTCTTCCAACGCCAGATTGTATCCGGGCTTACCGCGGGGGCTGTCAAAGGCTGATGAAGGACTTCCTTGTCATAGGGGCTGGTTCGGCGGGCTGCATTATGGCCGCCGAATTGGTGCGACGAGGGGCTGGGTCTGTGATCCTCCTGGAGGCTGGGCCAAGTGATCGTCACCCTCTGGTGCAAACTCCGATGGGACTGATTTGGGTGATGGGAAGCAAGCGTGACTGGCGCTTTACGACCACGCCGCAAGAGGCCGCGGGCAACCGCGAAATCAAGGTGCCGCGCGGGCGGATGGTTGGCGGGTCCGGCTCGATCAACTCGATGGCCTGGTTCCGAGGTCGCCGGGATGATTTCGACACCTGGAACGTCAAGGGTTGGCGATATGAAGACATTGCGCCAGCATTTGATGCGGTCGAGGCTGCGCTGAAACCCAAGAGACTTGCGAAGCCGCATTGTTTGACCGAAGGCTTATCCTCGGTTTTCGCCAACTCAACTCCGACGCCAGAAAGCGAAAGCTCTGGGGTGTTTGCCTACAACCTGGTCAAAGGCCGCAGAAATTCCGCAGCGCGCGCGATGAATATTGGCCAGCAGGTCGAGCTGCGCACCGGTGCACATGTAGACCGTCTGATCTGGAACGGCGATAAGGCCGTCGGAGCCGTTCTTGTGGACGGCAGCGAAATCCGCGTGTCCAAAGGCGTCGTCCTGAGCGCCGGATCTGTTGCGTCCCCGGGTATTCTGATGCGCTCGGGCGTCGGCCCCAAGGACGATCTTGCAAACCTTGGCATCGACTGTCGTGTGGACGCACCTGACGTTGGAGAGAACCTGCACGATCATCCGGGTGTCGGCTTGCATTTCGAGGGCGCTGGTTCGGGCTACGGGCTAGAGGCAGCGCAGTGGGTCAACTGGGCACTGGCACCGCTGAAATATGCGCTGTCGCGCCAGGGCCCCTTTGCTTCGCCAACCGTCGAAGGCGGTATGTTCTTCAACGCGCGTGGTGAGGATCAGGCCCCCGACGTGCAGAGCCATTTTATTCCGTTTCATTTGGCCCACAAAGGGCACCGTTTTCAGATGAAGTCCGGCTATTTTGCGGATGTCTGCGTGTGCCGTCCGAAATCGCGCGGGCGGCTGCGCCTTGCCACTAAGGACGCGAAAGCTGCGCCTTTGATTGATCTTGGATTGCTTAGGGATCCTGACGACCTTGATACGCTGGCTGCCGGTGTGGAACGTCTGCGCGAGCTGCTGAAATCCGCCAACTTCGGCACAAGACGCGCGCCAGAGGTTTTTCCAAGCAAGGCTGTCACGGGCGACGCTCTGAAAGAGCACATTCGCGCGAACTGTGGCACCGCGTATCATCCCGTGGGCACCGTACGCCTGGGCGGGCCGATTTCCGAGCGCCTATCGGTCAAACGCACCCAAAACCTTTGGGTGGCCGACGCCAGCGTCATGCCAGCGATTACCTCCGCAAACACCAATGCGCCCAGCATGATGATCGGCTGGAAAGGCGCCGAATTTATCGCGGAGGACGCGGCATGAGCGCCTCTGCCCGCAGCAACGCCATGACACGTCATCCGGCTCTGAACAGGATGCCGAGGGACTTCATAAAAGGGGGCCAACAGCTTTCTTTTTTCCCTCAATGCACACTGAAAGGAGACCTCAGATGAAAGGGTCTCGTCCCGAGCAAGCGGCTCTGTCCCGCGACACAGACATGAGCAAAACCGAAGACACCAAAGCCGTGATTGAAGGCATGGTGGACGGTCTGAACGATCACCGGATCGACGACATTGGCCAGTTTTTCAGCGAAGGGTTTCGCTGGATGGGCAACCAAGGCTGCGGCACCAAATTGGGGCTGAAGGCGTTTCAGGACAATTGGCAACGCCCGTTCCAAGCGGCGTTCAGCGACAAAGTCTGTATCGATGAAGCCCGCCTTTACATGGGCGAGTGGGCGGCGGCTTTCGGTCGCCAAGAAGCAACCCATTCGGGCGAGTTCCTTGGAATCGCACCGACAGGGAAACGTGTTGAAATCCGCTACATGGATTTCTGGAAAGTGGTCGACGGCAAGATCGTCGACAATTGGGTGAACGTAGATTTCGCCCATGTGGCTGCGCAGTTGGGCGTTGATGTGTTCGGCGGCGAAGGCTGGGAAAAATTCGATGGGGTCTCCCCACAAAACGAAGGTGAAAGTCATGGCAATTGAGTATCTGAAACGCGGAAAACCCGAAGCGGATCGAGCCGAGGACGATGCAAAAACAGCAGCGATTGTTTCGGCAACGTTGAAAGATATCGAGCAGCGTGGCGACACGGCTGTGCGCGAGCTGGCGAATAAATTCGATAATTTCGACCGCGAAAGCTATCGACTGACCGACGATGAAATTCAGGCGATTATCGCCAAGGTCAGCCCAGAAGATATGGCCGACATCAAGTTCGCGCAGGAACAGGTGCGTAATTTTGCGCAGGCGCAGCGGGACTCGATGCTGGACATCGAAGTCGAAACGCTGCCCGGCGTGATTTTGGGTCACAAAAACATCCCTGTGCAGTCGGTCGGCTGCTATGTGCCTGGCGGTAAATTCCCGATGGTGGCCTCGGCGCATATGTCCGTCGCGACTGCATCCGTGGCGGGTGTGCCGCGTATCATCGCCTGTACGCCTCCCTTTAACGGCGAGCCGAACCCCGCCGTAATCGCCGCGATGCACATTGGCGGCGCGCATGAAATCTATGTTCTGGGTGGCATCCAAGCCGTGGGTGCGATGGCGATTGGTACAGAAAGCATTGATCCTGTGCACCTGTTGGTGGGGCCAGGCAACGCATTTGTCGCAGAAGCGAAGCGGCAACTTTTCGGTCGGGTCGGTATCGACCTCTTCGCTGGTCCGACCGAAACCATGGTTATTGCCGATGAAACCGTCGACGCAGAGCTGTGCGCCACAGATTTGCTGGGGCAGGCCGAGCACGGCTATAACTCGCCCGCAGTCCTGGTTACGAACTCGCGGAAACTGGCCGAAGACACACTCAGCGACATCGAGCGCATTCTGAAAATCCTGCCGACTGCCAGCACCGCATCCGTAAGCTGGGAGGACTATGGCGAGGTGATCGTCTGCGACACCTATGACGAAATGCTCGAAGTGGCGGATGACATTGCATCCGAGCACGTACAGGTCATGACAGATCGCGATGACTGGTTCCTTGAGAACATGACCTGCTATGGCGCTTTGTTCCTTGGGCCGCGCACCAATGTGTCCAATGGCGACAAGGTTATTGGTACAAACCACACGCTGCCGACCAAGAAAGCGGGTCGATACACGGGTGGTCTTTGGGTCGGTAAGTTCCTGAAAACGCACAGCTATCAGAAGGTTCTGACCGACGAGGCGGCGACGATGATCGGAGAGTATGGCTCGCGGTTGTGTATGCTGGAGGGGTTTGTCGGTCACGCAGAGCAATGCAACGTCCGCGTACGGCGCTATGGTGGCGTGAACGTACCTTACGGTACTGGCGCACCGCGACGCATGGCGGCCGAATAGCCAGAAAAATATGTGACGCGCTCCAATAGGGGCGCTGTCACGACACCAACGAGAACAGAATGACCGACGTACACACAACCAACAAAGCCCTGATCGCGCCATTGCGCGAGGCGATGTACAACTTCGACGAAAAGGGCGTGCGCGCGGCCCTGCGCGCCCTGATTGCAGAGGATGCAATCATCCATATGCCGTATCCGCTGGACGACATGACAGGCCCGGATGCGTTCTATGACACCTGCTATGCGCCTCTGTTTCACGCGATGCCAGATCTGGAACGCCGAGACTGGATCGTTATGGGCGGGCTGACCGCCGATCACGAAGAGGACTGGATTGGCTGTGGTGGCCACTACATCGGAACCTTTGTGGCACCTTGGCTCGATATCCCCCCAACAGGGCATCTGGCGCACATGCGGTTTCACGAGTTTTTCAAGTTCGTGGACGGCAAGGTTGTAGAGGTTCAGGCGCTTTGGGACATCCCTGAGCTGATGATGCAAGCTGGCGCCTGGCCGATGGCGCCGTCTTTGGGCCTTGAATTCTGCATCCCGGGGCCAGCCACCCTTGATGGGATCGTTGAGGGCCCGTGGGACAAGGAACGTTCAACCGCCTCGTGCGAACATGTCATCGACATGCTGGAACACCTCAAAAAGCATCCATCGCAAGGTGGGCCCGAGGTCATGGAGATGGAGAAGTTCTGGCATCCGAAGATGAACTGGTACGGACCTGCTGGGATTGGCACCGGTCGGGGCATTGCTGGTTTTCGCAATTGGCACCAGATCCCGTTTCTGAGCGCCATGCCCGACCGCGGTTTTGAGCGCCACAAAATCACGTATCACTTCTTTGGCGACGCCGACTATATCGCGGTGACAGGCTGGCCAAATATGATTCAGACCGTGACCCATGACGGTTGGATGGGGATCGCGCCTGCGGGCAAGAAGATCACGATGAAATCTCTGGATTTCTGGCGGATCGAAGACGGCTTGATCCGCGAAAATTGGGTTATGGTCGATCTTTTGGACGCCTATCGCCAACTTGGTGTGGATGTGCTGGCGCGTATGCGAGAGTTCAATAAAGTACGCGTGCAGGGTATATTCCATTCCCGGTAGGAGACGTCTGATGACATTGCCACGTACGCCATCTTTCAATCTGAAGGGCAAACGCGCCCTTGTGACGGGGGCGTCCTCGGGGATTGGGTTGGCCTGTGCGGCGGCTTTGGCGGAATACGGGGCCGAGGTTACCTTGGCGGCACGGTCGGCCGACAAATTGCGCGAGATCGCAGATCAGATGTCTGCGCAAGGCTGGGATGTTCAAACGCTGCAAGTTGACGTCTCGGATGTTGCGACCACGGCCTCTGCGGTCAAGTCAGCTGGGCCGTTTGACGTTCTGGTGAACTCTGCTGGCCTTGCACGCCACAGCGCTGCACTAGAGACCACCGAAGAGGATTTTGACGCCGTTTCGGACCTCAACTTTAAAGGCGCGTATTTTCTGACCAAGGCGGTGGCCCAAGGGCTTGTCGATGCCGGGCGCGGCGGGTCTTTGATCAATATCTCAAGCCAGATGGCAAAAGTGGGTGGAATTGATCGCGCGGTCTATGCCGCGACGAAGCATGCGGTCGAGGGCTTTACCAAGTCGATGGCAATTGAATGGGGCCCAAAGGGTATTCGGATCAATACGATCTGCCCGACATTCATCGTGACACCATTGACGAAACAGACGTTCGACCGCCCCGAGCGGCGCGCCTGGGTGGAAGAGAAAATCAAACTCGGACGCATCGGAGAGGTTGAAGACATCATGGGTGCGGTCGTATTCCTCGCCTCTGATGCAAGCGCACTGATCACAGGATCCGCATTGCTGATTGATGGAGGTTGGACCGCAGATTAATGCCAGTTGCTAAGATCACATCCGCAGAAGTTGCAGCCCGCGCGGGCGTCAGTCAGTCGGCTGTCAGCCGCGTGTTCACGCCGGGCGCGTCGGCCTCGCGCAAGACGGCTGAAAAGGTGCGCAAGGCGGCGATGGAATTGGGGTATCGCCCCAATGTCTTGGCACGTGCTATGGTCTCGGGCAAATCCCGCATGATCGGCTTGGTCGTGGCCTATCTGGAAAACCAGTTCTATCCAGATGTTCTGGAAAAGCTCTCTAACGCTTTGCAGGCCGAAGGCTATCACGTCCTGATCTTCATGGCCTCTCAGACGGCGGGCAATATCGAGAATGTGGTCGATGAAATTCTTGATTATCAAGTGGATGGCATTATCGCGGCCTCGGTCGCGATGTCCTCGGACCTGACTGAACGCTGCCGGGCCGCAGGTGTGCCGATGGTGCTGTTTAACCGCTCGCAGGACACACCGCATATGTCTGCCGTGACCAGTGACAACATCGCCGGCGGACGCAAAGTGGCCGAGTTCCTCATCGCCGGTGGGCATAAGAAAATTGGCTATATTGGCGGTTGGGAAGGGGCTTCGACCCAACGCGACCGCGAAGCAGGGTTTGTTCAAGGTCTGACGGCCGCGGGTCTTAAATTACACAAGCGCGGCGTCGGCAACTTTGTGATGGAAGAGGCGCGGGCGGCGACATTAGACATGTTTGCCGAGGATGCGCCCGATGCCGTGTTTGTTGCCAACGACCACATGGCGATGGCGGTCATGGACACGCTGCGGTTTGAGCTGGATCTTAAGGTGCCTGAGGACGTGTCAGTCGTTGGGTATGACGACGTGCCAACCGCCGCTTGGCCTGCCTATAGTTTGACGACGGTCCGCCAGCCCGCCAACCGCATGGTGGCGGAGACTGTCGACATACTGTTGAGCAAAATCAAAGACATAGATGAATGCCCGCGTAGGGTTGAAATTGACGGGCCATTGATCCTGCGCGGATCGGCTCGTGTGCCGGAAGGATGGAAGCAATGAAGGGGTTTTCTAACCGTTTCGTAGATTTTCCCGACTACATTATCGGGATTACAAAAGAGATCTGGGAAGATCGCGGCATTGCAACGCTGCATGATTACTATGCGCCAGACATCGTTGTGCGCTCGCCGGCTTCTGTCGTGGTCGGCAACCAGAACGTCATCGGCGCAACCATGGCGACTTTGGCGGAATTTCCTGATCGCACGCTGTTTGGCGAAGACGTGATTTGGTCTGGCACCCCAGAAGAGGGGATGCTGTCCTCGCATCGGCTGCATTCCACCGCGACCCACGCAAAACCCGGCGTGTACGGGGCCCCGACAGGCAAAAAACTGCATTACCGGATTTTGGCTGACTGCCACGCGATCAACAACCAGATCAACGACGAATGGCTGATCCGAGACCAAGGCGCGATTGTGCGTCAGCTGGGCTGGGATCCCAAAGACTATGCCCGCGATCTGATCGCGCGCGAGGGTGGGCCAGAGAATTGCGTCCAGCCCTATACGCAGGCCAATGAGGTCGAAGGCCCGTACAAAGGCACCGGCAATGACAGCGAGTGGGGACAACGGCTTGCCGATATCCTGACACGGATGATGAACGCAGATTTCACCGTGATCCCCGAAGCCTATGACCGTGCTGCCAATCTGGAATATCCCGGCGGCGTTCAGGCGCTGTCTTTTGACGGTGCGGATGAGTTCTGGATGGGGCTGCGTGCAAGCTTCCCGAATGCAGACTTCAAAGTGCAGCACGTCATTGGCCGCGATGATCCAAACATGCCGCCACGAGCCGCAGTACGCTGGACGCTCAGTGGCAAACACGACGGTTGGGGATCTTTTGGAACGCCCACGGGCAAAGACGTCTTTGTCCTTGGCATCACGCAGGCCGAGTTCGGAGAGCTTATCACGGGCGACGTCAGGCTGCGTCGCGAATGGACGCTTTTTGACGAAACCTCTGTGTGGAAACAAATCCTGCTGCAAACCGGAGACCTCTAGGTGGTCGATTGCGGTGCATATCGGTTGGACGGCCGCCTGACGCTGTGCCGTTTCCACGTGCACCGCGCGTCTTTGCGGGCACGCCGACTTAATCCTCACCCTCCGGGTTGTGCGAAAATTCACGCGCAACCCACTGAAAAATCTAGAGGATAATCAAAATGACACCCCAAGACATGGACAGCCGCATCGTTCGTTATGGCGATCTGAAACCCTGTAAAACAGCCTTTATCGACGCCCATACACCCGGCAGCGATCAGAAAGAAAACTTCACGATCATCGGCGGCGGGGTCAGCGAAAGCCCTGACCAGCACGTGCATATCGCAACACCGCATGGGTTCAACATCGGCGCGGCAGGCCAGCCCCCGAAATGTCGCAACTCGCTGCACGACCACCGCACAGCCGAAGCATTTTTTGTGCTGTCAGGCCGCTGGCGGTTTTTCTGGGGCCGTTGGGGGAATGCGGGCGAAGTCACACTGGAGCCTGGCGATATTTTCAACATCCCAACCGGCATTTTCCGTGGCTTTGAAAACATCGGCACCGACTATGGAATGATCATGGCGATCCTTGGCGGCGACGATGCCGGTGGCGGCGTTATGTGGGCGCCGCAAGTCATCGAAGACGCCGCAGATCACGGCCTGATCTTGGCCGAAACCGGCAAGCTCTATGACAGCAAAAAGGGCGAGACACTGCCTGATGGTGTCAAACCTATGCCTTTGCTGACCGCAGAAGAGCTCGCCCTGCGCCCCGAGCCGACGACTGCAGATGTTCTGCCAAATCACGTGGCGCGCTATCTGGACATGTTGGCGCTGTCAGACAAAGCGCCCTGCAAGGTGATCGCAGAAAACGGCCTGTTGAAGGACAAACCCGGGTTCGAGGTCGACTTTATCTCGCGCGGCTCTGCCTCTGATGACATGCACAGTCAAGACAAACCCTCGGTTCTGATGCCGGTCAAAGGGCATTGGCGGGTTGATTGGGACGGCGGGACAACCACGCTTGCGCCCGGCGACACCATGTCGATCCCAGAGGGGCTGTCGCATCGTGCAATGCCATCCATGACCGGAGAGGCCGCGCTCTATCAGATTACCGCCACAGATGATCCCGCAGGGCTCACCTGGACCGGAAAATAAACGAAAGAAAGGTCTCGTCATGTCCAAGATTTTGACAACCCACGTTGGCTCTTTGCCCCGTACTCAGGACGTGGTGGATTTCATTTTTGCTCGCGAACACGGCAAAGACTACGATCAAGACGCATTTGACGCCTGCATGACTGCCGCCGTCAGCGAGACAGTGCGCAAGCAGGTCGCGTCAGGCGTGGATATTGTCAGTGATGGCGAGACCTCTAAGATTTCTTATGCGACCTACGTCAAAGACCGCTACACCGGTTTTGACGGCGACAGCCCGCGTAATGCGCCTGCAGATCTCAAGCAATTCCCAAGCTTTCTCAAGCGTTTGGCGGATGACGGCGGCACGCCACAATACGCGCGACCTATGTGCGTTGGAGAGGTGAAATCCAAAGGGCAGGGGGAATTGCAAAAGGATATCGCCAACCTGAAATATGCGATGGCGGAACAGGGGGTCGAACGGGGCTTTATGAATGCTGCGTCCCCGGGCGTGATCTCACTTTTCCTGCAAAATGATCACTACGCCACGCGCGAGGCCTATCTGGCGGCTTTGGCCGATGCCATGAAAGAGGAATACGAAACCATTGTGGCATCGGGACTGGATTTACAGCTCGACTGCCCGGATCTTGCGCTATCGCGTCACATGCTGTTCAACAATCTGTCCGATGACGAGTTCCTGAAGATCGCCGCCTCCCATGTCGACGCGCTGAACCATGCTCTGCAGGACGTGCCTGCGGAGAAAGTTCGTATTCACATCTGTTGGGGCAACTACGAAGGCCCGCATGTCTGTGACATTCCGATGTCCAAGATGTTTGACACGCTGATGTCCACAAAATCGCGCTACGTGCTGTTTGAGACCTCTAATCCACGTCACGGTCATGAATGGAGCGTGTTCCGTGATCGCAAGGCCGACATTCCCGATGATAAAGTCCTTGTGCCCGGCGTCGTCGATACGACCACAAATTTTGTGGAACACCCCGAGCTTGTCGCAGAACGTGTGTCCCGCTTTGTGGACATCGTAGGCGCCGACCGTGTGATCGCAGGGTCCGATTGCGGGTTTGGCACGTTTGCTGGCTTTGGCGCCGTCGATCCCGATATCGCCTACGCCAAGCTGAACGCTCTGTCCGAAGGCGCGGCATTGGCTGGATGACGTCACTTGTTCTGATCCCCGGAATGATGTGTGATGCGCGCCTCTTTGGGCCGCAAATTGACGCATTTTCAGGGGATTACGACCTTTTCCTCGCGTCGATCTCGCAAGAGGCGAGCGTTACCAAACTGGCTGAACGTGTGCTGGCGAATGCGCCAGACAGCTTCGCCGTTGCCGGCCTGTCGATGGGCGGCATCGTCGCGATGGAGATGCTGCGCCTTGCACCTGATCGCATAACCCATCTGGCTTTGCTGGATACAAATCCGCTGGCTGAAACCGAACAGGTCAAGGCGACACGCGTGCCGCAAATGATGGCGGTGCGGGAGGGCGGGCTTGCCGATGTGATGCGCGAAGAAATGAAGCCAAAATATCTGGCGCCGGGTCCAAGCAGAAAACAGGTTCTGGATCTTTGTATGGACATGGCGCTACGCCTTGGCCCCCACGCCTTTCTGCGCCAGTCCCGCGCGCTAATGGACCGGCCAGATCAATCTCAGACGCTGCGCGACTGCAAGGTGCCTGCCTTGATCCTCTGCGGTCGTCACGACAAACTCTGCCCGATCACGCGGCACGAATACATGGCTTCGTTGATGCCGCATGCGGCCTTTGATGTCATCGAAAACGCGGGCCATTTGCCCACATTGGAAAACACTAAAGCAACGAACCAAGCGCTTGCGCGCTGGATGGAGTCCTCATGAACAGCGATCTTCTCAATCTTTTGAAAAAGGTAGACACCCCAACAGTTTGCAATGCGATTGAGGTGGTCGAGGGCAAACGCGGGTTTAACCAATTCACCCGCGGCACTATGCTGTCGAGCGCCCCAGACGAAGGCGCGATTGTGGGCTTTGCCAGAACCGCAAAAATCTCTGCCATCGCGCCACCCGCCGAGCCGCCCGAGGTCATAAAGGCGCGCCGCATGGACTACTACCGCCACATGGCCAGCGGCCCGCGTCCTGCGATTGCGGTGGTTGAAGATGTGGACGGGGCAGAGGCCATTGGCGCCTATTGGGGCGAAATCAACACTTCGATCCACAAAGGCTTTGGCCTGAACGGCGCACTTACCAATGGCGTCATGCGGGACTTGGGTGACTTGCCAAAGGGCTTCCCCGTCATCGCGGGGTCAATCGGCCCAAGCCATGGGTTTGTCCACGTCAAAGAAATCGCAACAGAGGTCACGATTTTTGGCCTGACAATCCATGACGGAGACTTCGTTCACGCAGACCGCCATGGCGCACTTGTTGTGCCCGCGCAGCACTTGGATCACTTGGCGGCCAGAATTCAAAAGCTTTTGGACACCGAACGGATCATCTTGGACGCGGCAGCTGACAGCGATTTTAGCTTTGAAAAGTTTGAGGCAGCTTGGGCAAAGTTTGAAGCATCTAGGACTTAGGGTTTGAACTTAGGTTTGCTCAACTGGAAACGGCTTCGTTTCATTAAGTGCGACCTGAGCGACAACGTTCACTAATTCCCCTGTCGCTAAGTGTTCCAGAGGGTCATACCGCGCCTGTCCGCCTCCGAAACCGCAACCTAACGCCTGACCGTTCCATCGTCGCACCATGCGTCGAAGATCTCGAGGGCTTTGTCTGCGAAGGCTGCATCGTTGATGTGGCTCGCGATGCGGTGGGCTTGGACCGTTTCGGGCAGGGTCTTTTCAAGTTCCGCCAGAAACGCCACAAGGCCGTCTGGGTTGTGTAGGTCGGCGCCCTCTCGGTCCCATTCGCCCAAACCGAGTTCCGGCAGGATCAGGGCCACGGGCCCTTTGGCGGTGGCCAATTGGGCAGAATGCGCACGTGCGACCTCTTTGACCTCGGGGGCTTGCAGCACGATCGAGGTCAGCAGGCGGTTGTGTTCGTGCTTCATGTGCTCGGACCATTTGGCATCCAGGGGTTTCCAGCCAACCACGTCCACCAGATCATAACAGCCCGGCGCCACGATCTGGGGCGTTGCGGTTGCGCCAGCGTTGGTCAAGCGGTCTGCGCCTGCAGAGATGTTGGAGCCATGGATGTGGTTGCCCAATTCCTGCGTGCAGAAATCCATCACACAAGCGAAAGCGCCCTGGGCGGCAAGGCTTTCAAACGCGCGTCCGCCCATGCCGGTGGCGTGGAAAACGGCCACTTCGAACCCGCGCGCTTCAAGCGCGGGCTTGAGCGGGATCACATACTTCAGCGCTGATGTGCCAAGCGACATCATCCCGATCAGCGGCTTGTCCGGGTCTGGCATCTGCACCGCGCGGGCGGCTCCCAAGACGGCACCTGCCGCCTGAGACAGCGACGCTTTGCAGACGGAGTTCAGCCCATAAAGGCCGCCCGCCCACAAGATCATCTGCGTATCGGCCGCCAGCCGTTCTGCGGGGATCAACGGTGAAAACGACACGGTTGATACAATGTACTTCGGAACCCCAAGGGGCAGGGCCGAGGCAACATCAAGTGCCAGATCGGTGCCCATTGTGCCGCCCAAGATGATGACGCCGTCAAAGACACCCTCGGTGTAAAGTCGCACCGCCAGCAGGCTTGCGCCCTTGGCCATGATCTGCATGGCGTGGTTTTCATCGCCGCTGTCGATGGCGGCTTGGATCGTGCCGCCCCCTTCCTGCGCGACGTCATGTTTTGAATAATCCGTGGGTTTTGAGGGCTCGCCAAGCACAGAGACGTCCATGGTGACGACCTTGCCGCCCTGATCGCGGATCACGCCTGCCAAAAAGGCAAGCTCGTCGTCTTTGGTGTCGTAGGTGCCTACGACCAGAATTGTCTTGTCAGCCATCTGTGTCCCCTAAAGCTTGATCCACGCGGTCTTGAGGTTCACGTATTTCTCTATCGCATGCAAAGATTTGTCAGATCCGTTGCCTGATTGGCCGAACCCGCTGAGAGGCACTGTGCCATCGGCGCCGCCATAAGTATTGATATGCATAACCCCGCTGCGCACGCCGCGCACCATGCGGTGGGCGCGGCCCAGGTTGGACGTCCATGCAGCACCAGCAAGGCCATAGACCGTAGAGTTTGCCAAGGCGATGGCCTCTTCCTCGGTTTCAAACGGGGTGACGGCCAACACAGGGCCAAAGACTTCTTTCTGAGCCAGCGTTGCGTCGCGGCTCACGCCTGTGACGACCGTGGGGGCCATGTAATAGCCGCCAGTGTCCTGCAGAATGCGGTCGCCACCGGTGACGATCTTGCCACCTTCGGCGGTGGCGGTTTTAACAAAGCCCAGATTTGCCGTCAGTTGGCCTTCCGAGTTTATGGCGCCAATGTGTGTGTCGACCTTCAGCGGGTCACCGACGCGCATCCCCTCGGCTGCTTTGGCGACGGCTGCGACAAACTCATCGTGGATCGAGGCTTCGACCAACAGGCGCGATCCGGCCACGCAGACCTGACCAGAATTGCGAAAGATTCCCCCGGCAGAGACGTTCGCGGCCTCGTCCAGATTGGGCGCGTCTGCGAAGACGATGTTGGGGGATTTTCCGCCAAGTTCCAGATAGACGCGTTTCATATTCGAGCGCGCTGCGTACTCCAAGAGCCGCCGACCAGTGGCACCCGACCCGGTAAAGACCAAGACGTCCACGTCCATCGACAGGCCCATCGTCTCGCCCACAATGCGGCCTTCGCCTGTGACGGCATTCAGGACACCCTCGGGAAGCCCTGCTTCAAGCGCAAGTTCGGCCATTCGCATCAGCGACAGGGACGCGGTTTCCGATGGTTTCAAGACAACCGAATTGCCCATCGCCAGCGCTGGGCCAAGCTTCCATGCGCCAATCATCAGTGGGAAGTTCCACGGAATGATCGCGCCCACGACCCCGACGGGCTCTTTGTGGATCATGCCAAGAATGTCAGACGAGGTCGGGGCGATCTCGCCATAGATCTTGTCGAGCGCTTCCGCGTAATAGCGGATCGTGGCGGCGGCCGAGCTAGGCTCTGCCTTGATCGCCATGCCGATTTCAGTGCCGTTGTCGCGCACGCCGAGGACTGCCAACTCAAGCGCGTTGGCCTCGATCAGATCGGCCCATTTCATCATAACTTTTTTGCGGGCGGCAGGCGGTTGGTTCGCCCAACGCCCGTCTTCAAAGGCTGCGCGGGCCGAGGCAATTGCGGCCTCCATGTCGGCCGCTGTGCCTGCGGCTGTGGTCGTGATGACTGTTCCGTCGATGGGGGAAATGATATTCATTGTGCCTCCGTCTGATGCGGGCACATGTTTGCCGTCAATCAGATGGAAAAACGGCGCAATGGGCTGCGCGCGCAGGGCATCAATTTGTGTCTGGTCCATTCGGGATTACCTTGTTTGGCTGTCGTGCATGTCGTGGTCTTCGTCGGGCTGGTGGGCACGCCATTCCTTGATCAGGGTGCGCATGTGCAGCGCCAGCACGAGAACGATGAGGCCAAAGAGAATGGCCGCAATCGGGCGATCGATCATATCCAGTGGAGTCTTTAGGCGCGGCAGGGCCGAGCGCAGCTTGACCTCCATAATTCCTCCCAGAACCATGCCAAGGATGATCGGAACAATTGGCAGGTTCAAACGTTTCAGGATCAAGCCGAATACGCCAAAGCCTGCGGCAATCATGCAGTCCGTCAGCGAGTTGCGCAGCGAATAGACGCCCACAAAAGACAGCAGCAGGATCATCACGCCCAGGAAACGGGTCGGCACGCGGATGATTTTGGTCAGCAGGTTCGTTGAGAACAGCAAGAACACTATGACAATCACATTCAGGGCAATCAGCGCGAAATAGAGTCCGTAGACAAGGTCGATGTTGTTCTGAAACAGCTGTGGGCCGGGAATGACGTTGTGGACATAAAACACCGACAACATCATCGCCGTTAGCGCTTCGCCGGGAATTCCAAGCGCCAGCAGGGGGATCATCGCTGCTGCCGGAACCGCGTTGTTGGCCGCTTCCGAGGCGATCAGGCCTTCGGGCGATCCTTTGCCAAACTGGTGGGGCGTTTTCGAGGTTTTCTGCGCATAGGTATAGGACATGAACTGCGCGGTGAATTCGCCAGTGCCGGGGATCATGCCAAGCACCACGCCAAAGCTTGACGCGACCGTCGCCACTCTTTTGTGTTTCAACAGCTCTTTGATGCCTGCCGTCATTTTGCCGGTTACGGGCTTGGCGTCGGGACTGGAATCCGGCGCGGTCAAAAGGAAAAACGCTTGGCTAAGTGCAAAGAGGCCAAGGACGACAACGATTAAATTCACACCCGAGGACAGGAACGAGTACCCAAAGGTGTAACGCTGTGTATAGGTGACAGCATCCAGCCCGACGGTTTGCAGAAAGATGCCCAGCATGGCCAGCATGCCGGCGGCAAAGATCTGGCCGCGGTGCGCAAGGATCACAAGGATGATGCCCAAAAGGGCGGCCAGAAAGATTTCGCGCGATCCAAACATCGGCGCGATGAAGGCCAAGACAGGGGACAAAAGGATCAGGCAAAGAATGCCAAAGATACCGCCCCAGAAGGATGCGGAATAGGCGATGGACACCGCACGATGGGCCTCGCCTCGTTTTGTCATCGGATAGCCGTCATAAGACGTCAGCGCATTGACGGCAGTTCCCGGTGTGTTGATCAAAACAGCAGGGATCGCGCCGCCATACATCGAGGATCCATAGATCCCCAACAGCATGGTCAGCCCGACGATGGGCTCAAACGAAAAGGTGGCTGGCAACAGGATCGCAATGGCCACTGCGGGGCCCACGCCCGGGATTGCGCCAATGATGACACCCCCGATCGAGCCGACAAACAGCGCAAGCATGACGTCCCAACGGGCAAGCATCTCGAGTCCGGCAAGCAGGTTTTCCATGTCTAGATCCGATCAGAAATAGGTCAGCATGATCTGGCGCAGCCCGTCGGGCAGGCTCTCATAGATCAGGCCGGACGGAAGGTTAACCTTCAGCGTCGATTTAAACAGCACAACAATGACCCCCGCGGCGACCGCCGCAGCGATGAGGGGCGAGGCGCTTCGATAGCCAACCCGCAGGGCCAGCGCGACGGCCATGACGACTGTCGTTGGCAGATATCCCGCGTATGGCACGACAAGCGCATAGGCTATGAACCATCCGGCATATTCAATCGATGAGAGCCAAAGCCAAACCTCTTGCCAGCGGCCGTTAATACGCTCTGAAAGGGCTGATCCCAATAGATGGAGCGCCGCAAAAAGCGACATGGCGCCAAGGGAAACGGCAGGCCAGAAACGCGGTTGCGCAAACAGCTTGCCGCCGTTGCGCCACTGGGTTTGATCCGCCAGTTGGGAAAGCAAAAAGACAGATACAATCAACGCAAACCAGGCAAACACAATGTCGCCCGGCCTGCGGTAACGCTTGAATAAAGACTGTAGCGTTTTCACGCGTGACATAGGGGTATCCGTTCTTGAAAGGCCAAGCGGCCAAGGCGCGCAAAGCGCCTCAGCCACCGGGAAGAAGCCTTAGTTGGCAAGCATATTGCCGATGCGGTCCATCGTTGCGATATCGCTTTGGATCTGCGTGACGACCTCGGCGGCTGGCTGCCAGTAGACAGCGGCGCCCGTGTCGGCGGCCAGTTGTTGTGCACGATCTGACTTCATGGTCTTTTCTGCGACCGCGATGATTTTGTCCTGCACGTCTTGTGGCGTGTCTGCATGGACAAACAAGCCGTTCCACAGCGCAACATCCAGATCAGGTGCAAGCTCTGCAACGGTTGGCGCATCAGGTGTCAGCGGGATGCGCTCTGAGCCGATCGAGGCCAGAACAGTCACGCTATCAAGGCACGGCAGGATCAGTTGCAATGTGGTGTTGATTACGTCCACGTCGCCAGAGGCCAGAGTGTTGCAGTCCAGCGCGTCAAATGCCGCGTCTGCTGCAAAGGCAAAGCCCATCTCTTTTGCCAAGCCCATGGTGACCTGCGTTGGCACCAGTGGCGCGCCGAAGTGACCCAGCACAACGTCATTGTCTGCAGCATGCGCTGCCAGTTCTTCCATCGTGCCATATGGCGCATCCCCGTTTGTGGCGATGACGAACGGATATGTCAGGAAGTTGCCCAGGGGCACGAAAGGATCAGGGTTCAGCTCTGGAATGCCGATCTGCGGACCCACGACCGGGATCGCGATGATGAAAGAGCCGATGGTATAGCCATCCGCCGGCGCATTTGCGACGTCAATCGCGCCGGGGAAGGGGCCGCCACCGCCGCCTGGCTTGTTCACAACAGCGGTTGGCACGCCATAGGCCGCAGAGAAGTCTTCGGCGATCATGCGGGTCAATACGTCCTCAAGGTCACCCGGAGGCCAAGGGACGACAAACTCGACCGGCTTTTCTGGATACTCGGCCATCGCTGTGCCCGCGACGGCGGTCAGCGCCAGCGCCATGGCTGTAACGGAACTCGTTAACTTATGCATTTCATTCTCCCGGTTGCTGGTTCACTTATTGAACCGATGTTTCATAAAAAAGGTTGCCTTGTTAATTTTGGTGTGTCAAACTTTTTTTGAATTCAGGTGAAAAGAGATGCAAAGAATGTCCTCCACAGCAAAGGCGCTTTCGCTGCTGAAGCATTTTTCAACAACGCTTCCCGAAATCGGGTTGTCTCAGCTGTGCCGCATGGCTGGGCGCGATAAGGCGACGACCTATCGCTATCTTCAAGCGCTTGAAATTGAAGGGTTTGTTGAGCAAAATCCGGCAACGAAACAGTACCGTCTTGGCCCGGCTGTCATACAGATGGCGCAGGTGCGAGAGGCGACCGTTCCTCGCAAATCCTCGGCCATGAGCGTTTTAACAGCGCTTGTTGAGGCGA
Source organism: Cognatishimia sp. (assembly GCF_964229375.1). Classification (GTDB taxonomy): domain Bacteria; phylum Pseudomonadota; class Alphaproteobacteria; order Rhodobacterales; family Rhodobacteraceae; genus Cognatishimia. The sequence continues at coordinate 24,240 of NZ_CAXREH010000027.1, forward strand.
CCGGAGAGACGGCGCATGTAACAGTGTTGTCGGGGACTGCGCTCTATGGCCTGTGTGAATGCGAATCCCAGCGCCACGGCACGCGGGCGGTCATCGACAACAGCGTTTTTCCACTGCACGCCACGGGATCAGGCCTTTGTGTGCTGGCCTATAGCGGGGACGATCTGCTGAAGGTTGCCACCAAAAACATGGAGGCGTTCACGAAATCAACGCCGACCACCGAGGCGGAACTTGTTGATTTGATCGCAGCCACCAAAGCAAGCGGTTTTGGGATTGGCGATCAAAGCTTTGAGGATGAGATTAAAGGCATTGCAGCCCCGTTGTTTGACCACACCGGGCATCTAGCCGGGGCGCTGTCTGTCGCGAGTGTTGCTGCCCGTTTCACTCCTGACCTTGAGCGCACAATCAAAGCAGAACTGATAACCGCCGCCCGCCAGATTACCCGGAACTGGGGCGGCGCAGTCCCCGCAGCCGTCGAAGCTGCTTGGGCCACGTCCGTCAATCAATCGACCGAATTGGATACGACCACATGAAAGACTCAAACTTCCTTAAGGAAAACAACGCCCGCTTTATGTGGCATCCGATGACGTCGCCAGAGGACAGCGCGGCGCAGCCCCCCAAGATCGTCACGCAGGCCGATGGTGTGTGCATCACGGACATAGATGGCCACCGTGTTGTCGACGCGGTAGGGGGCTTGTGGAATGTGAACCTTGGCTATTCCTGCCAGCCGGTGAAAGACGCGATTGCCAAGCAGCTGGATACGCTGCCGTATTATTCGACCTTCCGCGGCACTACGAACGACGCTGCGATTGAGTTGTCCTATGAGCTGAGCGAGTTCTTCGCACCTGACGGGCTGACACGGGCATTCTTTACGTCGGGCGGATCTGACAGCGTCGAGACGTCTTTGCGTCTTGCACGTCAATACCACAAGCTGCGGGGCGAGCCGGGTCGGACCAAGTTTCTTAGCCTGAAGAAAGGTTATCACGGCACTCATATGGGCGGCGCGTCGGTGAACGGCAACGCGAACTTCCGCAACGCCTACGAGCCGCTGTTGCCGGGCTGTTTCCATATTCCGGCGCCTTATACCTATCGCAACCCTTTCAATGAAACCGATCCCGAACGGCTGGCGCAGCTTTGCGTTCAGGCGCTGGAGGACGAAATTGCCTTCCAAGGTGCGAATACAATCGCCGCCATGATCATGGAGCCGATCCTTGGCGCAGGTGGGGTGATCCCGCCGCATCCGTCTTTCGCGCCAGCGGTGCGCGAAATTTGTGATCGCAACGGCATCTTGCTGATCACCGACGAAGTAATCACGGCTTATGGCCGCACTGGCGCATGGTCTGGTGCGCGGCTTTGGGGCATTCAGCCGGACATGATGGCCACCGCAAAGGCGATCACCAACGGGTTCTTCCCGTTTGGAGCCGTCATGCTGGGCGAGCGGATGATCGAAGCCTTCGAAAAAAATCCCGACGCCAGAATTAGCCATGGCTATACCTATTCCGGCCACCCTGTCGGTGCCGCCGCCGCGATTGCCTGTCTGGCTGAGACCAAGCGCCTGAACGTCAAAGACAATGCCGCAGCACGTGGCACGCAATTGTTTGAAGGGTGCAAATCCCTGATGGAAAAATACGATATCATCGGGGATGTGCGGGGCGGATATGGTCTGATGACGGCAATGGAAATGGTGAGTGATCGCGCCACCAAGAAGGTCATCGATCCGGTGACCGCATCGAAAATCCAAGAGACGGCCTATCAAAACGGTGCGATTGTACGCGTGTCTGGCCCGAACCTTATCCTGTCGCCGTCGCTGGTTCTGACAGAGGATGACGCAAATACGATCCTTGCTGCGCTTGACGCTGGTTTTGCGGCGGTGTGAAGGGCTTGGATATGACACAAGACTATGTGTGCCTGCTGGGCACTAAAGGGGGGCCTGCCGTGCGGCCGGGCTCCTCGCTGCCGACCTCAAATCTGCTGTGCCTGGATGGGCAGACCATCGTTGTGGACTGCGCCCTTGGCGTGACCAAAGGGTTGATCGATCAAGGCATGCAGCTGCGGGATCTGTCGTTGATCTTTATCAGCCATTTGCACTCGGATCATTATCTAGAGCTTGGCCCGCTGCTGCATACCTCATGGACGTCTGGGTTGAAAACACAGGTCAATGTCTATGGCCCTGCGGGGCTTGATGCGTATTGGGACGGTTTTCTGGCCTCGATGGAGGCGGATATTGATCTGCGTATCGAGGACGAGGGCCGCCCCGACCTGCGCGATCTGGTGACGTTCCACACGATTGATGCAGGCCATGTTATGGGTCAGGGCGATATTGCGGTGTCTGCGATCCGCACGGCGCATCCGCCGTTGGTGGATTGTTTTGCGTTCTCGTTCAAAACGGCGCGCAACCATATTGTGTTTTCCGGCGACACCGCCCCGATCCAAGCGCTCGAAGACTTTGCGCGTGGCGCTGATCTGCTGATCCACGAAGCGATGCTGGAGGCGGCGTTGCCTGCGCTGCTAGAGCGGGTCGGGAATGGATCAGACCGGTTGCTGACCCATTGGCTGCGCTCGCACAGCTTTGCCCATGATGCCGCACGCACAGCGGCGAAGGCCGGGGCAAAGCGTTTGGCGTTGTCGCATTTGATCCCGTCTGACGATCCCACGTTCGGGCCCAAAGACTGGCAAGAGGCCTGCGCGGGGCACTATGACGGCGAGTTGATCGTCGGAAGGGATGGCCTGCGGATCGATCTATAGAAGGCCTCACAGCGAAGGTTGGGCGCGCTTTCGCGGGTTTTGCCGCGTGACGGCCGCGCTT
>NZ_CAXREH010000028.1:0-7555 GCF_964229375.1 Cognatishimia sp.
CCATTCGCAGCTGTATGTGTTCATCTCTTCGTCGGAAAAGGTGAAATCCTCGCGAAGCTGCACGCCTGGTGTGGCGCGGAAAATGGAAATCCGGTCGATCTTGCGTTTGGCTTTGGGGATATGTTCCTCGAATCGCCACCGTAGGCCGCCATAGAAATCCAGCTGTCGCTCTTTGGGATGATTGTGGTTGTCTGGATCAGGGCGGGACAATGCGTAATAGCCGGCCTTGTCCATCATCGCGCCTTCGATTGCCACTGCATTGCCGTTTTTGTGCAGGTTTTCTGCATATAGATCAACGACATATGTCAACATAGCGCTGCGACGCTCTTCGGCGTGAAAACATAGCATCTCGCCGATGTTGCGGGTCTCGCAGAAGGGAAACAGCAAATATTCGGCATTAAAGCAGTAATAGAGCCATAGATCGGGGCAGGCGGCGGCGACTTCGTTGACCGTGTCGATCATCTGCGTGCCTGTGGCCAGTTCCATATCGATGCGGATGACCATGTCTGTGACATCGGCGGCCAGCGCAAAGGACTTTGGCATAAAGGCCAGCACCTGCGCAAAGCCGATATCCTTGTGGTGGCGCAAGGTTGTGTCCAGCTCGACGTCGTCTTCGGCAAAGATCAACGCCAGCGGGCCTTTGGCAACAAGGCTCGGGTCTGATTTCAGAAGTGCGGCAAAACTCGTGAACTGCATCGGGCGCCTACTTGATTTTTGTCAAAAGTGATCGAAATCGCTTGTCATTGCAAGCGTCACGCATCGTGGTATAGGGGGGCGCTCTGGATTTCGAAGGTAAGATCATGTCCGACCCCAAGAAGCTGTTTATCAAGACCTATGGCTGTCAGATGAATGTCTATGACAGCGAGCGCATGGCCGAGGCTATGGGCGGCGCGGGCTATGTCACGACCGACACGCCTGATGATGCAGACATGATCCTGTTGAACACCTGCCATATTCGCGAGAAGGCCGCCGAGAAGGTCTATTCCGAACTGGGCCGCTTTAAGGGGCTCAAGGTCGACAAGCCTGATCTGAAAATCGGTGTGGCGGGCTGTGTTGCGCAGGCTGAAGGCGAAGAGATCATGCGCCGTCAGCCCTTGGTCGATTTGGTTGTGGGGCCACAGGCCTATCACCGCTTACCTGAAATGGAAGAAAAGGCGCGCACCGGCGTCAAGGCGCTAGACACGGATTTCCCCGAGGAAGACAAGTTTGAAAAACTGAAAGGACGCGGCAAGGCCAAACGTGCGCCGGCGGCCTTTCTGACAGTGCAAGAAGGCTGCGATAAATTCTGCGCCTTTTGCGTTGTGCCGTATACGCGGGGCGCAGAGGTCAGCCGTCCTGCCGCGCGCGTTTTGACCGAGGCCCGAGATCTGGTGGATCGTGGCGTGCGTGAAATCACCCTGTTGGGTCAGAATGTGAACGCCTACCACGGCGACGGTCCGAATGGTGGCACCTGGTCTTTAGCCGATCTGATCTGGGAGTTGGACAAAGTCGAGGGACTTGAGCGCATCCGCTTTACCACCAGCCACCCCAACGACATGCAAGACGATCTGATCGCTGCGCATGGGGAATGTAAGAAACTGATGCCTTATCTGCACTTACCGGTGCAGTCTGGCAGCGACAAGATCCTCAAGCGGATGAACCGCAGCCACACCGCCGAAAGCTATCTGCGTCTGATCGAGCGCATCCGCAAAGCCCGCCCGGATATCCTTATTTCCGGCGACTTTATTGTCGGCTTCCCCGAAGAGACCGAGCAGGATTTTCAGGATACGATGGCGCTGGTCCAAGAGGTGAAATACGGTCAGGCCTTCTCGTTCAAATACTCCACGCGTCCCGGCACCCCTGCCGCCGAGCGTCCGCTGGTGGATGATGGCGAGGCGTCAGATCGCCTCTATCGTCTGCAGGCCCTGATCACAGAGCAACAGCGCGAAATTCAGGACAGCATGATCGGCCGTGAGGTCTCGGTGATGTTTGAGCGCAAAGGGCGTCTTGAGGGCCAGATGGTGGGCAAGTCAGAATACCTGCACGCCGTGCATGTGGCGAATGCGGACGTGACCGTCGGCGATATCCGCGCGGTGAGAATCGTTGAAAGCAGCACAAATTCGCTTGGCGGCGTCCTCGTCTGAGGCCACAAAAGTTAACGTTCGGGCGAGATCCCCATATTTTCTTGGTGTTGCGGGCGGTTCTATGGCCGCCCACAATATCTTGTGGATTTCCCTTCACATGACCTGAAAATTTGCTACAGTAAGCCCCATCAATGATGTCGGTTCTTCCCTTGGCTGCTGCGGCCCGGGCGGGTCGCGACAGTGAGGGTAGTATCGTGGCAGATCATTTTAAAACCGGCCTGCGCCGTGCATTGGGGACAATCGCAATTGCTGCGATCACATGCACCAGCGTTGCGACCACTGCGGTTGCACAAGGCACCAAAACAATCCGAGGCGCTGAATATAAACCAACCATCTGGGTCGATCCGGACGGGTGTCAGCACTGGGTCATGGACGACGGCGCCGAGGGCTATATGACCCCGAACGTCAATCGTCACGGCATTCCAGTTTGTGATCATTCCAAACTGTGCGGCATGCTGAATGCCGATCAGTTCTTTGCCTCCGGCAGCTATCGTATCAGCGCGCAGGGCCGTCAGCGTTTGGCGCAGTTCTTTCAGCAGAACGGCTCTGATGCTTATATCATCATCGGACACACCGACAGTCGCGGGTCTGACGAAAGCAATATGAAGCTCAGCTTCAACCGCGCTGCGACCGTGGCCAACATTGGCACAAGCACCGGTGCAAATATCGTCGACGTCCGCGGCTATGGCGAGCGGATGCCGCGTGCGTCCAACAAATCATCCGTCGGCCGCGCAGAAAACCGTCGCGTCGAAATTATGTGTCTGAATTAAGGGGGCTATGATGAAACTGAAATCAGCAACTCTTGCTCTCTTGGCAGCAACTGCGGTGTCGGGCTGCGTCGAAAGCTTTGAAGGCGGTCGCAACATCACCGACAGAACCATCGATCAGGGCTTTGACGACAAGCACCTCAGCCAGTTGGTTGCCGGCATTTGGGTGGATCCGAACGGATGTGATCACTGGATCATCGACGACGGGCTTGAGGGCTATCTCAGCCAGCGGTTGGATCGCTACGGCAAACCGGTGTGTTCCGGCATTGCACCGCCAAACACCGCCACAGGCCCATATAAAGAAGGGTCGAAGTTCCACGACAAGATATGATCCAACATCAGGACATAGACGATTTCCAAAAAGACCGCGTGCCTCTGCTCGCGGTCTTTTTTTGTAACTGTGGCGTGAATTTTGCCGCCAACTGCTTGCAGGTTTTCGGGAAAGTCTGCAGGCTAAGACTCAGCATCATTTCGAAAAGGAGAGCTGCTTGGCCACAAGTGCCCTGACCCCGCCAACCTCTGGGGAAACGTCGAAAGAAATTCTGATCGAGTTCCCAGACAATCGCCTTTTGATCGACCTTTGCGGTGAGTATGATCGCAATCTAGCGGATATAGAGCAGCAGCTCTCGGTTCAAATTGTTCGCCGCGGCAACCAGCTTGCTGTTTTTGGCGAAGAGTCCCATCAAAAGGAAGCGGTCGAGGTCTTGCAGTCCCTCTATGTGCGGCTGGAAACCGGCAAGTCGGTCGAACACGCTGATATTGATCGCGAATTGCGCATGGGCGGCTCGGAAAAAGATACGGGCACCCGCGCGGGCGACCAGATGGAGCTGTTTAAGGGCGGCAAGGTCGAGATCAAAACCCGCAAAAAGCTGGTTGAACCCCGGACCGACGCGCAAAAAGCCTATGTTCAGAACCTGTTCAAAAACGAGATGGCCTTTGGCATCGGGCCAGCGGGAACGGGTAAGACTTATCTGGCGGTGGCTGTCGGCGTGTCGATGTTCATCGGAGGCCATGTGGACCGCATCATCCTAAGCCGTCCTGCTGTCGAAGCCGGCGAAAAGCTGGGCTATCTGCCCGGTGACATGAAGGACAAGGTCGATCCTTATATGCAGCCGCTGTATGACGCGCTGAATGATTTTCTGCCCGGCAAGCAGCTGGCCAAACTGATCGAAGAGAAAAAGATCGAGATTGCACCGCTGGCGTTTATGCGTGGGCGAACCTTGGCGAATGCCTTCGTGGTTCTGGACGAAGCGCAGAACGCGACGACCATGCAGATGAAAATGTTCCTGACCCGCTTGGGCGAGGGGTCTCGGATGGTGATCACCGGTGACCGGTCTCAGGTGGATCTGCCGCGTGGCGTTCAGTCAGGCCTGCGCGATGCCGAGAGGTTGTTGAGTGGTATAAAGAACATCAGTTTCAACTACTTCACCGCCGATGATGTTGTGCGTCACCCGCTTGTGGCCGCGATCATCAAAGCCTATGACGCCGACGCAGAACGCGCCCCAGACGAGCGCAGCAAACGCGGATAAGCTATGATTGACGTCCTCATCGAAGACGAGCGCTGGCAGGCGCTGGACCTGTCAGCTTTGGCAGACAAGGCAAGCACGGCCACGCTGGTTCATTTGGCAATGGATCCCGAGACGTGGGAGATCTGTGTGATGGCCTGTGATGACGCACGCATCGCCGATCTGAACGCCGAGTTTCGCGAAAAGCCGACGGCGACGAATGTCTTGTCTTGGCCCTCCGACGAGCGCGCGGCCGAGCAGGACGGAGATCACCCCGCGCAGCCTCAGGGCCCTGATCCGGAATTGGGTGATATCGCGATTGCCTACGACACCTGCCTCAGAGAATCTGACGCGGCAAACAAGCCTATGCGCGACCATGTCACGCATCTATTGGTTCACGGAGTGCTACATTTGCTTGGCTATGATCACATTCGTGACAAAGATGCCGCCCTAATGGAGGGTTTAGAGGTCGAGATACTTGGCAAACTGGGGTTGAGTAACCCATATTGTTTGGACTAACGGGGTATTTCCCCGCATTTGGAAAGGTACAATGGGCGACAGCACCGACGGGTCTTCTATCGCAGCGCAGAGCGCGCAGGGCGAGATCCCAGAATTACAAAAGAGCGGCGGTTTTTTTCGCCGCATTCTCGAAGCGATCAGCCCCGCAGATGTCGGCGAGATCGCGGAGCCTCAGCAAACAGATAGGCCGAGTTCCCAAACCCATGGGATGATGAACCTGCGTCGCATGCGCGTCGAGGATGTTGCCGTGCCCAAGGTGGATATCTCTGCCGTACCGGTGACCATGACACGTGCCGAATTGTTGGACGTATTCCGCGAAAGCGGTCTGACCCGTCTGCCAGTGTTTGATGGCACCTTGGACACGCCGGTCGGTTTTGTGCACCTCAAGGACTTTGCTTTGAAGCATGGGTTCAACGGCTCGGGCGGACGGTTTTCCCTGCGCCAGATGCTGCGGCCTTTGCTGTTTGTGCCCCCATCGATGCCAATCGGCGTTCTGCTGACCAAGATGCAGACGGAACGGCGCCACATGGCGTTGGTGATCGACGAATATGGCGGGGTCGACGGATTGGTAACAATCGAAGACCTGATCGAACAGGTGGTCGGTGAAATCGAGGACGAACACGATCAAGAGGAAGAAGCGCTGTGGCGTGAAGAAAGCCCGGGCTGCTATCTCGCGCTGGCCAAGTCGCCTTTGGACGAGTTCGAAGCCGTGATTGATCGCTCCCTTACTCAACACGAAGAGATCGACGAAGAAGAGATCGATACCCTTGGGGGCTTGGTCTTTATGTTGGCAGGGCGCGTACCTGCGCGCGGCGAGGTCGTTGTCCACCCGGACGGGACCGAGTTCGAGGTCGTGGATGCTGATCCGCGGCGCATCAAACGGCTGCGAGTGATCCTGAGTGAACAAAGCCCACATGCCGATGCCTGATCTGATGTCGCGCTATGCCAAGCTGTCGCTATGGGCGCGGCTTGGTATCTTCGCGGTATTGGGTGCGGTTGCAGCATTGGGCCAAGCGCCTTTTGGATGGGCGCTTGTGTCTGTTCTGGGGTTCGCGTCGGCCTTTGGCTTGTATCAAACCGCTGGCACGCAAGACCGGGCTTTCCACATCGGGTGGGCCTATGGGTTCGGTTATTTCCTGCTGACGTTGCAATGGTTGGTAAGCCCGTTTCTGGTAGAGCCTGAACAGCACGGTTGGATGGCGCCATTCGCGCTTGCGTTGATGTCTGCGGGACTGGCGCTGTTTTGGGGCGCTGCGTTCTGGATTGCAGGGCGGGTTGGGCGTCCGTCGGCTTTGATCGTTTCTCTACCCCTTACGGAATTGGCGCGGGCCTATGTGTTCACCGGGTTTGCTTGGGGAATGCCAGCCTATGGCATGGTCGACAGCGCGTTAGGGCAGGGGGTGGCGTGGATCGGGTCGCATGGGCTGAACGTATTGGTTCTGGCCACCGCGTGGGCCATATCAATGGTGGCGCTGAACTCGGGATGGCTGCGTCTGGTGGCTGCGTTTGTGGCCACCATAGGCATTGCATCCGTGCTAGCGCCCGCGCCAGAGGCACAAGAGCCACGGGCAGACGCGCCCGTCATTCGCCTGATCCAGCCCAATGCAGCGCAGCACGAGAAATGGGACCCTGACCTGATCCCAGTGATCTTTGAGCGCGCCCTAGAGCTTACGCGCGCAGAGGCTGATGCGCCGATTGCGCTGACCATTTGGCCCGAAACATCGCTGCCTGACATATTGAATTATGGCGATGATTTGCTGTCTCAGGTCACTCGGGCCGCGGGACCATCGCCTGTTGTCATAGGGGCCAACCGATTTGTGGGGCCGCGGCTCTATAATGCGGCGGTATATGTTGCGGCTGACGGTGAAATTCAGGCGACCTATGACAAGCATCACTTGGTGCCTTTCGGGGAATACCTGCCGTTTGGTGAGGTTCTAGAGCGCTTTGGCATCTATGGCATGGCCGCAAGTCAGGGCCACGGATTTTCGCCCGGAGCAGGAGCGCAGGTCATGGATTTGGGTCCGTTGGGGCTTGCGCTTCCTCTGATCTGCTACGAGGTGGTGTTCCCGCAAGACGTCAGGGCTAGCAAAGTGCGGCCCGATATGTTGATGCAGATCACCAACGACGCATGGTTCGGCGATTTTTCCGGACCTTTTCAGCATCTGGTGCAGGCGCAGATGCGTGCGATGGAAATGGGCCTGCCGATGGTCAGGGCTGCGAATACGGGCGTGTCGGCGATGATTGACGCACGTGGCAGAATTGTCGCCCAATTGCCGCTGAACGAAGCGGGATTTCTGGATGTACGGCGTCAGGATCCTTTGCCGCAGACGCTATATGCCTGGGTCGGAGATGCGCCAATATTAGTGTTTTTACTGCTCGTTCTGGCGGTCTATCTCGCCTTGCGCCCGCGAAATCGCTTGACCCCTTAGGGATGCAGGCCTAAGTCCGATGGGTATCACCGCCGCCACAACGGCTTCCTGACGTGGCGGTCAGATTTCCTACTGGAGCACTTCATGGCACGAAATAACTATACGTTCACGTCCGAGTCCGTCTCGGAGGGACATCCTGATAAGGTTTGCGACCGCATTTCCGACGCTGTTCTTGACGCGTTTCTGGCAGAAGAGCCCGAAGCCCGCGTCGC
>NZ_CAXREH010000029.1:0-9951 GCF_964229375.1 Cognatishimia sp.
GGCAGCGGCGGCCTGGGGGGATCTGTCGTTTCAACTGGCGGCGGACCTGACCATCGACGAAGTCGGCTCGCCGACCGGCGAAGCAACCCTGCGCCTGAAAAACTGGCGTGACATGATCGCCCTTGCGCGCGAAAGCGGCCAGATCGGGTCTGTGTCCATCGACACTGCTGAACAAGTCTTTGTCTTGCTGGCCAGCCTGTCGGGATCACGCGACGATATCGACGTAACGCTCAGGTTTGCAAATGGCGCGGTACTGGTCGGCATCATCCCAATCGGTGTCGCACCAAAGCTGAGCTTGCGCTAAACGTCCCGGTCTATCGGCAATAGGCCCCGCCGCGGTGGTTGGCCGTGTCGAAATGGAAATGGTCGCGATGATGACGATCTGACTCTGGCCCCAACACGGTGCCAAAAGGCCCGCAGGCCGACTTGTGCAGATCCCTCAGAACGCGCCCTTTACGACCCGAGCCCCAGTGATCAAGCAGCGAGATCACCTCGCCGTTTTCAAACCGGAATTCCGCAATGTCGATTGCGTTGCCTTTGCCGTGCTCGGAAATCTTTGCGCCCGGCTTGTGATTGCGCGTCCGGCAGGAATAGCCGGCCACGATCTTCAGCTCTTCGACGTCAGAGCGCATCGGGCGCACGGCCCGATCCATGCCGCCCTCGACCCAGGACTTAAACGTCTTGGCCGTCCGGCAATTCATAGAGGCTGGCGTGCTGAGCTTGACGCCCGAGACCTCATACACCTTCACCGCATTGCGAATACCGCAGCCCGGCAGTTTTCCCGGCACATTGCCGATCTCTAGCCCCTGAATATCGCGGTCTCCGCACACCCGCCCCACACGGGTCGAGGTCGCACGGCGCGAGGTTTCAACCGGTTTGGCCACTGGCGTGCGCGCCGCATAGGCGGAGCCCGGCCGAAGCATCGGGCGCAGCGAGCGGTCTGGCGCGAAACTGGGCAGAGCCACCGGAAAAACATCCTCGCGTGCAACAGGTCGCAATGAGGTATATGGCGCATTGGCCTGCGCCATTGTGACGGTCACCAACAAGGCGAAAAGCCCTGTTTTTAAACGCATTAAGTTGCCTTTCCGCGCCCAAAATCCGGCGCATCGGTATCTTGCCCTGCTTCGATGATACCACGGCGTATCGACCGCGTCCGCGTAAAATAGTCGTGAAGGTGGTCGCCATCCCCCTGACGGATCGCACGTTGAAGCGCAAACAGCTCTTCTGTGAACCGTCCAAGGATTTCAAGCGTCGCGTCTTTGTTGTTCAAAAAGACATCGCGCCACATTGTGGGGTCTGACGCGGCAATCCGGGTGAAATCCCGGAAACCAGAGGCTGAGTATTTGATGACTTCGCTTTCGCTCACTCGACGCAGGTCATCGGCAACGCCGACCATCGTGTACGCGATCAAGTGAGGCGTGTGGCTGGTCACCGCTAGTACCAGGTCATGGTGCGAGGGGTCCATTTCCTCAACCATCGACCCAAGCCCGCTCCAGAAGGCAATGACGCGATCGACAGCGGCGCGATCAGATCCCTCGGCAGGCACCACAAGCGACCAGCGATTGTCAAAAAGCTCGGCAAAGCCCGAGGTCGGACCAGAGTGTTCGGTACCCGCCAGAGGGTGGGCTGGCACAAAATGCACGTTGTCCGGCAGATGCGGTGCAACGTCGGCGATCACCTGACGTTTGACAGAGCCGACATCGGACACAGTCGCACCTGCTTTCAGGTGCGGCGCGATCTCGGCTGCGACCTGCCCCATAGCACCAACCGGCACGCAGAGCACAACCAGATCGGCATCCTTTACCGCGTCAACCGCTGTGTCAAAAACCGTGTCACACAGACCAATCTCGCGCGCCGTGTCGCGGGTTTGCGCAGAGCGCGCATAGCCTGTCACCTCGGCCGCCAATCCACCGCGTTTGATGCCCCATGCCATCGACGAGGCGATCAGGCCCAAACCGATCAGGGCCACTCGACCATAGATCTGGCTCATGCGCTTACACCTTTGAACTGCTTGACGGTATGGGCAACGCGACGACAAGCGCGCTCATCGCCAATGGTGATCCGCAGACAGTTCGGCAAACCATAGCCCGCAACTTTGCGCACCAGAATGCCTGCCTCTTTGAGGGCAGTATCACAGGCATCAGCCTCGGCATCCGAGGCAAAGCGCGCAAGCAGGAAGTTGGTCGATGAGGGGTCCACCTCGACCCCGACCTCTTGCAACGCGGCGCGCAACCAATCGCCGTTGCGTGTATTTTCCACGCGACACCACTGCATGAACTCTTGATCGCGCACTGCAGCTTCAGCGGTCTGCAACTGGACGTCCGACAGGTTGAAAGGCTGCCGCACACGGTTCAGCACATCGACGATGTCTTTGGGCGCATAGCCCCACCCGATCCGCAGGCCACCCAGCCCGTAAATCTTGGAAAACGTGCGGGTCATCACGACGTTCTTGCGCGCCTCAACCAAGCCGGCACCGCCATCATAGCCCTCGACGAATTCGGCATAGGCCCCATCCAGCACCAAAAGCGCACCTTCAGGCAGCCCGTCCGCCAGCCGCGCGACCTCGTCAGCAGGCAGCATGGTTCCGGTGGGATTGCCAGGGTTCGCGATAAAGACGATCCGCGTGCGCGCGGTGCAGGCCGCAAGGATCGCGTCCACATCAACCACACGCTCGTTTTCCGCCACTTTCACTGGCGTTGCGCCACAGGCGTGCGCCAGAATGGGATACATCGAGAACCCGTGCTCGGTATAGATGATCTCGTCACCCGGCCCTGCGAAGCTCTGCGATATGAATTGCAGCACTTCATCCGAGCCGACGCCACAGACGATCTGGTCCGCGTCCAGACCATGCACCTCGGCAATTGCCGCCCGCAGACCCCCGTGATCTGTACCGGGATAGCGATGCAGCGCAAGGCCAGACTGCGCGAAAGCCGCTTTGGTCGCCTCGCTTGGACCATAGGGGTTTTCGTTGCTGGAAAGCTTTAGGACATCATTGATGCCTGCAAGCGCAGATTGCCCGCCCTGATAGAGCGCGATTTCCATGATACCTGGCTGTGGCGTGATACGGCTCATGTGGTGTCTCCTGTTGACCAGATCGTTCTAGCGAGACCCCACCCCGGTGGCCAGATGCAAAAAAGCCGCGCGGGGGTCCCGCACGGCTTTGACATGTAAAGAGGTGCGAAAAACGATTAGTTCTTCGCGTAATATTCAACAACCAGGTTTGGTTCCATCATGACAGGGTATGGAACGTCGGACAGACCTGGTGCGCGCACGAAGGTTGCGGTCATTTTGGAATGGTCCGCATCGATATAGTCAGGCACGTCGCGCTCTGGCAGTTGAACTGCTTCCAGCAGAACTGCGAGTTGCTTGGACTTGTCGCGAACAGAGATCACGTCGCCTTCTTTTACGCGGTAAGAAGCGATGTTCACTTTCTTGCCGTTCACTTCGACGTGGCCGTGGTTCACGAACTGACGTGCTGCGAAAACGGTAGGCACGAACTTCGCGCGGTAAACAACCGCGTCCAGACGGCGCTCCAGCAGGCCGATGAGGTTTTCACCGGTGTCGCCTTTAACACGCTCGGCTTCGCCATAGATGCGACGGAATTGCTTTTCGGTCAGGTCGCCGTAGTAGCCTTTCAGCTTCTGCTTTGCGCGCAGCTGCAGACCGAAGTCGGACATTTTGCCTTTACGGCGCTGACCGTGCTGGCCTGGGCCGTATTCACGACGGTTTACTGGGGACTTTGGACGACCCCAGATGTTTTCGCCCATCCGGCGGTCAATTTTGTACTTGGCAGCAGTTCTTTTTGTCATCTGCTGATCTCCTTCGTTCAGGTTTTCGAAGGGCGTTGTCCTCTTCCCGGATTTGGCCGGGATGACAGGAATCCCCTTGCGGGGGCCACCAACACCAATGAATGGCGGCTTATAGACCTATGACATAGAGAGTCAACGCAGAAAACGCACCCGCGTGCCCATCAGCAATCGGGGTGCGACAAAACCGATCACGAGCAGGTTTTCTTGATCTTGCGGGACAGCGAGCGCATTTGTTTTTGTACGCGGCGCGGGTTTGGCAGGGCCTCGAGCGCGGCCATATTATTTGTCCCTGTGTACCATGCATCAAACAGCAGCGTTTTGATATCGTCATCCAGAACAGAATCTGCCGCCGCATGCCGGCACAGGCACTGTTGCTGCGTCTGCCCATTCGCGCGCCCGTCCGAGATCATTTTCTTGCAAATCTGAGCCCCTGTTGGGACGGCTTGTGCGGGCGAGGAATGCGTCAAAACGACAGCTGTGGCGCAAAGGCCAATGAAACGGAATAGGGTCAAATCAATTCTCCAACGAATAACAATACATGAATGATAGAAATTGGCGCCCCAGCAGGCAAGCAGCAATCACGCCACGTCGTGCCGCAGGATTGCTGCTTCGGAGGCCGACAATTGGCGACGCGCATGGCTGCCAAAGGCATAGGGCTGATCCACCAATGCGGGATCCAAGGCCTGCAGGCGCTGGCGGTCTGTTTCATCCAGCACATTCATATTGGCATCCGCCGGATGGAAGCTTTCGGTTTCAACGCCATTGGCGAAAATGATCTCGTGGCGCGGCAGCATTAGGTGCATGTAAGTCACCTCGCGCAGCGCAAAATCCGTCGCAATGCTGGCGCCGTTCACCAGTTCACTTGCAGAAACCAGAACCTCAGGTGTGTTGAACAGATCCCGGGCCACATCACCGCGCACCACGAATTTATGATCCGGCGAGACGATCAGATCGCCTTGCGGCTCGCCCGTGCCCAAAGCACCGGATTTGATGCGGATTGGGCGCAGTTTAGGAAAGGTGAACAGGCGCGCCCCGGTCATTCTGCGCGATCCGATCCACTGAACCTCTTGGGTGCCACTGTCTTTGGTATGCACCAGATCGCCTTCGTGCAGGCTTTCGATAGGACGCGCGCCATATGGCGTTGCAATCAAAGTCCCGGGCGCAAAACAGATCATCTGCGCAGGATCGCCACCGGCTTGCGCGTCGCGCCCGCGATTAAGCGCGTGATAGACGACCCAAAGATCGCGCCCCTTTGGCGGGATTTCGTCAATGAACATCAGCAGCGGCTGTTTGCCCGCCACCTCAATCAGCGTGACCGTATAGGTTTCCAAGCCATCCGTGACGACGAAACTGTCGTCCAGCATGGGCTCTTCGATATCGACTTTGCTGAGGTCGGACGTATGAGACAGGGCAGCCCCGACCATCTTACGCACCATGCGCGCGGCCTTACGGCGTAATATCGCCTCGCCTTCGCCCTGCTCCAGCCGCAACAACCCAGGCGGGCCGTCCACTCGGATCGTCTCACCTTTCCAGGACCACACTGCGCCTTTTTGCACGGCACTTATGGGTGCAGCCCGAAGACCATCCAGTTCTGTTTGCGACCAGGAGATGACGAACGTGCCCAAAAAGCCCGTTCCCATTGCTCGTTTCCTGCCTGTTCTTTCGCATAGAGTAACAGAAACGAATCACCGTGCAAAGCTGAAACAGCCAAGGGCTGAACACCCTATGGCTGTGTGGCGTAAGGTCAACTTGGCAGGCGCGCCCGTTTTAGTAGAGCCCAGCCTCTTTCGCGATCATCGCTGCGTGGGTCCGGTTTTTCGCATCTAACTTGCGGCACAGGGTGCGCACATGCAGCTTGATGGTCACTTCCTGCAACCCAAGATCGCCCGCGATTTCCTTGTTGGACTGACCTTTGCACAGTCCATTCAGAACCTCGACTTCGCGCTTGCTGAGCTGCTTTGAGACCGGATTATCTTTTTTCTGCGCCACGATATGAGACACCGGGAAAAACGTCTCACCCGCCATCATGAACCGCACCGCGTGAACCAGGCTTTGGGCCGTCATCGTTTTGGGCAAAAACCCGATGGCGCCGCGGTCGATCGCCTCTTGCGCAACCGTGTGCGGCGCGTTGCCCGACAGGATGGCCACCGGCGTTCCCTGATTGCTTTCAATCGCTTTAGACAAACCCGACAGGCCTTCCATGCCCGGCATGTTATAGTCCAGCACCAGCAGATCAAAGGCGTCGCTGTTGTCACAAAGGGTGAGGGCTTCGTCCAGCGAACTGGCGCTTTGCACGTCAGAGGCACCTTCTTTTTTCAGGTACTCACAAAGCGTGTCTCTGACCAGGTCATGGTCATCGGCTATTAGAATACGCATGCGCGCTTTTCTCTCTTTCCTTACCGTGTCGAGAAGGGGAGGATCACTAATAAAACGCTACGAAAGAACAAAATTTGACACAGTCTTATTTCAACGCACAGTTCTAAACAAATGTATAGCGTCCTGAGAAGCACAACTTTCGCCCAGACTCATTTTTTGTGTTCATTTTCACACATAAAACGGGTTTGAATTGACCCAAGACCCCGATGTTAACCACCTCAAAGGCCATAATTTATTGGAGAAAAAGACTTTGAATAAACTGGCAACCGCACTGTTCATCCTGCTGTCAGCAGCCACTCTCTCAAAAGCGGACATCGCACAACCAAAAGGAGAAGTCATCCTCACGATTTCGGGAGAGATTTCGGAAACCAATGTGGGCGACACAGCCCAGTTTGACCTAGAGATGCTTCAAGCGCTGCCATCCCAATCCTTCACGACCACAACGATCTGGACCGATGGACCGCAGGTTTTCGAAGGCGTGGAACTCTCTGTTCTTGCCGAGCTTGTTGGCTTTGGCGGAAACACGTATAGCGCGAGTGCCGTGAATGACTACAGCGTTTCTATCCCCATGACGGATGCCGTGCCCGGACGCGCTTTGGTTGCCTATTTGCGCAATGGAAACCCGATGCCTTTGCGCAATAAGGGCCCGCTTTGGATCGTTTTTCCGTTCGATTCCTCACAAGAATTTCAAAGCGAAACTATTTACTCACGCAGCATCTGGCAGCTAAACCGCATCACTGTCCTGAACGACGACGGCTAGAGCGTCGCTGATTTTGCCCCTTCGGAACGCCTTTTGATGCTTGATCGTCGCTTTACGAAAACCTTGCTTTTGGCTGCGGCGGCCCTGTTGTGCCTGCTGCAAATCGGGCTGTTCGCCCATAACATCACCGACCGCATCGCCACCCTGTCTGGGCAAAGACCCGGTCAGGCCCCCTGGGCTTTGGGACAGGTCGAGTCAGAATACCACAGGTTGAACTCGAGTCTCAGATCAGATTTCGGCGCGCCGCTTGACGCCACCGAGATCCGGACGCGTTACGATATTTTCTACAGTCGTGTGATCCTGCTGCGCGACAGCGCGACCTTTGAAAGTCACCGATCCATCGCAAGCTTTTCAATCCCTCTGGACAATGTCTTTAGGTTCCTGACTGAGACCGGCACGTATTTTGATAAATCAGACGCCGCGTTGATGACCGAATTGCCGAAACTGTCGCAAAAAACACAGGCCGTCGGGCAAGACGTACGCCGCATTGCTCTGGCAGGGTTTCAGATCAACTGGATGCAAGCCGCCGAGCGCGAAAGAGATGCGCGAAACCTGATTGTTTGGAATTCGATTCAGACCGGCATTCTGTTTTTCGTCCTGCTCTTGCTGGCCTTTGGATTTTACCGTCAGGATCGCGTGCGGCGACGCGCGCTGCTGGAAGTGTCCCGCACCAAAGCACGCTCTGAAGCGATCCTGCAAAGCGCCGCGGATGCGATTATCGTCTGCTCGGGCACCGGAAAAGTGCAAGAGATGAACGCGCCCGGCCTCGAAATGTTCGGCATCACCGAACGCCAGGCCCCGGGGTTGGATCTGCGCGATCTGTTGCAGGCGCCCACGACCGCTATCGACCGCGAAGGCCAGACAGATTGCGGCCTGATGGACAAAGGCAAGGTTGAAACCCAGGCGAAACGTCTGGACGGCACACGGTTTCCGGTCTCTGTTTCGCTGACGCGTGTGGACACCAATGACGAGAAAAACCTGTTTGTGGCCCATGTGCGGGACATTACGCCCGACGTGAACGCGCAAAAAGCGCTGCGCGAGGCCCATGACGAGGCCAAAACCAGCGAGAAAGCCAAATCAGACTTGCTGGCCGTCATGAGCCACGAAACCCGCACGCCGCTGAACGGCATTCTCGGGGCCTCTGAGCTGTTGCAGAAAACCGTGGAAACCGACCGCCAAAGACGTCTGATTTCGGCGATTGAAACCTCGGCCAAGCTTTTGCTGCATCATGTGAACAACGTGCTGGATGTGTCGCGCATGGACGGAGGGCAATATGACATACAGCGCGCGCCCTTTGATCTGCGCGAGATGCTCGCGGACGTCATAGACAGCCAGCAAGCCCGCGCGGCGCAAAGCGACCTAATTCTGCTGTCTGACATCTCGCCCGATGTTCCACCTCAGGTGCAGGGGGACGCGCAGAAAATCCGGCAGGTGCTTTTGAACCTGATCGGCAATGCCATCAAGTTCACCGACGAAGGCAGCGTCATTCTAGAGGTCGAGGAAATCGGCGACGGGCCCTTTGTGGAATTCCGCGTCATCGACACAGGCGCAGGGATTGAAGCGCGCCAGCTGGACCACATTTTCGATGACTTCTACACCGCCGACAGCACCTATGCACGTCGTCGCGAAGGCACGGGCCTGGGGCTCAGCATCGTAAAACGCATGGTCGCCTCGATGGACGGCGAAGTGGGCGCCGAAAGCGTGCTTGGCGAAGGCAGCCTGTTCTGGGTCCGCCTGCCCCTGTCGGTGGAGTCACTGGAAACAACGCCAACCTCATCCCAAGTTCAGTCTAAGTCTCGATCAGAAAGGAACCTGTCGATCCTGCTGGTCGAAGACAACGCCATCAACCGGATGATCACCCAGCAGATGTTGGTGGACGCGGGCCACCACGTCGGCCTTGCTGAAAGCGGCATGGAGGGCGCAAGGATGGCCGCGCAATTTGCCTATGACCTAATCCTCATGGACATCAGCATGCCCGATATGGACGGCATCCAGACCGCGCAGAAAATTCGCGCCGACGGAGGGCTCTCTAGCAAAACTCCAATTGTGGCTTTGACCGCCTATTCCCGCGACGAAGATCTTGGCCGAGTGAAAGCCGCAGGCATGCGCCACATTCTGACAAAGCCCACATCCGAAAGCGCGCTCGAAGCCATGATCCTCAAAGTCATGGGCGACATCTTCCTCAATGCCTCGCCGCTGGTGGGCGCCACCCCCAACGACGTCCTGCTGGATCAAGACGTCGCCGAAGGCGTGCTAACGGGGCTGGGCCATGCTCAGACAGGTACGGCTTTGCAAGAGCTGGATCGCGAAATGGAGGCGCTTTTGGCGGCGCTGCTAACCTGTGAGTCAGCCGAAGATCTGGATCTCGCAGAGATCCATCGCCTGACCGGATCGACGGGCATTCTGGGCATGCAAAAGTTGCGCAAACATCTGACGCGCGCCGAAGCGATGGAACTCAGCGACCCGCAGGATCTGCAACACTGGATCCGGGCAACCGACGCCCTTTGGCAAGACACACGCAGCACGTATCACAGCTTTGTGGCGGCATCCGAACGCGCCTAACGCACGCCCATCGGAGGGGCGGCACACCCCAAATCCTCGGATCATATCCAATCGCGTTCTGTCTTGCCGCGCGATCGATTTGCTATGCCCAGAAGCATCAAAACGGAAACCGGGATTTATGGAATCGCTTTTGGGAATTTCTGACGCAAAACCACCTACTCAAAATGTTAGCGGAACCGTTAGGGTTAACGTTATCGCCACCATGCGACGCAAGGGCAGATTTATCGCTAACATCCAGAATTATAAAGCAATTTAACTTCCCCCTATGACATGCTGGGCGTATATCCGCCTCAAGCTGCTACACATTCGAGAGGACATGGCATGACCGTCACCGTAGGGATCAACGGATTTGGCCGGATCGGGCGCTGCACCCTGATGCACATCGCAGAAGCTGCGCGCGACGACGTACAAGTGGTCAAGATCAACGCAACCGGCCCAATCGAA
>NZ_CAXREH010000030.1:0-28043 GCF_964229375.1 Cognatishimia sp.
GCAAAGCCAATCTGCACAACGGTCACGGCTGACAGCCAGCGCATCAGTACAGCGCCGATCAGGAACGACGACAGGATGCTGGCGATTGGCAGATAAGCCCCAAGCGCAATCCGCTGGGCTTCGGGCAGATAGGGCGGCATCACCGTCAGAATTGACACATAGGTCAGCGTGTAAAACAGCCAGCCAAGCGCCGCCGGACTTTCATAAGGAGAGCTATAGGCCGACACATGCCGCGCCCAGACGTCCTTCAGGCTGGGCAGGGCGGTCGCGTCTGATTTGGCCATGGCAGGTAGCGTTATCGTCAGAACCAGCGCAAAGGCGATCATATAGGCCCCATGCGCGGCAAAGAAGCCACCCAAGCCGACCTGCGCCACAAGCACGGGCGCGACGGGGGCGAGAATGGCAAAGGCCACGCCGAAAAAGCTGCTCCAGAGGGTCATGGACAGATATCGTTGTTTGGGTCGTGTCACCTGATTGATCAGTGTCGGGGCTGCCACCACGATTGCCAGGTGGGATGCGCCCTCGATCAGGCGGCTGCCCATGAATATTCCAAGGCTGGGCAGAGTTGCTTGCAACAGCGACATCGCGCCGCCCAGCCAAAGCCCAGCGACCAACATGCGTTTGTATCCTTGGCTGGCGACAAGCTGACCGGCAACAACGCCCAAAGCGACGCCAACAAAACTGACCACCGACAACAGCAGCCCCTGGGTTGCTTCGCTGGCAGGATAAGCCTGTTGCAGCATTGGAAATGTTGCTGCGATTTTGCCCAGCTGCGCGGCAGAGCCAAGCCCTGCCCCATAGAGCAGCAGGATCAGACCAAAAGACGTGCGTTCTGCTGACATGGTTTCAGTTGCCTTCACATAGATGCGGCCAAGCCGCCATCAGAGGGGCCATGATAAGCTTGGGATGAAGCAAAAGAAAAGGCGCCAGCGGCGCCTTGTTCCATGGATCGCGTTGCGCAATCAGATTTGTTCGACGGTCAGCTCGTCGCTTGTGAAGAACGCAAGGTGGTCCTTGATCCGAGCCACCTCGTCTTTTGGAGACTCATAGCTCCAGACGGCGTCGATGATCGTCTTGCTTTTGGTCACAATCGAGAAGTAGCGCGCATCACCTTTGTGCGGGCAGTGTGTTGTCTTGTCGCTGTCGTCCAGAAAGGCGGTCGCGATGTCTTCGCGTGGGAAGTAAATCACGGAAGGATAGTCGCCCTCGGTCAGTTCCAAAGCATTCGAGGATTCGCCAAGTACAGCGCCACCGGCACGCACAGTCCAATTCCCTGGGGCTTTGCGGATCGTGATATAAGGTGTCATTTGCCTCTCCTCTTTCGGGTTTTTGCCGTCAAAACAGCATTTTGTAACGCAGATATGTCAAATGCGCGCTGTGGCTTTTTGTAGCCATCCCTTGGTGCTTGCATCCACGTGGGGGTTCAAAGTGCGAAAGCAGGCCTCGTGATAAGCGTTCAGCCAGTCGCGCTCTGATGGAGACAACATATCGGCATTGACGAGCGCTAGGTCAATAGGAACGTAAGGGAGCGTTTTGAACTGAAGCATCTGACGATGGGAATCGCCGCCCTCAAGGTTGGGCGCGGGTTCGACAACCAAGAGGTTCTCGATACGAATGCCATATGCGCCTTCTTTGTAATATCCCGGTTCATTTGACACGATCATGCCGGCCTCAAGCGGGACATGCCCTTTGGTGGACAGGCTTTGAGGGCCTTCATGCACGCTCAGATAGCTGCCAACGCCGTGCCCCAGACCATGGTCGAAATCCAGCCCCGCCGCCCAGAGCGGCACACGGGCGATGGATTGGATATCGCGGCCAGCAAGCCCCTTGGGGAACCGAAGCTCTGACACAGCGATCATACCTTTCAACACCAGTGTAAACGCGCGCTTTTCTTCCTCGCCTGCGGTGCCAATGGCCAATGTCCGTGTGATGTCGGTCGTGCCATCCTGATATTGCCCGCCGCTGTCCAGCACCAGCAACTCGCCGTCTTGCAAGGTACGGTTGGTTTCATGCGTAACGCGATAATGGATAACCGCGCCATTGCTGCCAGCGCCCGCAATCGTATCAAAACTGATGTCGCGCAGCATATTGGTGGCGGCGCGCTGACCTTCCAGCTGCGTGACCACGTCGATCTCTGTGATGCCCTTGGTGGCGTTCTCGTCAAACCAAGCCAGGAAATTTGCCACCGCAACCCCATCGCGCAGATGGGCGGCCACGGCCCCGTCAATTTCGGCTTTGTTTTTGCATGCTTTGGGCAGCGAGCAGGGATCAGCGGCAAAGACCACCGGCACCCCCGCCGAGGTCAGCGCGGCGGCGATTGCTGTAGGCACCGAGGATCTTTCCAAAAGCACCGGCCCGGTGAGAGCCTGAAGCGTCGGCAACAGGTCTTCCTCAGTGCGCAGGGTCACGCCATCGCCCAGATGCGCGCCCAGCTCTGTGAATTTTTCTGGGTTGGCGATCAGGTCGCATGTGCCGTCTGCGTGCAGAATGACAAAGCCGTGCACAACTGGGTTATGCGCAATGTCTTCGCCGCGAATGTTCAGCAGCCAGCATAGGCTGTCTGGCAAAGTGATGACCGCTGCACTGGCGCCTTTGTTTGCGATGTCCTGCCCAAGCCGCGCGCGTTTCTCAGCGCTGCTTTCGCCTGCATATTCAACCGGTTGCGCAAAAGCTCTGGCCATGGGCTTCTCGGGTTGGTCAGCCCAGATTTCGTCCACAAGATTGGCGCTTGCGGTAAGCGAGATATCACTGCCTGCGAGCTGTTCATGCAGCTGATCGATCTGGCCAACCGTATGCAACCACGGGTCAAACGCGATCTTGCCGCCGGACATATTGTCTTGCAGCCAAGCGGCAAGCTGAACTTCGGGCCAGTGAACGATGGTAAAGGCCTCGTCACATTGCTGTCTGGCCTGAACACGGTACCTGCCGTCCACGAAAAGACCGGCCCGATCTTTCAGCGCGACACAGAACCCTGCCGATCCGGTGAACCCTGTCAGCCATGACAGACGTTCGTCGCGCGGGGCCACGTATTCCCCCTGATGCACATCAGCGCGCGGAATGAGAAACCCGTCAACGCCCAGGCGGTCCAGCTCGGCCCGCAGCGCGGCAAGACGTGGAGGCCCTTGGTCTGGGGAACTGCTGGCGTCAAAGGTCTGAAACATCGCTCACTCCATATCGGTATTTGCCCGCCGCAGCATAGGCTGCGCGACGGGGACAAGACAGTAAAATCAAAGGTGAGCCTGCGCGCTAGCCGACGCGGCGCATACCCATTACGCGTGCGCGGGCACGGGGATCGCTGTCAAACAGCGCCGCCAGCTGTTCGGTCATTGCGCCCGCCAGCTGTTCAACATCCGTGATCGTCACAGCGCGTTCGTAATACCGCGTGACATCGTGCCCGATCCCGATCGCCAAAAGCTCGACCTGACGACGTTTCTCGACCATGGCGATTACGTCGCGCAGGTGCTTTTCCAGATAGTTCGCGGGGTTCACCGAAAGGGTGCTGTCATCCACAGGCGCACCGTCAGAAATCACCATCAGGATCTTGCGCGCCTCGGGACGTGCCGCCATCCGGCGATGCGCCCATTCCAGTGCTTCGCCGTCAATGTTTTCTTTCAGCAGGCCTTCTTTCATCATCAGACCCAGATTGGGCCGCGTCCGACGCCAAGGCGCATCCGCTGATTTATAGATGATGTGGCGCAGATCGTTCAGACGACCAGGTTGCTGCGGGCGACCGTCTGCCAGCCATTTTTCACGGCTTTGGCCGCCTTTCCACGCGCGGGTGGTAAAGCCCAGAATCTCGACCTTGACGTTGCACCGCTCGAGCGTGCGCGCCAGAACATCGGCACAAATCGCGGCAATCGAAATAGGACGCCCCCGCATAGAGCCCGAGTTGTCCAAAAGCAGGGTCACCACAGTGTCGCGGAACTCGGTGTCTTTTTCGATCTTGAACGACAGAGGAGTGGTCGGGTTTGCCACCACACGCGCCAGACGGCCTGCGTCCAGAATGCCTTCTTCGAGGTCAAACAACCAAGAGCGGTTCTGCTGAGCTTGCAGCCGTCGTTGCAGTTTATTCGCCAGACGCGACACCGCGCCTTTCAGGGGTTCAAGCTGTTGATCCAGATAGGCGCGCAGGCGCTCCAGCTCGGCGACTTCGGCAAGATCTTCGGCGCGGATTTCTTCGTCGAAACTCTGGTCAAACACCTGATAGTCTGGATCCGCATCCGAAATTGGTTGCGGGGCAGGCGGCTCTAGTGGGGCCTCGCCATCGGGCATTTCGGTTTCTTCGGCCATGTCATCGTCGGACATGTCGTCCATCGTGACCTGCGCCTGCTGGCTGTCTTGCTGGTCTTCTTGCGAGGATTCAGGATTTGCATCCATTTCCTCTTCGTCGCTGTCGTCCTGACCTGTGGAATCCGGATCGGGCTCTTCGTCGGGCTGATCTTCGGCCTCGGTGTCGTCCTCTTCGTCCAACTCGTCCGGATCATCGCCCAACTGGTCGCCATAGCCCAGATCGTCGATCATCTGACGCGCGAATTTGGCGAATGCAGTCTGGTCGTGCAGCAGATCAGACAGATCACCCAACGTGTCGCCAGCGTTCTGTTCGATGAACGGCTTCCACAGCTCCATCACATTCTGCGCAGGGTCAGGCAGGTCGCGTCCGGTTGCCAGATGGCGGATCAGATAGCCCGCTGCTGCGGACAAAGGTGCATCAGCAGGCTGAGTAACTTTTTCATAGCCGCGAATACGCGCTTCGGAGGCAATCTTCGCGTCGATATTGCCAGCAGAGCCCGGCATGTCGCGCGCGCCCATCGCCTCGCAGCGTGCGGTCTCCATCGCCTGATAAAGCTCGCGCGCCATGCCTTCGGTCGGGGCATAACGGGCATGGGTGTCTGCATTGTGGTAACGGCGGTTAAAAGCCAAAGCGTCGGCTGTGCCGCGCGCCATCAGAACCTCTTCGCGGCTCATGCGGCGGCTGACCTGCGGCAAGCGCATCGCATCGCCTGAGACGCCCGAAGGGTCTACGGTATAGGTGACCGACAGCTCTGGATCATGCGCAAGCGTCTTGGTGGCCTCGGCAAGGGCCTTTTTGAATGGATCCGCTGGGTTGTCAGATGGTTTTGACATACCGCAATTCTCCCAAGTGCCGCAGCGCTCTTACGTCCCCGAAAGACAAGAGGCCAACCAAGGTGCGGTCAGAACTGTGCCTGATCCGCGGGTGTGTGCAATGCGCCCGCCCAAGGGGGGCGGATCGGGCGCGGCCCGGCATCAAGGCCGGGCGAAAAAGCTTAGCCGAGGCTCATGCTCGCCGCAGATTCCGGAAGCTCTTCGTCAAACAGACGCTGATAGAACTCGGCCACGGTCTGGCGTTCCAGCTCGTCACATGTGTTCAGGAAGGTCAGGCGGAAGGCATAGCCCACGTCGCGGAAGATCTCTGAGTTTTGCGCCCAGTTGATGACCGTCCGAGGCGACATCACGGTGGACAGATCGCCGTTCATAAAGGCCGTCCGGGTCAGATCCGCAACGGTCACCATCTGCTTTATTGTCTTGCGACCTGCTTCGGTGTTGTAATGCGGTGCTTTGGACAGAACGATATTGGTTTCCGCGTCAATCGACAGATAGTTCAGCGTGCTGACCAGCGACCAACGGTCCATCTGAGCTTGGTTGATTTGCTGCGTGCCGTGATACAGCCCGGTGGTGTCGCCCAAACCAACAGTGTTCGCGGTTGCGAACAGGCGGAAGTGTGGGTGCGGAGTAATGATCTGGTTCTGGTCCAGAAGCGTCAGTTTGCCGTCATGCTCCAGAACCCGCTGGATCACAAACATAACGTCCGCACGACCCGCATCATATTCATCAAAGACGATCGCAACAGGATTGCGCAGCGCCCATGGCAGGATGCCTTCGTGGAATTCAGTGACCTGCTTGCCGTCTTTCAGCTTGATCGCGTCCTTACCGATCAGGTCGATCCGGCTGATGTGGCTGTCCAGGTTCACACGTACCGCAGGCCAGTTCAGGCGCGCGGCGACTTGTTCGATGTGCGTGGACTTCCCTGTGCCATGATAGCCCTGGATCATCACGCGGCGGTTGTGTGAAAACCCTGCAAGGATTGCCAGCGTGGTGTCTGGATCGAACTTATAGGTCGGGTCCAGCTCGGGCACACGGTCGGTCCGATCCGCAAAGCCTTTGACCTGCATATCGCTGTCGATACCAAATACGTCGCGTACCGAGATATCCTCGGATGGTTTTGCGTCGATGTCAGTCATGCCGTCGGCCATGGGTCTCGTCCTTCTGTCACGGTGGGGCTCCACCGGATATTCATTCCGCATCGCAACATATCGCTCGATGTCGCAAGGAAAAGGGCAAAAGCGACAGATCGTAGAAAAACACTACGGAATTTTCGCTATTCGCAAGGTCTGGGACGCGGAATGTTGCAGCCTGTCACGCGTTTTTGACCAAGTGTTTGTTTGAAACAGCGCCAACTCGTGCTGAAGTGCCGCCCAGAGATCAACCAGAGATCAAAAAGGGGACACGCATGAACCGTCGCGAAGCACTGCTTGGAACGTCCGCGTTTGCGGTATTTGGAGGCCTCTCGGGGACCACGGCGCTGGCCGCCAACTTCGAGATCACGCGCACAGACGCAGAATGGCGCGCCATGCTGACGCCGCTGCAATACAAAGTCATGCGCCAAGAGGGAACCGAACGTGCGGGCAGCTCTCCGCTTGATAAAAACTACTCAGACGGCATCTACCATTGTCGTGGCTGTGATCTGGCGATCTATTCCTCAAAGCACAAATATGACAGCGGCACCGGCTGGCCTAGTTTTTACAAGTCGCTGGCCAATGCCGTGCGGACCAAGCCTGATCGCAAACTGCTGCGCGTGCGCACCGAAGTGCATTGCCGCCGCTGTGGCAGCCACCTTGGGCATGTGTTTGACGATGGTCCGCAACCGACCGGCAAACGCCATTGTCTGAATGGTGTGTCGCTGGTGTTCCGCTCTGCCTAAGCCGGATTTTCTGAAGGATTGAAACGGGCTCTCGGTGGGGGCCCGATTTTATTTTTCCAGGGCCAGCTTTGTGCCAAGGGCCACAAGGATGCCGCCGCCCAGCCGTTGAGCCAGACGATTTGCACGGCCCGAGGTTTTCAGCAGTGCCGACAGTCTATCCGCAAGCATAACGCAGACCGCATCCGCGCTAGAGAACATGAAGTTCACGAGCGTACCCAAGATCAGCAGTTGCAGCCAGATGGGAAAGCTGGCCGCAGGATCTGCAAACTGGGGCAGGAAGGCGACAAAAAAGATCGCGGTCTTGGGGTTCAAGACTTCGACAGAAACGCTTTGCCAGAACGCCCGTGCTGCAGATCGCGATTGGGGCGTCGTAGGGGTGTCGGACACCTCTTGGTTGGCCAAAAACATCGTCACGCCAAGCCAGACCAAATATCCCGCACCGGCAAGTTTCAAACCCAGATAAAGCGTCGGAACCGCTTCAAACAACACGGCCAGCCCGACGGCTGCGGCGATCACGTGAACATATCCGCCGATGTGGATGCCCAAAGCTGCAAACCAGCCCGCCTTGGGGCCACACGCAATCGTCTGCGCGGCCGTGTAAAGAAGCGCAGGACCCGGCATGTAGGCAAAGATGCTTGTCGCGATGAAGAACGAGATCATCAGGTCTAAGGATGGCATGGTCTGTATCCCTAAGTGATTGATCTCGTTTCAGATCTCAGCGGCTTGGCCTATTTGAAGCTGCCGCTGTCTTTGATCTGATCCCAGGCCCAGACGACTTCTTGCAACTGCTCTTCCTGGCTCCGGTCGCCGCCGTTCATGTCGGGGTGCAGAACCTTGATGAGCTTTTTATACGCCTTGCGGATGTCGGCCTTCGACCAAGAGTCCTCGGCCTCCAACAGCTCGAGCGCGCGGCGTTCGGTTGGCGGCAGGCGGCGTCCGGCGGACTTGCGGCCCGGGTTCTGCGTGGCGTTGCCGCCAAGAACCTGATGGGGGTCCTCGATGCCCAAACGTGCCCAAGCGCGGGTCTCAGGATCATCGATCCGTTTTGTTTCCCGCTCCCACACTTTGTCTTTCGAGTTCTGGGCGTTCATCTCAGCTTCGGTCTTGCCCTCAAAAAAAGACCATTTGGCGTTATACTCACGCACGTGCTCTTTGCAGAACCAACGGTATTCATCCAGCACATCCGGAGCTTTTGGCGCGCGGTACTGTCCCGGTTCGTTGCACCCTGGGTGTTCACACGCCCGCTTAGAGGTCTCGGACGCGCCAGACATCCCCCGCCGTCCACGCGGGTTCTTTTTCTTGGCAGAGGAGACGGACATATCGAATCCGAAGGGATCTGATTTTGACATGGAACACACCTATTCGACTCGGGTTCCAGAGTTTAAAGTAACTGGCGCTATATTGAAGGGGGCAGACCAAAAAAATGTTGGTTAAAGACGAAATTCATGAGCGGTTGTCTGCCGCTTTCTCTCCACGCGAGCTGGATGTCGTAGATGACAGCGAAAGCCATCGTGGTCATGCCGGATATCAAGAGGGCGGGCAAAGCCATTTTAACGTGAGAATGCGCGCGCAAGCCTTTGACTCTATGACCAGAATTGCGCGTCACAGAGCGGTGCACAAAGCCTTGGGCACAGAGCTGGTCGGGCGCATTCACGCGCTGGCCTTGGATCTGGACGTTTAGGCTTTCTTGCCGTCCTGCGCCTGAGACGCTCGGCTGCGCAACGCTGCGGGCAAGGCATTGGCTTTGCTCGACTTTGTGGACTTGATGCTGTCTGGCGTAAACAGAGCCTGCGGCTTTTGTTTGGGTGGCTCTGGCGCGCGGGGATCTGGAAAGCTGCTTTCGTCCATTGCTTTGGCGCGCGGCGCTTCGGCCTGTTCGCGAGGCTCGGGCGCTTTCTCGGCGACCTTCGGCGCTGGCTTTGGCAGCGGGACAACCGTTGGCTCTTGCGGCTCGACTGGGGTGCTGGCCGCGACTGCAGGCGGCTCGGCTGGGGCAACCACAGGTTCCGGTACAACGGCCGGAACGGGCGCTGGCGTCTCAGTCGGCGCGGGCGCCTCTGGCGTTTGAACTGCTTGTTCAACCTCTCGGCGGAACACCAGCAGGCTGCGATCTGTCGTTGTGTGACGGGTCAGGCCAGTGCGTTCGGTATTGGGCAAAGTCTCGCTGCGCACAAATTCCCAGCCCAAGAGGGCCATTTCATTCATAGCTTCTTGGATCGCCAGAGCGAACTTGTCCTCTGGCTTGCGCAATCCGCGCGCCTTACGACCTTTGGCCGGTGCTGGAATGACTTTGTATTCGTAAACCATAAAACTCTGCTCGACTATCGAAAGTATACCTGATCACAGGCGCGCTGTCTTTTGGAAAGGCCGCAAATGTTAAAAAGCCGCAGGAAAACCATACGTTCCTGCGACCATTCGTTGAGCAAAATAAGGGACATTACCCTAATGCGGGTGGTTTAGCCGTTCAGTTTCTGCGCAACCAACTGGTTTACCGCCTTTGGATTAGCTTTGCCGCCGGTGGCTTTCATCACCTGTCCAACAAACCAGCCCGCAAGCTTTGGGTTCACCTTGGCTTTTTCGACCTGATCGGGGTTCGCAGCGATGATTTCGTCCAGCGCGGCTTCGATGGCACCGGTATCAGTGACCTGCTTCATGCCGCGTTCTTCGACGATTTTTGCGGGGTCGCCGCCTTCGGTATAGACGATCTCAAACAGGTCTTTCGCAATCTTACCAGAGATCGCGTCCGAGCTGATCAGATCGATAATGCCGCCAAGCTGTTCTGGAGACAGTGGGCTTTCGGAAATGCCCTTGTCGTCTTTCTTCAGACGTCCAAACAATTCGTTGATCACCCAGTTGGCCGACAGCTTGCCACTGCGACCCTCTGCGACGGCCTCAAAGTAAGCGGCGTTTTCCGCCTCGGCAGTGAGGACGGATGCATCATATTCCGACAGGCCGAAGTCATTGACAAAGCGCGCTTTTTTCTCGTCGGGCAGCTCAGGCAGAGATTTCGCGATGTCGTCCACCCAACCTTGCTCGATTTCCAAAGGCAGCAGGTCAGGGTCTGGGAAATAGCGATAATCATGCGCTTCTTCTTTGGAGCGCATGGACCGTGTTTCATTCTTTTCCGCGTCGTACAGACGGGTTTCCTGATCCACCGTGCCGCCAGCTTCGACAATCGCGATCTGACGTTTCGCTTCATAGTCGATGGCCGCTTGGATGAACCGCATCGAGTTCATGTTCTTGATTTCGCAGCGCGTGCCCAGATGGCTGAAGTCCTGCGTCTCCATGTACTTTTCGTACTGACCCGGACGGCAGACAGACACGTTCACGTCTGCGCGCAGGTTGCCGTTTTGCATATTGCCATCACAGGTGCCCAGATACCGCAGCAACTGACGAAGCTTGGTGACATAGGCTGCGGCCTCTTCTGGACCACGGATATCGGGGCGCGAGACGATCTCCATCAGCGCGACGCCTGTGCGGTTGTAGTCGACAAAAGACATATTCGGGTCCATGTCGTGCACGGATTTGCCAGCGTCCTGTTCCAGGTGAATACGTTCAATGCGCACTTTGCGCGCAATGCCCGGCTCCATATCGACGATGATTTCGCCTTCGCCCACGATCGGGTGATACAACTGCGAAATCTGATAGCCTTGAGGCAGGTCAGGGTAGAAATAGTTCTTACGGTCAAACGCAGATTTCAGGTTGATGTCCGCCTTCAGGCCAAGACCCGTCCGAACCGCCTGTTCGACGCAGAACTCGTTGATAACAGGCAGCATTCCAGGCATGGCCGCATCCACGAAAGACACGTTTGCGTTCGGCTCAGCGCCAAATTGTGTCGAGGCCCCAGAGAACAGTTTCGCATTACTGGAGACCTGCGCGTGGACTTCCATACCGATCACGAGTTCCCAGTCATATTTCGCACCTGCGATGACCTTGGGTTTCGGGGTTTCATATGTCAGGTCCAGCATCGGCTGAGGCTCCGTATATCTTGCGCTAAACCGCGTTCTAAGACAGGGCGCGGGCAGGGGCAAGAGGGCTTGCGGATCCCTGGGCCTTTGGGCAAGCTTGCGGGCCTTATCTGCGCGAAAAAGAGACAGATTATGCTGACGACCGACCGATTGATCCTGCGCCCCTTCACATCCGGTGATCTGGACGCCTATGCCGCGATGAATGCCGACCCAGAGGTGATGCGGTTTTATCCCTTCACCTATTCGCGCGAGCAGTCACAGGCCTCGCTGGAAAAATGCGCAGCTAGCTGGGAAGAGCATGGCTACGGGTTTTCGGCCGTAACGGATAAATCAGGCGGGTTTCTTGGCCTGTGCGGGCTGTCCTATTTCAGTGCAGAGTCGCCGTTTTCGCCACAGGTCGAGATTGGGTGGCGTTTCGTTCCGTCAGCTTGGGGGCAAGGGTATGCCAGCGAAGCTGCGCGGGCGTGGCTGCAAGTTGGCTTTGAAGAGAAGGGTTTGGATCAGATCGTGTCTTTCACGGCCGTGCCGAATGAACCTTCGGCCAAGGTCATGCAGCGCATTGGCATGTCGCGTCACGCAGAGTGGGATTTTGACATGCCGTTTCTGCCCAAAGAGCACTGGCTTGCGGCGCATATCGTCTATCGCATGACGCGGGATGCGTTTTACGGATGAATCTCGGTGATCCCTTCGGGGCCGATGTGGATCGTCAGGCCCTGTTCGATCATCTTGCGAAAGGGCTGGGCCACCGCATTCAGCGCCAGATCAGTGCCTTTCAGCGCAAGTCGCTCTAGCGAAATCGAGCGATTGCGGTTGTCAAACCCGTATTCGGCGTGTCCCCAGACCAGCGGATGCACTTCGCGCAGGTATTTGTGGACGATATCTTCAAATCCTTTGCGCAAAACAGTGGCCTGCGCGCCAGAGGTGCCGCCCTCTAGATAGGCTTGCCGACTCGCCTGCCATGCACAGTAAACCTGAGCTGCCATGAGGTTGGCGGTATTCTGGTCTGTCTGACGTTCCAGAATATCAAAAACACTATCCAGGAAGTATTCAGCATCCATATGGGCCAGACAATCCGGGTCACTGAGGATTGCGTCAAACCAAACCCAAGCATAGCCACCAGCGCCCCAAAGATCATAGGTGCGCGCCGCCGTGCGACGGGCTTCGAGGTCGAGTTTCTGATACGAGCCATACCACGCGGGTAACAGGTAATTCCCAAGGGCGCGCATGTGGCGCGGGTTGTTTGGGTCAAGATCGATGAGGTCTTCAAAATCATCGGCAACGCAATCGCCGGGATGCTCTTGCGCAGGCAAGAGCGCACAACGCGCAGCGCTCAGGGCGGGGGAGTCCAATTCGTGGACGCAAAAGCCATCCATGATCTCTGTCGCGCGACGGAAATGCGCTTTGAAAGCTTCGCGGTTTTCCTGTGGCAGAGTTGCCAAGGCACCATGGCCACGCCACGCCCACCCGATGTCGATGTGCATATGGGCCACTGTCAGCGCCAGCGCATAGTCCTCGGGGTATTCGGTGAGCATCAGCTCCATGTCTTCGATGCCGCCTAGGAAGTTTGCATCTTTGGCAGGCTGGCCATGCAGCAGAGCGTGTTCGGCGGCGGCAACCACATCAGCGCGGCCCCCAAACAGCAAAAGTTCGGCAATCGAGCTTCCTGACGCGCTTTTGGCGCGCGCACGGTCGGCCTCTTGGATGCGCGATGACAGGTCTTCCCAGCGTTCCTGACGGGCCAGAAACTGGCCTTCCTCGCGAACTCTCGCATCGTCGCACTTGCGCACAGACGCGTTGTTAACGGGAATTTTGACGCCTTCGGCCACATCGCGATCCGCATAGACCGTCGGAAGAAACGCCAGCGGCGCGTCCTCGCGAGGTTTGGTAAACTTGCGAACGACAGCGCGCAGTGCTTCTGGCATGTGCGGCATGAGCGTATGGCGGGACTTTAGCATTCAGTAGTGCTCCTGTGAGTTGAGAGCAAATTCACCTGAAAATCGGGCCGAAAAGGGGCAAAGCCGCGGAAGTTCGCGGGCCATTGCATGGGAGAATGGTGGAATTGATGCGTGCGGCCGCCGCAATTTGGGGTTGCGTGCGGCATTGTTTTTTCACCGGCGACAATCACGCCCGCTCTGGCTGAACCAAAGGCGTATCAAAACACCGTAAAGGCGTGTCGCTCGGTTCGGATGTCACGGTCTTTCAGCGCGGCCTCGAGGTCTTTGTGTGGTGGCATCGCATCATACGGCAGGCGCAACTTGCGGCCGTCTTGCAAGACAACACTGACGCGCACCGACAGATCCATGCGCCCATCAAAGCGGATCTTTTCGATTTCGTGCAGCGGGATGGTGACCTCTTGGCTGCGGTTCTTCCAGAAAAGATGCTGGTCGTTCAATTCCAGACGCGCCGTGACATTCATAAAGACATCAATGGCCGCGGGCAGGGTGATCATTGCGACAATCACAAGGATCCACCACACCGTGCCGATGTAATCCAGACCGATCAGGACAAACACCATCGCCACCAAAGCTGCGATGGATTTGGGCGTCCGCCCTTGGCTTTCAAAAGTGAAACTGTCCATTTATCCCAATATCCGCGTAATCATCTCGGAAGTATCCCGACTCAGGTCCTTTTTCGCAAGGATCCGTTCCAGTTGCGTCTTGATCAGCTCCTGACGGTCCTCATCATAGGC
This sequence comes from Cognatishimia sp., assembly GCF_964229375.1. Taxonomy (GTDB): domain Bacteria; phylum Pseudomonadota; class Alphaproteobacteria; order Rhodobacterales; family Rhodobacteraceae; genus Cognatishimia. The sequence goes on from NZ_CAXREH010000030.1 coordinate 13,658, forward strand.
GCGCCAAGTCTGAAACGCGGAACACATCCGCGCCGTCGTCTGCGGATTCAGGTCGTCCAGCTGGATCAGCCAGTCGGTCAACAGCGCATAGCCTGCGCCACTTTTGTGATGAAACCCTGCATGGTTGCCCGCCAGTGCGCCCAGCGTTGCGCGGAAACGGTTGGGGTTCTTCATGTCAAAGTCCGCATGTTCGGTCAGCTTGCGGGTCACACCCGCGGCCTGATCCGGTGTGGCGAGTGCCACTTGCAGGGCAAACCACTTGTCGATCACCAGCCGGTCTGCCTGCCATTGGTCATAGAACGCTGCCAGCGCTGCCTCGCCGGTACCTGTCTCGATCAGCTGGCCAAGCGCTGCCAGCTGCTCTGTCATATTGTCAGCGCGATCAAACTGCGTCTGGGCGGCAGAGCCTGCGTCCAGTTTGGTCAGCAATGACAACGCCGCATTGGCCAGCGCGCGTTTTCCAGCGCCATCGGCATCCGGCAAGAAAGGGCCTTTGACCAGATGCGCCTCATAGAGTGCGGGCAGATGCGCGGCCAGTGCCTGCGCTTTGGCCTTGCGAAAGGCCTTGGATGCGGCGTGGATCGCGTCGGGGTCCGGCGTTTCTCCCATTTCAGAGAGTGCGCGGGCCAGTTCAGAGTCTCCGGGCTGTCCGAGCAGATAGGCTTTATACGCGGGCTCAAGGCTTGGATCCTGAATGACACGTTGAAGGCTGTCCAAATAAAGCGCGTTCGGTTCGGCCCCGTCGCGGATCATGGCCAGCAGGCTGTCGCGCGCCAGATCACGTCCGGCCTCCCAGCGATTGAAACTGTCGGTGTCATGGGCGAACAAAAACGCGCGGCGGTCGTTGTCGATGTCATGGTCCAAAACCACAGGGGCCGAGAAGCCGCGCAGAATTGATGGGATCGGGCGCACTGCAAGCCCCGTGACCTGATAGCTTTGGCTGGCCTGCGTCATCTCAAAGACATCCGTTGCCTGCACTTCGTCGCCGTTTGGGTTCAATAGGCCGATGGCAACCGGGATTACCTTGGGGTCTTTTTGGTCCTGACCGGGCGTTGGGGCTGTGGATTGGGTAAAGGTCAACGTGAAGGTGCCTGTGCTGGCGTCCCAGTCTTCGGTCACAGACAGTTTTGGCGTGCCCGATTGGCTGTACCACAGTTTGAACTGCGACAGATCACGCCCCGTAAAATCCTCAAAGACCTTGAGCCAGTCTTCAATCGTGGCGGCATCCCCGTCATGGCGGTCAAAATAGAGATCAAGCGCTTTGGCATAGGCGTCATCCCCAACAAGGGTTTTCAGCATGCCAATAACCTCGGCGCCTTTTTCATAGACTGTGGCGGTATAGAAATTGTTGATCTCTTGGAATTCCTCAGGGCGCACAGGGTGGCTAAGGGGGCCCTGATCTTCGGGGAACTGACGGGCGCGCAAGGCCAGCACGTTTTCGATGCGCGCAACGTCGCCAGAGCGCATGTCTGCGGTAAACTGATGGTCGCGATAGACGGTCAGGCCTTCTTTCAGGCACAGCTGGAACCAATCGCGACAGGTGATGCGGTTTCCGGTCCAGTTGTGGAAATACTCGTGCGCAATGATGGCTTCGATCCGCTCAAAGTTGGCGTCCGTAGAGGTTTCGGGCGAGGCCAGCACAGCGGAAGAGTTGAAGATATTCAGCCCTTTGTTCTCCATCGCGCCCATATTGAAGTCATCCACGGCCACAATGTTAAAGATATCGAGGTCATATTCCCGGCCATAGACGTCCTCGTCCCACTTCATGGAATCTTTAAGGGCCTGCATCCCAAAGGCACATTTGTGTTCGTCTCCCGGGCGCACCCATATGTTCAGCTCGATCTCTTTGCCGGATTGTGTGGTGAACTGGCCCGGATGATTGATCAGATCGCCCGCCACCAATGCAAACAGATAGGCGGGTTTTTTCCAGGGGTCGGACCATTCTGCAAACCCATCGCCCTTTGCGCCGGGATTACCGTTGGACAACAAGATGGGATCTTGGCCTTCGATACGCACATGGAATGGCGCCATGACATCGGGGCGATCCGGGTAATAGGTGATCTTGCGGAACCCTTCGGCCTCGCATTGAGTGCAATACATGCCGTTTGACATGTAAAGCCCCTCAAGGGCGGTGTTGGTTGACGGCGAAATCTCCACCTCGGCCTCCCAGACGAAGGGCGCATCAGGCGCATCTGCCTCTAAACCGCCGTCCACATCGCGGGTCGTTACGTCTTTGCCGTCAATCTTGGCTGAGATCAAATTCAGGTCTTCGCCATGCAGAAAGAAGCGACGGTCTGGCGCGTCTGGATTGGGGCGGAATGCGATTTTTGAAAGAACGCGGGTTTGCGTTGGATGCAGCTTGAACGTCAGCGCAACACTGTCGATCAGATATCCAAAGGGGGTGTAGTCCTTGAGGTAGATGGTCTGAGGGGCCGCATCGCGCATCTTAGCACTCCGTAAATTATGGTCACCTAGATGTATCCTCTGGCTCAGCCGCTGCAAGGCTTTCTGCGTCAGGGGCCAGCAACGCCGAAACAGTTTCTTGGAAATTTTGGTAAAAAGATTTTACCAAAATGGTTGATGATGTATTTGAACGACTGTAAGTAATTGGTGAATACGGCGGTATACATGGTGTGTGCCGGTGTCATTAGGAGGGGTTCTATGTCACGTATCGAGAAAAACGGCCTGCAGGTTGATGCGCAATATGTTGATTTCATTGAAAATGAGGCGCTTCCGGGGTCTGGCGTCTCGGCCGAGGACTTTTGGTCAGGCCTAAGCGCACTGGTGCATGACTTTGGCCCGGAAAATCGCGCGCTGCTGCAGACGCGCGAAGATATGCAGGGCAAGATCGATGCGTGGCACATCGCACACAAGGGGTCCGCCTTTGATTTTGACGCCTATAAAGCCTTCTTGGAAGAGATCGGTTACCTGCTGCCAGAAGGTGATGACTTTCAAGTCGACACGGCCAACGTTGATCCCGAGATTGCTTGGGTTCCGGGCCCTCAGCTTGTGGTGCCAATTACCAACGCTCGCTATGCCCTGAATGCAGCGAACGCCCGCTGGGGATCATTGTATGACGCGCTTTATGGCACCGATGCTATGGGCACGAGCCCAGCGGCAGGCGGGTATGACGCCGCACGCGGGGCAGAGGTTGTTGCATATGCCAAGGCGCATCTGGATCAGGCCATTCCTTTGGTTGATGCAACATGGGCGGATGTCACGGGGTTTGATTTTCAGGATGGCCAGTTTGTCGTCCGCACAGGCGAGGGCACCGCAAACCTTGAGCGGGTTCAGCAATTCGTCGGCATCACCGAAGATCTGACAGAGCTGTTGTTCGTAAAACACGGGCTGCACATTCGCATTGTGATCAATCCGAACCACCCAATCGGCAAAGATGATCCGGCGGGTATCGCAGATGTCATCGTCGAGGCCGCAATGTCGGCGATCATGGACTGCGAAGACTCGGTTGCCTGTGTGGATGCCGAAGACAAGGTTCTGGCTTATCGCAACTGGTTGGGCCTGATGAAAGGCGATCTGCAAGAGAGCTTTGACAAAGGTGGCAAGACGGTCACGCGACGCTTGAATGACGACATGATGTTCAAAACGCCCGCGGGTAAAGAGCGTATCCTGAAAGGGCGTGCGCTGTTGTGGATCCGCAATGTGGGTCATTTGATGAGCAACCCCACCATTCTGGACCGTGACGGCAATGAGATCATGGAAGGTCTGATGGATGCCATGACCACGGTGCTGGTGTCCAAACATGATCTGGCCCGGGACAGCGGCAATTCTGTGCATGGCTCGATCTATATCGTGAAGCCCAAGATGCACGGCCCTGAAGAGGTCGCCTTTACCGATCGTATCTTCACACATGTCGAAGGCGCGCTGGGCCTTCCGGCGAATACAGTCAAAATCGGTATCATGGATGAAGAGCGGCGCACAACGGTGAACCTTAAGGCCTGCATCCGTGCTGCGAAGTCCCGTGTGGCGTTTATCAACACCGGTTTCCTGGATCGCACGGGCGACGAAATCCACACCTCGATGGAGGCGGGTGCCGTTCTGCGTAAAGACGACATCAAGAAAGAAGGCTGGATCGCGGCCTATGAAGCGTTGAACGTGGATATTGGTCTGGAATGTGGCCTGCAGGGCAAGGCTCAGATCGGCAAAGGTATGTGGGCGATGCCTGATATGATGGAAGCGATGCTGGATCAAAAGATCGGGCACCCGCAATCTGGTGCGACCTGTGCATGGGTGCCAAGCCCGACAGCGGCGACACTCCATGCGCTGCACTATCACAAAGTGGACGTCATGGCCGTTCAGAATGGCTTGAAAGACGGCGGTCGTCGTGCCGCGCGTGAGGATGTTCTGCAGATCCCGTTGGCGGCAGGCGCGAACTGGTCTCCGGATGAGATTGCCAATGAGGTTGCCAACAACTGTCAGGGTATTCTTGGATATGTCGTGCGTTGGGTCGATCAAGGGGTTGGCTGCTCTAAGGTGCCAGACATCAATGATGTTGGCCTGATGGAAGACCGTGCCACCTGCCGTATCTCGGCGCAGCACTTGGCGAATTGGATCCACAACGGTGTGGTGACAGAAGACGAGGTCATGGCATCGATGCAAAAGATGGCAGCTATTGTGGATGGCCAGAATGCATCCGATCCGCTCTATACTCCCATGGCGCCGGGCTTTGCCGGGATCGCCTTTCAAGCGGCCTGCGATCTGGTGTTCAAAGGGCGTGTGCAGCCCTCGGGGTATACAGAACCTGTCCTTCATGCCCGTCGACTGGAGCTGAAATCCACGGCATAGTACCCTCAACAGAGGGAGGCACGCAGAATGCGCACGCGTCGAGACTTTATCAAGTTGACAGCAGGGGGACTTGCTTTGACAGGAATTGGGTCAGGAACCGGCGCGCGCGCAGAGCAGGGGCTCTATGTGCCCCCCGAAGAGGGCCCGCACGAGCTGACCTTTATGCAATGGCCAAACAGCCGCGCCGTCTATCGCGATAAATGGTGGCTGGCGGATGTTCAGGCCACCATCGCAAATATCGCCAATACAATTGCGGCCTTTGAGCCTGTGGTGATGCTGGCGGACAAGCGACAGCACCGCGCGGCACGCAAACTGCTCTCTGATCAAGTCGAGCTGTGGGACATCCCAACCGAAGATCTGTGGTGCCGTGACTCAGGCCCCCTGACGGCGTTTCGCGGGACAGAGCGCGTCCTTAGCCACGTTCAGTTCAACGGTTGGGGCGGTAAACAAAACGACCGCAACGATGCGCGCGTGGCGGAAAGAGTGGCAGACGCGCTGGGCTTTGATGTCGTGCCCTCGGGTGTCATCGGCGAGTATGGCGGCGTCGAGCATGATGGCCACGGGCTGTTGCTGGCGCATGAAAGCTCTTGGGTTAATTCCAACCGGAACCCGGGCCAGTCCCGCCAACAGATCGAGGCCAGCTTGCTTGCGGCTTATGGGGCTGAGCGGATGATTTGGGCCGAAGGGGTCTATGATCAGGACATTACGGATTATCACATCGACAGTCTGGCGCGCTTTACCGGCGCTGGGCGGGTGCTTGCGAATATGCCGATCCAGATAGATCCGGACGATCCCTTCCATCTGGCCGCACAGGATACGCTGGCTGCACTCCGGCGCGCTGGGCTTTCGGTTGATGTCATTCCCGAGCCCATCCAACGACGCGTGCAGTCTTTTGACTTTGTTGCCTCATACGCCAACTACTATGTCTGCAACGGCGCTGTTGTCATGGCGCAGTTCGGTGATGTAGACACAGACCAAGAGGCAAGACAGGCGATGGCGCGGCACTATCCGGGTCGCGAAATTGTTGCGCTAAACGTAGACGCGCTGGGAGAAATAGGCGGTGGCATCCACTGCGCCACACAACAGCTGCCAGCGGCTTAACTCGTTGTTAGTAAACGGTGAAAATAAAGTATTGGGGGTAGGTAAACATGGCTGAAATTTCATTGCGCAAGGCGCGCACAATCATCCGCAAAACTCTGGAAAAAGGCCGCGAGATGGAGTTGAAACCTCTGTCCGTCGTGGTTCTGGATGCAGGTGGGCATGTGATTGCCTTTGAGAAAGAGGACGGAGCGGCCCCGGGTCGGTTTGGCATCGCACATGGCAAAGCCTATGGCGCGGTGATGCTGCATATGTCGGGCTCTGCTCAGATGGCGCGGGCAGAACAGCAGGCGTATTTCATGGCGGCGGTCAATGGTGTCTATGGCGGGCATGTGGTGCCAGTTCCGGGCGGCATTCTGGTGCGCGACAAAAAGGGCAACGTGATCGGCGGGGTCGGCGTGACCGGAGATACCTCTGACAACGACGCCGAAGCAGGTCTTGCTGGCATCGCCTCGGCCGGGTTGATTGGCGAAGGCTAACGCCTAAAACCTCATCAATTTGTGACTGTGTGCTGATGCACAGTCGTATTATGTGAATCGAGACGTTTTGTTTCGCCGAAATTCGTGTAGCCTGACGCAATCAGGAAGTGAATGAGGCATCACATGGCGCGCCCCATCGTCGGCATCATAGGCAACGCGTATCTGTTGAATGAAGAATATCCGGTTCATGTGGCCGGAACCATGAACTCGTCGGCTTTGGTCGACGTGGCCGGCTGTATGCCCATGATCATTCCGTCTGACCCGAAATTCGTCAGCACCGCCGAACTCATGGAGGCCTGCGACGGCTTTCTGTTCACCGGCGGGCGACCAAATGTTCACCCTGAAGAATACGGCGAAGTTGCGACCGAGGCGCATGGCACCTTTGATCGCGCGCGGGACGCAATTGCGCTGGACCTCATTCGCGCTTGTGTGCGGATCGGTCAGCCGATCCTTGGCATTTGCCGCGGCTTTCAAGAGGTCAACGTGGCCATGGGCGGCTCGCTTTACCCCGAGATCCGCGATCTTCCGGGGCGCGATAACCACCGGATGCCACCTGATGGCACGTTGGAAGAAAAATTTGCCCTGCGCCATGAGGTGACCTTTCAAGAAGGTGGCGTGTTTCATCAGGTTATGGGCGCACAGTCCGTTATGACGAACACACTGCATGGCCAAGGCATCAAAACGCCAGTCGATGCGCTGGTGATTGATGGCCATGCGCCCGACGGCACGCCCGAGGCGATCTATGTCAAAGATGCGCCCGGCTTTACCCTGGCCGTGCAATGGCACCCGGAATACAACGCGGCCCAAGATCCCGTAAGCCGCCCACTGTTTGAAGCCTTTGGTCAAGCCGTGCAGGCCTGGTCCACAGAAAAACGCGCGTCTCCGATGTTAAAATCGGCCTAAGACAATTTGACGCGACGCCCCCATTTTCTATCGCCCATTTAGATACCTTTGTGTTTGAGTATGACTTTGTTTGCCTTGAAATTTGATTGCGCGATCAAGGTCTTAAATTGAAACAATATTAGGATCACCATTGAAAATGATCAGCGATCTCAGCCATTTTATGTCGCTCTTGTGTGCCAGTAGGTCGCACACGGGGTGTCAGAGGTCGCGCTCAAGTCGCCGGAACACCTGTTCAAAACCTTGTAGCACTGAGGTTTTGCAAGTAAACGGATCTCGGTTCTTGGGTTTAGAAGCAAATTGCACCGTTAGGTGAGGAGACAAGAGACGTGAAAATCGGAACTCCGAAGGAGATCTTTGCGGGGGAGTCGCGTGTTGCGATGACGCCTGCGTCGGCTTCACAGCTGATGAAGTTAGGGTATGAGTGTGCCATTGAGAAGGGTGCTGGTCTTGCGGCTGGTTTTTCGGATGCGGCTTATAAAGAGGCTGGTGTTGAGGTAATCGGCACGGCGGCAGCGCTATGGAAGGCCTGTGATATTGTCGCGAAGGTGCGTCAGCCAGAAGAGGTCGAGCTGAAGCGGCTGACCAAAGGCAAGACGCTGATTTCCTTCTTTAACCCGGCGGCCAATGACGCTGGAATGGAGCTGGCCAAATCCAAGGGCGCGACTGTGATCGCGATGGAAATGGTGCCACGCATTTCGCGCGCGCAGAAAATGGATGCGCTGTCCTCGATGGCCAATATCGCGGGCTATCGCGCGGTGATTGAGGCGGGCAACAATTTTGGGCGCTTCTTTACAGGCCAGATCACGGCGGCAGGCAAAGTGCCTCCGGCCAAGGTTCTGGTTGTGGGCGCGGGCGTTGCAGGCCTGGCAGCGATTGGCACCTCGACCTCGCTGGGCGCGATCACGCTGGCGTTTGACGTACGGCCAGAAGTGGCCGAGCAGGTTGAATCCATGGGCGCTGAATTCGTCTATCTGGATTTTGAAGAAGAACAGCAGGACGGCGCGGCCACGGGCGGTTATGCCTCTGTGTCCTCGCCTGAGTTCCGCGAAGCGCAGCTGGCCAAGTTCCGTGAACTGGCGCCAGAGGTCGACATCGTGATTACCACCGCGCTGATCCCGAACCGCGAAGCGCCAGAGCTTTGGACCGAAGACATGGTCAAAGCCATGAAGCCTGGCTCTGTGATTGTGGACTTGGCGGCAGAGAAGGGCGGCAATTGTAAGCTGACCGTGGCGGACGAAAAGATCGTGACCGACAATGGCGTGACGATCATCGGCTATACCGACTTCCCGTCGCGAATGGCGGCGCAGTCCTCGACGCTTTACGCGACCAACATCCGTCACATGATGGCCGATCTGACGCCCGAGAAGGACGGTCAGGTCCACCACGACATGGAAGACGACGTGATCCGCGGCGCGACCGTGACCTTTGAAGGCGAGATCACCTTCCCGCCACCTCCACCAAAAGTGGCGGCGATTGCGGCGCAGAAGAAACCCGAGGTTAAGGAAAAGACCCCGGAAGAGCTGCGCGCCGAAGAAGCGGCGGCCTTCAAAGCACAGACCAAACAGCAGGTGACCCTGCTGGCGGTTGGCGGTGCGCTGATGCTGGGTGTGGGCCTTGTGGCACCTGCAAGCTTTATGCAGCACTTCATCGTCTTTGTTCTGGCGGTCTTTGTGGGCTTCCAGGTGATCTGGAACGTCAGCCATTCGCTGCACACGCCGCTGATGGCGGTGACCAATGCGATCTCGTCGATCATCATTCTGGGGGCGCTGATGCAGATCGGCTCCAGCTCGGCTCTGGTGATTATCCTTGCGGCTGCCTCGGTCTTTATGGCCGGGATCAACATCTTTGGCGGCTTTCTCGTGACACGGCGCATGCTTGCCATGTTCCAGAAATCCTAAGGAGTAGAGATCAATGGAATTTGGTTTTACTACAGCGGCTTACGTGGTCGCAGCCGTTCTGTTCATCCTGTCCCTGGGTGGTCTGAGCGGACAAGAGAGCGCGAAACGCGCGGTCTGGTATGGCATCGTCGGTATGGCGCTTGCGGTCTTTGCAACCCTGATCGGCCCGGGCGCAGGCCTATGGTGGCTGTCGATCGTTCTGATCGCAGCGGGTGGTCTGATTGGCTATCAACTGGCCTCCAAGGTCGAGATGACCCAGATGCCGGAACTGGTGGCCGGCATGCACGCGCTGGTCGGTCTGGCGGCTGTCTTTGTGGGCTTTAACGCGCATTTTGAGCTGATCAATGTGATGGGCATGGATGCGGCCGAGAAGAAATCCCTTGAAGGCTTTGCAGCCCTTCTGGCCAAGAAAGACGCGGTCGAGATCAATATCCTGCGGGTCGAAGCGGCCCTGGGCATCTGGATCGGGGCTGTGACCTTTACGGGATCTGTCATTGCCTATGGCAAGCTGTCGGGTCGTGTGACCTCGGCGGCGACCAAGCTGCCGGGCGGACATGTTCTGAACGCGGCAGCGGCGCTGGTCTCGCTGGGCTCGCTGATCTGGTATCTGAACTCTGGCGATGTTCTGCCGCTTTATATCCTGACCCTGATGGCGCTGTTTATCGGCTATCACCTGATCATGGGCATTGGCGGCGCGGATATGCCTGTCGTGGTCTCGATGCTGAACAGCTATTCCGGCTGGGCGGCAGCGGCGATTGGCTTCAGCCTTGGCAACGACCTGCTGATCGTTGTGGGCGCGCTGGTGGGCTCTTCGGGTGCGATCCTGAGCTACATCATGTGTAAAGCGATGAACCGCTCCTTTGTGAGCGTGATCCTTGGCGGCTTTGGCGGTGCTGCGGGCCCTGCGATGGAAGTCGAGGGCGAGCAGGTCGCGATTGATGCCGAGGGCGTTGCGAGTGCGCTGGATGAGGCTGACTCTGTGATCATCATTCCGGGCTATGGCATGGCGGTGGCACAAGCGCAGCAGAATGTGGCCGAGCTGACCCGTCGTCTGCGCGCCAAGGGCAAAGAGGTGCGCTTTGCGATCCACCCGGTTGCAGGACGTCTGCCAGGCCACATGAACGTGCTCTTGGCGGAAGCCAAAGTGCCCTATGACATCGTGATGGAGATGGACGAGATCAACGACGACTTCCCGGAAACGGATGTTGCAATTGTCATCGGCTCCAACGACATCGTGAACCCGGCCGCTCAAGAGGATCCGAACTCGCCCATCGCAGGCATGCCGGTTCTGGAATGCTGGAAAGCGAAACAGGTGTTTGTCTCAAAACGCGGGCAGGGCACCGGCTACTCGGGCATCGAAAACCCGCTGTTTTACAAGGAAAACACCCGCATGTTCTATGGCGACGCAAAAGCCTCGCTGGACACGCTGTTGACCATGATCCAGTAAAACACACGCAACCCAAGAAGAAAGGGCGCCCAACGGCGCCCTTTTTTGCGGCTGGTGCAAAAATGGGCAGGGGCACATATTCGTGCGATATTTCATGCCCTTACCCAAGCTGGCCCGGCGTTGTATACCTTTGCATTCACTTAACACATTGAAAATAAACAAAAATGCATTGACGCTTGGGCTGTGATGCCTAGGGTGGCCCCAAATGGAGCCCCCCATGACACCGATCAAAGATCATCCTCTGCGTTATCGTCTTGCAAATGAATTGCACGCGCGTCCTTTTCCCTCTTTTACCGCGCCGGCCACGGTCGTGTTTCTGGCGATCAAAAAGCAGGATCAAGCCGCAGGCCGGGATCGCGGGATGGATATCGCGCACCTTATTTCTTTGCTGGATCGCTATGATGCTCCGCATCCGCAACCGGGCGCGACGCATTATTCGGGGGCCATTGGGCGGCACAATATCAAGTGGGAACAACACACAGAATTTGTGACCTATACGGTGTTTTCAGACGGGGTAGATGACCGCCCCTTTGATCCCGCGGCTTTTGACGTGTTCCCGCATGACTGGCTGCAAGAAGCACCCGGTGTGCGCGTGACCTCTGCCATTCTGCGGGTCGAGCAAAAGCCGTCGGATGACAGCGTGCAACAGATGCTGCGGGATTGGTTTGTGCCAGAGAGCCTGGCCTGCGGGCAGGTGTTGGATGAATCCCTTGTGATTGCCGGAGATTTTCGTGTGGATCCGGCAGGCCACTTGCGGTTTGCGGTTCTGCCGGAAGCATCCTGTGGGCCGGGGCGTATTGGCCGTGTTGTGCAGCGTATCTGCGAAATCGAAACCTATAAAGCGATGTCGATGCTTGGGTTTTTCCGCGCCCGCGAGATGTCAGGCCGCACGGGGCAGATTGAGGTCGAGCTCACGCGTCTAATGGACGAGATGACGGGCACCGCAGAACCTGAAAAGACGCTGGACGGCTTGCTTGCGATCTCTCAGGAGTTAGAGGCCACGATCGCGCGGTCGTCTTATCGGTTTGGGGCGACAAAAGCTTATTCCGCCTTGGTGAAACAGCGCATCGAGGTGTTGCGCGAGACGCCCTTTAAGTCTCGACAAAGCTTTGGTGAATTCATGATGCGCCGGTTTGATCCGGCCATGCGGACGATTGAGGCCACACAAGATCGTCTGAACCAGTTGGCGGATCGCTCTATTCGCGCGAGCGAGTTATTGCGGACCAAGGTCGATGTGGCGCGGTCTGAGCAAAATCAGGACTTGCTTGCAAGCATGGATAAGCGTGCGCAAATGGCGCTGCGGCTGCAAGAGACGGTCGAAGGGCTGTCGGTGGTCGCCATCAGCTATTATGCCGTGTCGCTGGCTGGTTATCTGTTCATGCCACTCGCGTCGGTCTTGGGCGTGTCAAAATCCATGTTGATCGCTGGTTTGACCTTGCCGGTCATCGGGCTGGTCTGGATGCTGATCCGCCGGATCAAATCCAAGCTGCACTAAGGGGCGATCAGCGCCAATAGGTGGCCGGCGACGTCTTTGCGGATGTTGCGGCTGGCCTCGATATAGAATTTTGCGTTGGCTTGCAGCAAAGCGACTTCATCATCGCCCCAAAGCGCACAGAGGGCCTGTCCCAAGGCCGCGGCATCGGCGACTTCCATACTGGCTTCTTGCTCGGCCATATCCGCATAGGCCTGTGCGAAATTGGCATAGAGCGGACCGTGCAGAATGGCGCAGCCCATATGGGCGGGCTCATATGGGTTATGTCCACCAACGGGAACAAATGAGCCGCCGATAAACACAAGTGTAGACAGGCTGTAGAACAGTCCGGTCTCGCCAAGCGTATCGGCCAGGTAGATCTGCGTGTCGGGGGCGATCGCCTCATCCTTGCTGCGCATGGCGACGCGCCACCCCTCGGTGCGCAGCATGTCGGCAATCTCTGGCCCGCGTTCCGGGTGGCGAGGCAGCAGGATCATCAACCCGTCTGCGTGCTGGGCCACAAAGTGTTTGTGCGCGGCACTCATCGCCTCTTCTTCGCCTGCGTGGGTCGAGCTGGCGAGCCAGAACGGGCGCTCGGCGATGGCTTGTGCCAGCCGCGCTTTCTGCAGATCGTTGACGGGCAGGGGATCAGAAGATTTCTTGAGATCACCAGAAGTTACGACTTTCCATGGCTCTTGCACAAACGCGCGTAGCCCGTCGCGCACCGGGTCAGTCTGACATAGAACCAGTGAAAACCGGCCAAAGAGGGCGCGGGCCAGATCGGCGCGTTTGCCCCAAGACATCAGTGACTTTTCCGAAAGGCGCGCGTTGATCAAAGCCAGCGGGATCTCTGCATCATGTACTGACGCGATTTGGTGCGGCCAGATCTCGCTTTCCACAAAGGTCACAAGGTCTGGTTGCCAGTGATCCAGAAACCGCTTTGTAGCGGCTGGGGTATCAAGGGGCGCAAACTGGTGAATACACCCCTCAGGCAGCCGCTTGCTGGCCAGTTCTGCCGATGTTGTCGTGGTGGTGGTCAACAGGACCGTCATACGCGGGGCTTGCTGCCGCAGTTCCTTGATCACATCCAGGATCGACAGGGTTTCGCCCACGGAAACGGCATGGATCCAAAGGAGTTTGCCTAGCGGTCGCTCTTGGCTGGCCACACCTGCGCGTTCATGCAATCGGGCTTTGGATACGCCCGCCCGCTGCAGTTTCTTGCGGGCCATGCGATCGAGAATAGGGGACGCGATCTGAGCACCGGCTGTGTAAAGCCGGTACAGCATTGGAAGCGGCGCCGCGTCTGCGTCTGTCTTCATCCGCCGGTGTGGCTCATGTGGCGGGACATCTGACCGTCGATGCGTTGGCGCGAATAGTCAAAATCATGCCCCTTGGGCTTTTTGCTGATCGCGTCACGAATGGCGTCGCTGACAGGGCCGTTGCTTTCCGAGGCCCGCAGTGGCGCACGCAGATCAACCATGTCTTCTTGGCCAAGGCACATATAAAGCTGGCCTGTGCAGGTCAGGCGCACGCGGTTGCAGCTTTCGCAGAAGTTATGGGTCAGCGGCGTGATAAAGCCGATCTTTTGCCCGGTTTCTTCAAGGCGGACATAGCGGGCAGGGCCGCCGGTGCGTTCGCTGAGTTCGGTCAGCGTGTAGGATTGCGCCAGCTGGCTGCGCAGATCTTCAAGTGACCAATATTGACCCAGTCGATCCTCATTGCCCAGATCGCCCATCGGCATGACTTCGATCCAGGTCAGATCCATGTCGCGGCTTTTGCACCATTCGGTGATGGCAAGCAATTCACTGTCGTTGAAGTCTTTCAGGGCGACGGCGTTGATTTTGACGCGGATACCTGCCTTTTGCGCCGCATCGATTCCGCGCAGAACGTTGTCCAGTTTGCCCCAGCGGGTGATCGCGGCAAATTTCTCGGGCACGATTGTGTCTAAAGAAATGTTGATGCGTTTGACGCCATATGCAGCCAGATCATCCGCAAAACGGTGCAGCTGCGAGCCGTTGGTCGTCAGCGTCAGTTCTTTTAGTGCGCCGCTGTCCAAGTGGCGCGACATGCCCTTAAAGAACGTCATGATGTCGCGACGCACCAGAGGCTCGCCGCCGGTAATGCGCAGCTGCTCGACCCCAAGGTCCACAAATGCCGTGCACATGCGGTCCAGTTCTTCCAGCGTCAGCAGGTCACGCTTGGGCAGGAATGTCATGTCTTCGGCCATGCAATAGACACAACGGAAATCGCATCTGTCGGTCACAGAGACACGCAGATAGGTGATCGG
>NZ_CAXREH010000031.1:0-7038 GCF_964229375.1 Cognatishimia sp.
TCGGCCCGATGCGCGCGCAGCTCGGCCTCGACCTGGGGTGAAAGCGGCGTTGGTTTCTCGGGCGAGACGTTCTTGAGCGGATAGGTGAACTCTTTGCCAAAGCGTGTGTTCAAAAATGACCGTACGGTCATCTGGCGTTCATAGGCAAACAGATGATGCACGGGGATGGTGCCATCAAACATCGACAGAAACCCAAGCTGCGTCCCGATCGCGGCGGCGGGGGGCTGAGGATCCTGCATGGTCAGCCTAACGAAGTCGTCAAACCTGAGATCCTGACAGTCTTTGCGTCCCCCCTTGGCGACCGGCCGCGCCCTATAGCGATACCAACTGCGGATCTGTTCAATGGGGTCGCGGATGATCGCCATGACCTCGGGTTTAAGGTCGTAGAATTCGTCCAGAAAGGGCACCATCCTGCGTTTGAACTGGCCTGCTGTCATGTGTTTGCGGCGTTTGGCAAAGACAATGTCTGCTTGCGCGCGCAAAGCCATCTCGTAGGCCGTGCTGCCGGTTTTGGGCACCGCAAGAAAAGCGAGGTTTTGTTCAAAGTAGATCTGCACGCGAGGTCTTTCCAAAGGTGGTCAAACTATCGCGTGCAGTTCAGAAAGTGTCAAAGAAGAAAGCTTAGACCCAGTCGCCCGAAAACCCTTTGGGTATCATCAGGACGTCTTTGTCGACTTCTTCGATTGTGCGGCGTCCGGCAAGGGCCATCGAAACGTCCAGTTCCTTGTGAATGACCTCAAGCGCTTTGGTCACGCCCGCCTCTCCCATAGCGCCGAGGCCATAGATGTAGGCGCGCCCGATATAGGTGCCCTTGGCGCCCATCGCGACGGCTTTTAACACGTCCTGACCAGAGCGGATACCGCTGTCCAGATGCACTTCGATTTTGTCGCCCACCGCGTCCATGATCGGGGGCAGGGCACGGATTGCGGAAAGGGCTCCGTCCAGCTGGCGCCCGCCGTGGTTAGACACGATGATCGCATCGGCCCCCACATCCAGCGCCTTGACCGCGTCGCGCGGGTCGATGATGCCTTTGATGATCAGCGGGCCATCCCACATCTTGCGGAACTCTTTGATGCGGTCCCAGTCCAGCGCCTGATCAAAGCTCTTGGCTGTCCATTCAAACAAAGATCCCGGATCGTTAACGCCCTTTGCGTGGCCAATGATATTGCCAAAGCCGCGACGTTTTGTGCCCAGCATCTCTAGGCCCCAGCGCCATTTGGTTGACAGGTTGATGATGTTCTTCAAGGTCGGCTTGGGTGGCGCGGACAGGCCGTTTTTCAGGTCTTTATGGCGTTGCCCAAGCATCTGAAGATCAACGGTAATCACGGCGGCTGAACATTTCGCATCCTTGGCGCGGTCAAACAGACGACGCATAAAATCATCGTCGGTCAGGGTGTAGACCTGCATCCAGAAAGGCTTGTCTGTGTTTTCGGCAACGTCCTCGATCGAGCAGATCGACATCGTTGACAGCGTGAACGGCACGCCGAACTTGCCAGCGGCCTTCGCCGCTTTGATTTCGCCATCCGCTGATTGCATTCCGGTCAGCCCAACAGGGGCCAGAGCAACCGGCATCGAGACATCTTGGCCGATCATCTGGGTTGCTGTGCTGCGGCCGGTCATGTCGATGGCCACACGTTGCTTCAGATAGATGTCCGAGAAGTCCGATGTGTTCTCGCGAAACGTCTGCTCTGTATAGCTCCCGCTTTCGGCATAATCATAGAACATCCGGGGGACGCGACCCTCGTAGATGCGTTTGAGATCCTCGATACAGGTGATGACGGGCATGGCAAAACTCTCTGAATTGGTAAGGGTTGTTTGCCAATTTGGGGCGTAAACTTCAATCCCCAATATTGGGTAGGGCGCGTGTAAACGACAAAAACCGGCAAATTGCCGGTGTTTCGGATCAAATTTTAAGGGGTTCAGACGTGTTTCAGCCGCTTAAGGGCGAAGATGCCGATAGACCAGATCCGTGGGATCGCTGCGCGGCGCGTCCGCATCCAGCTGCGCCCCAAGGCGTTGCGCCAGGCGCTGAGATTTTGCGTTATCGGGATCGATATAGCTGACCAGCGCCGGGATCTCCAAAGTCTCAAACGCCCATTGACGCAGACGCACGGCGGCTTCAAAGGCAAATCCTTTGCCCTCGGCGGTATCATAAAGCATCCAGCCAAGCTCTTTTTCCGGAAACAACGGGCCGTGGTTTATCCCGACCTGTCCGGCCACCGCGCCAGAGGATTTCTCGACGATCATCAACGCCCCGTGCCCAAACAGCGACCATTGACCGGCGTCGTGGCAAAACATGCCCCAGGCGTCGCGTTCAGAAAAAGGGCCGCCCATATAGCGTGCGCGCTCGGACCCCATCAGCTTTTTGTAGGCAGACCAGTCATCCAGCGACATCGGGCGCAGGATCAATCGGTCCGTTTCCAGCGTCGGGGTTTGGGACATGGGGTCAGGCGCGATGCGCTCCGTCGGCGAGGGTTTTGACAAAAGCCAGCACCTCGGACGCAGGTTTGCCGTCCGCGACCATTTTCACGATGGCCGACCCGACAACCGCGCCGTCAGACACCGATGCAATCGCTTCGGATTTTTCTGGCGAGTTGATGCCAAAGCCGACGATGACGGGCAGGTCTGTTGAGGCCTTGATGCGTTCGACTTCGGGGCCAACGTTGGTCGCTTGGGCCTCGGCGGCACCGGTGATGCCGGTGATCGACACGTAATAAACAAAGCCAGAGGTGTTCTGCAGCACTTTGGGCAGACGCTTTTCATCGGTGGTTGGCGTTGCAAGGCGGATAAAGTTCAATCCTGCAGCTTGCGCCGGAATGCAGAGTTCATCGTCCTCTTCAGGGGGCAGGTCGACCACGATCAACCCGTCGATGCCCGCGTCTTTGGCGTCTTTCAGGAATTGATCCACGCCGCGATTGTAGATCGGGTTGTAATAGCCCATCAGAACGATCGGTGTGGTGTCGTCGTCTTTGCGGAAATCGCGCGCCATTTGCAGCGTGGTTTCCAGCGTCATACCCTGATCCAGCGCGCGTTGGCCGGCCAGCTGAATCGTTGGACCGTCTGCCATTGGATCGGTGAACGGCAGGCCCAACTCGATGATGTCCACACCCGCTGCCGGAAGCCCTTTGACGACCTCAAGCGAGGTCTCATAGTTCGGATCTCCTGCCATCACATAGGACACAAAGGCTTTTTTGCCTTGGGCTTTCAGCTCTGCAAATTTCGCATCGATGCGCGTTGTGAGTTCGGTCATTGGGCGATCCTTCATGGTCCGGTGCAGGGTCTTACCACAAGATGACCGTGCTCCGCTCTATGACCAGCGGTTTGCCTAAAGTTTTTGGGGAAATCAATCCTTCGCGGACGTGGTATCGGCTTTGCTGCCGAAAAGACGCGAGATCATGCGACGCAGAGGGCCGGGGCCACGGGTCTTGCCAAGGCTGATTTGTGCACGAATGCGCTCTATTTCGTGGTTGTCGATGACCCGCTCGGCACAGCCGCAGCCTTCGCCCAGACCGACTTTTGTGTAGTAGAACTTTTCAAAGCTTTGTTGCCGCATCAGTCGTCTTCCTTTGCAATCATAATCATCCAATGTGTGCCAAACCGGTCTTTGCAGGTACCAAACCCATAGGCAAAGAAGGTTTCCTGATAATCCATCAGGATCTCGCCGCCTTCGGCCAGTCTGGCAAATTTCGCGCGCCCGTCTTTTGCGTCCTTGGCGTAATGCGTGACATGGACCGAAGCCTGCGGCGCATAGCCCTGACCCGGAAGCACATCCGAGGCCATCAGCATATGGTCGCCAATCCGGATATGTGAATACATCACCCGCGCGATTGGCGGCATACCCGCCTCTGGGGGCGCCTCGCCGAACGAGGTTTTGACGACTTCATCCGCCCCAAGCACATCGGCATAGAAATCCATCGCCTCTTCGCAGTTTCCGTCGAAAAACAAAAATGGTGTAAAGCTCATAATAAGGTCCCCTGTGGCGCAATGGTCAGAGGGTAACACCACCTTGCGTCATTCCCAAACACTCAGTAAGAGCGGCAGAGCAAATCACAGGAGGCCGCAATGGGCTTTAAAGTTGGGATCGTAGGGCTGCCGAATGTGGGCAAATCCACCACGTTTAACGCGCTGACCAAGACCGCAGCTGCACAGGCGGCGAACTTTCCGTTCTGTACCATTGAGCCAAACGTCGGCGACGTCGCGGTTCCTGATGATCGGCTGGACAAATTGGCCGCAATCGCAAGCTCTAAACAGATTATTCCGACCCGCATGACATTCGTCGACATCGCCGGTCTGGTGAAGGGCGCTTCTAAGGGCGAGGGGCTGGGCAACCAATTCCTGGCCAATATTCGCGAAACCGACGCGATTGCCCATGTGCTGCGTTGCTTTGACGACGACGATGTGACCCATGTGGATGACCGCGTGGATCCTGTTGCCGATGCCGAGACCATCGAAACCGAATTGATGCTGGCCGATCTGGAAAGCATTGAAAAACGCCGTCAGGGTCTGGTGCGCAAGCTGAAGGGCAACGACAAAGAGGCCAAAGAACAGGACCGTTTGCTGGCTATGGCGCAGGAGGCGATTGAACACGACCGCCCTGCACGCACTGTCGAAATCGCGCCAGAGGATGAAAAACTGTGGAAGGGTCTGCAGCTGTTGTCCACCAAGCCTGTGCTTTATGTCTGCAATGTCGGGGAATCCGAGGCAGCCGAAGGCAATGCGCATTCCGCAGCCGTTGCTGAAATGGCCGCGAAACAGGGCAACACCCATGTGATTATTTCGGCGCAGATCGAAGAAGAGATCAGCCAGCTTGAGGCCGAAGAAGCCGAGATGTTCCTAGGCGAAATGGGGCTGGAAGAGGCCGGACTGGACCGCCTGATCCGCGCGGGCCATGACCTGTTGCAGTTGGAAACCTATTTCACTGTCGGCCCGAAAGAGGCCCGTGCCTGGACCATCAAACGCGGCACGCTCGCGCCACAGGCGGCCGGTGTCATTCACGGCGACTTTGAACGCGGCTTCATTCGTGCCGAAACCATCGCCTATGACGACTACATCGCCTGCAATGGCGAGCAGGGCGCGAAAGAGGCGGGTAAAATGCGGGCCGAAGGTAAGGCCTATGTGGTGCAGGACGGCGACGTCATGCATTTCTTGTTCAACACCTGATCCCGCTCGGGGTTTTTGAAAATTTTGAAAGTCTTAAAGGCAAGCGCGGCGATTTCGGGCTTGTTTCCGTTAGCGCTATCCACATTATGGCTCGCTTATTCAAGAGGACCGTTATGACCAAGATTATCATCGACACAGATCCCGGCATCGACGACGCGATGGCGATTTTCTATGCCGCTTCCGCGCCGGACATCGAGTTGCTCGGCCTGACGGCGATCTTTGGAAACGTCACGGTCGAAACCGCCACACGCAATGCGCTGCGCCTTCTAGAGGCCGCTGGTCTGGATGTGCCCGTCGCCAAAGGGGCAGACGCGCCGCTTGCGATGCCGCCGTTTAAGCCATCCGCTCATGTGCATGGTGAAGAAGGCTTTGGGGACATTCCGGCCGAAACCCCAAAAGGGCAGGCGGTTGCGGAAAGTGCTGCAGAATTTCTGGTGCGCATGGCGCGCGACCACAAAGGCGAGCTGGTGCTGTGCCCGATCGGCCCTCTGACCAACGTCGCGCTGGCGATGCAACTGGACCCAGAGTTTGCCTCAAATGTGGACCGCATCGTGCTGATGGGCGGCTCATACAAAGAGGGCGGCAACATCACGCCTTATGCCGAGGCCAATATCTATCACGATCCCCACGCCGCCGAGGTGGTCTTTGCCTCGGGTGCCAAAATCGAGATGGTCGGCCTGGATGTGACCCATCGGATCCTCTGCTCAAAAGAGGACTTCGCCACCATGGCCGCGGCTGCGCCGCATCTCGGCGGGATGCTGCAGGACATGAGCCATTTCTATCTGAAGTTCTATGAGTCCTTCGGCATGACCGAGGGATGCAGCCTGCATGACCCGGCCGCGGTCATTGCCTGTACACATCCACATCTGTTTACGCCCGAAAACGTGCCGCTGACCGTCGTGACCGAGGGCGAACACATTGGCGAAACAGTGCTGGCGGACGACAGTCGCGCGGACACGCAGGTATTGATGGCCGTGCAAAGCGCCGAGGTCAAAGCGTTGTTTCTGGACCGGATCTGCGCATTGTCGTAAGGCGGCTGGTGCAGGTTTCTGTCATAAGGATGGGCTATGTACTGGCTCTGAACAGGAGATTTGCGCATGCTGCACACCCCAACGCCGTCGTCTATTCTGGATGACTTGCTTAATCGCTATCCAGGGACGGTCGCAGTCGATGCCTGGGGCGAGACTTCTGTCTTTTATAACCCGGGCAATCGCCTGCCACGCGGGGTCTATTTTGCGACCGTCAAACAGAAGGACGGCGACAACGACAAAGCGTCTGATTTGAACCGAGAGGGCGTGTTCCGCCTGAATATCGGAACGTCAAAACCGATGTTTCTTGATGCCTTCGGCCCTCCACCAAAGCGCCCCGCCAAAGGCTGCGCGATCGACGGTCCATGGGATTTCACCCAGCTGAACCAGCTGACGCCACATCCAGTTTATGGCTGGATGAGCTGGGTCGCAGTCCTGAACCCGTCGCGCGAGACGCTGACGTATCTCATGCCGCTCATCGACGCCGCCTATGACAAAGCCAAAGGCGCCTTTAATAAGAAGGTAAAGTAGCCGTTTCTTCGACCTAACCCTCTGACAGGCCTGTTTTTTCGGGTCGTCGAGCTTGAGCCCTGAACGAGTGGCTTTCTGACGCGTCAGGGTTCGGCAATTTGTGTCAATTTCTTCAAAAAGCGCCTTGTCTCTCTCTGCCCGGCCCAATATACGGGTCAGCGGAGACGTGGCCGAGTGGTCGAAGGCGCTCCCCTGCTAAGGGAGTATACCGGAAACGGTATCGAGGGTTCGAATCCCTTCGTCTCCGCCATAATCACATGTCAAATGACAGGCGCGCCCGACCGGACGTCAATGCCCGACGGGCGGCGCCCCGGACGCA
>NZ_CAXREH010000032.1:0-7888 GCF_964229375.1 Cognatishimia sp.
GTCGACGTCGGATCGTCAAAGTCTCGCTCGGATGTCGATCCAATGGCGACTGTTCCATCGCTGTGCGGGATAATATGCAACGTGTCGGCAAACAGCTGTGGCAGCTCTGCGCGATCACACTCTAACAAGATCGCCTGCCCTTTGACCCCGTTACCCACTTGCCGCCCAAGCTCTTGGGACATCTGCACCAATCCCTGCCAGCCTGTGGCCCAAACGACCGATCCACGCGGACCGTTGTCCGGTGTTTCGTTAAGAATTTCGCCCCCCTTGGCCCGCACCGCCGCCGCAAGAGCAGCGCAGGCCTGTCGGGGATGGATGCGCGCAGACAGGGTATCCTTGATGACCAGACCGGTCGGACTTTCCGGACACCAGCCGTCAAATTCGGCGGCCTCTTTGATGTCCCAAGCGGCCTTGCCCTGCCACAGTCTGCGTGCACCTTCGCGGCGGGCTTCGGCCAGCTCTTGTGCGCGCGCATCCGCGATGGGCTGCAAACGGCCGGTGCGCGCATAGCCTGATGGCATCCCTGCGACGCTGGAAATGTCCTTCCAATAGTCCTCGGCCATGATCAGGCTTTGAAACTGAAACTCTTTCTTGTCGTTCCAGTTTTCAGGCGTGTGTGGCGCCAGCGCGCCGACGATCCCACCGGATGATCCGGCCGCGACGCCATACGGATCGATCACCTGAACTCGCGCGCCACGCGTGACGCAGGACCAAGCCACCGACAGGCCGAAAATTCCCGCCCCATAGATCGTCACATCCGCCATTGCCAAATCACCCCAAGCTGCGCCAATGTTGCGCGTCGGACCGCGCGTCCCTCTCTTTAAGGCAATCTGTTATGAGCAACCAGAGTGCAGAGCTCACCTGGCGCGATGGCACTATTCCGGTGTCCACGCGATTTGATGATCCCTATTTCAGCCTTGAAAACGGGCTGAACGAAACCCGGCATGTCTTTCTGGCGGGCAACGATCTGCCTGCGCGGTTTGCGGATGGATTTCACATTGCTGAACTGGGGTTTGGATCCGGCCTCAACCTGTTGGCCACATGGCAGGCTTGGGACGCCGCTGGCATGAACGGCACGTTGCGCTTCACAAGCTTTGAGGCGTTCCCGATGAGCGCCAGCGAAATGCGAAGAGCCCACGAAGCCTTTCCCGATCTCGCGCCCTATGCCACGCGGCTGACGCAAGCCTGGGAAGAAGACCCCTCGCTTGCGACCCTGCAAGGCATCTCGGCCAGAGTCATTCTGGGCGACGCCCGCACCACGCTGGCAAAGCAGGAGTGGCTTGCGGATGCGTGGTTTCTGGACGGGTTTTCGCCCGCCAAAAACCCAGAGCTGTGGGATGCGCGTTTGATGTGCGATGTCGGCGCACGCACGGTTTCTGGCGGCACCTGCGCGACCTATACGGCGGCCGGTTTCGTGCGCCGCGGCCTTGAAGAGGCGGGCTTTTCAATTTCGCGCATACCCGGATATGGGCGCAAACGTCACATGACCGTCGGCGTGAAGGGGTAAGGCGATGTCACAGTCCTCAAACCGGCTGGGTATCTTGCTGATGTGCCTCACCACATTGGTCTTTGCGCTGCAGGACGGGATTTCGCGGTTCCTTGCGGATGAATACAACGTCTATCTGGTCGTCATGATCCGCTATTGGTTCTTTGCCGCCTTTGTGTTGGTCCTCGCCCAGCGCAGCGGAGGCATTCGCGTGGTCTCGCGCACCAAGTTCCCGCTGCTTCAGGTCTTTCGAGGCGCGTTGTTGGCGCTGGAAATCATTGTGACTGTGGTGGCCTTCACACTGCTTGGTCTGACGGAGACCCATGCGATTTTTGTGTGCTATCCGCTGATGATTGCCGCCCTGTCAGGGCCCATTCTGGGCGAGAAAGTCGGCTGGCGGCGATGGGCCGCCATCGGCGCAGGACTGATCGGGGTCCTCATTATTTTGCAACCCGGCGCGGGCGTATTTTCCCCGCTGGCGGCAATTCCGCTGCTTGGGGCTGCGATGTTTGCCGTCTATGGGCTGGCGACGCGCTATGTCGCACGCGAAGACACCTCTATGACCAGCTTTTTCTATACCGGAGTCGTTGGCGGCGTGGTGATGACTGCCGTCGGCGTATTTCACTGGGAAACCATGACCGCACACCACCTGATCTGGATGGGTGTTCTGTGCTGCAGTGGCGTGCTGGGACACTGGTTGCTGATCAAAACCTATGAATTTGCCGAGGCCAGCGCGGTGCAGCCCTTTGCCTATCTGCAACTGCCGTTTGCCGCCTCGATCGGCATACTGGCGTTTGGCGAAACGCTTAGGATCAATGTGGCGGTTGGGGCCGCAATCGTTGTGGGTGCCGGACTGTTCACACTTTGGCGCGAACGGCTGTCGGCGGAATAACCTATGGATCCAAGCTTGATCGCAATCGTTGTTCTGGGGGCCTTTGTCGGAGGCTTCATAAGCGGCTTTGCCGGATTCGGCTTTGCGCTTGTGGTCTCGGGGATCTGGTTTGCCGCTTTGCCGGTGCATCTGGTCCCGCCGCTGGTGGTGCTCAGCGCCACAGCAGGCCAGCTGACAGGATTAGCGAAACTGGCAAAGCACGTATCCTGGCCCAAGGCCTGGCCCCTGATCTGGGCGGGTATTCTGGGCATTCCTTTAGGTACGGCCCTTGTCGCCTTTGGCGCACCGGACAAAGTGAAGCTGGTCGTCGGAGTCTTTCTGATCGCCTATACGCTCTGGCAATTCATGGCGCGCCGGTCCGTGCCGCAAATTCGTGTAACCGGTCTGATCTGGGACCGCATTATCGGATTTCTGGGCGGCATTTTGGGTGGGCTGGCCGGTCTGTCGGGCGCACTTCCTGTTGTGTGGTATCAAATGCTGGGCATGTCGCCCGCCGAACAACGCGCTCGGTACCAGCCGTTCAATCTGGCGATCCTGGCGTTGTCGTCGGTGTCGATGCTGCTGTTTGGCCAGATCACACCCGAGGTCTTGCGCCTGTCGCTGATTGCCATGCCCATCGTCATACTGGGGGCACTTACAGGAGTTTGGATGTTTGACCGCGTCACGGCCAAAGGGTTCAAACGCGCGGTTCTGTCCTTGCTGCTGTTGTCGGGCGTGATGATCCTGACCCAATCCCTGACCTAATTCGCCAAAGACCGGCCGCTGATTTCTTGACTGAATGGCACTGGCAGGGGCGCCTTGCCCAAGCGCGCGCGATAGATTGGCAAGCTTTCGGACACCCGCATGACATAGTTCCGCGTTTCGGTGAACGGGATATGTTCGATCCAGTCGACGATGTCCGGGCCACCGGGCTGTCGGGGATCCCCCATTTCCGCCATCCATGCAGACGGGCGCCGCGGACCCGCATTATAGCCTGCCGATACCATGATGATATTGCCGTCAAACTCGTCGCTGAGACCATCCAAATACGCGGTGCCCAAAGTCACGTTATAGTCCGCATCGCTCAGCAGTTTTGCCTTGTCATAGCGCACGCCAAGCGCACCGGCGACCAGCTTTGCCGTGCTTGGCAGGATCTGCATCAGCCCATAAGCGTTCGCGTGCGAAATCACCGAAGGGTCAAACTCGCTTTCGCGTCGCGCGATGGCCAGTGCCAGTTCAGTTGGCACAGGAAGGTCTGTCCGATTCATCAGAGGATGCAAAGGATAATAGGGCGCGTGGATTTCAATGCCCTGACTTGCGAAATACTTGCCCAGCTTCACAGCGATATGCGGATCACCCAGGTCGAGCGCCATCGCCCCCATTTGCGCCATCTCTAGCACATCCTGCGTTTCAGCAAGATGCACCCAGAAGCGCTCTGCCAAAGCCCCTTCGCCCGAGGCGTAAAACAGCATCGCCGCCTCATGAACCGAAGACCGCGCAAAAGCCGCGCCGCGCCAATTTGGGACGCTGGACCGCCCAGACAAAGACTGATCAATGGGCAAGCCCGCTTTTTCCGCAGCCAGCAGCCCATAGAAGGTGGTTTGATAGGCCCCACCTCCGGCATAGGCGCGCTGTGCGGATGCCTCATCCCCCAGCGCTTCAAACGCGCGACCGATCCAATACCCGGCGCGTGCCAGCGAAATCGGGGTCTGAACCGCCTGTTCAAAGAAGACGAAGTGCTGCAAGGCCAGCCAGTTTTCGTTCAGATACCTGAGCGCAATATAACCTGCGAGCCACTCAAGCTGCGCAAAGGTGCTGCCGTCGGTCAATCCGTGCTGGCTGGCAATTTGATAGGCCTGCGCCGCGCGTCCCGCTCGCATCTCGGTTCGGGCCAGAGACAATCGGCGGCTGGCCCAAGCATCCGCATTGCCCAACGTACGCTGAGAGCTGCGCTGCAAGATCAGCTCGATCGCCTCGTCGTTGCGCCCTTTGCGCGCGCGCCACAAAAACCGCTCGTAGGCCAGTCCCGGATCATTAACCAAACGGCTTGGCACCGCATCGATAAACACATCCACACCCGTACGATCCTCGCGCAGAGCAAGACGCGCCGCTGCCAGTTTTCGCCAGCCATCAGGCACTAAAGGGTACATCCGCTGAGAATTGTCGCGCCACCCTTTCCAAAGCATAGCGTCCAGCCGGTCCACATGCCGCGATTTCAGAACGTCGCCATAACGCGCGAGATAGGCCGCGTGCTCTTCGTCGCTCATGGCGCGCTCCAGCCAGGCTTGCGTCACGGTCGCATGGGCCTCGTCGCGCAACCCGCGCGCCCGCAGAGCGTCCGCCAGAGCCAAGGCGCCTGCCGCGGTTTGCGCGCCGCTTTGGGCAAAGACCTGAAAGACCGCTTCGGCTGGCGCATCTGCAAAGTTCGGCTCTTGCTTGCGCCGCAACAAAGGCAAGCCGGGCCAATCGGGGCGTCGGCGCAGAAAACCCTGCGCGTCGCGCCAGCTGCCTTCGCCAGCCCGCAGTCTGTGCCATTCAACGATGTCTTGCGCGACCGGCCCATAGCTGCGTGCAACGCGCGCCGCCTCGGACCAGTTCTGAGCCCTGATCGCGCTCATAACCGGAGAAATATCCACCGCTTGCTGTGCCAAAGCTGCACTGCTGACGATGAAAACCAAAAATACTGCCCAAATCCGCCGGATCATGTCTTGCGTTTTCCTGCCCTCTGCGGGTTATAGGGCAAACATAGATGCGGAATGCCAAGCGTCCAATCACTAACTTGGCAACACAGCCACTTCCGGCTAGGGTCCGCGCGAAATTCAACTTGGGTCGGCGAGTTCCGGCCTGTCATTGGGCAATCCGCCCAGATCGCAAAACAAAGGAGCGTGTCATGTTCAAAGGGTCTATGCCTGCACTCATCACGCCGTTCACGAACGGCGAGCTGGATTTAGATACGCTCAAGAAGCTGGTCGAGTGGCATATCAGCGAAGGCTCGCACGGTCTGGTGCCCGTAGGCACAACCGGTGAAAGCCCGACACTGTCACACGAAGAGCACGAGACTGTGATCGAAGAGGTGGTCAAAGTGGCCGCTGGACGCATTCCGGTCATCGCGGGTGCAGGATCAAACAACACAGCCGAAGCTGTACGCTTCATGCAGTTCGCGCAAAAAGCTGGCGCGGATGCGGGCCTTGTGGTCACGCCATACTACAACAAGCCAACCCAACGCGGCCTGCTGGCGCATTACCGCGCGCTGCACGATTGCTGCGAACTGCCGATCATCATCTATAACATCCCGGGCCGGTCGATCATCGACATGACTCCGGAAACCATGGGCGAGCTGGCAAAGCTGCCGCGGATTGTTGGTGTGAAAGACGCGACAGGCGATGTGGCCCGCGTCAGCGACCAACGCGAGTTGTGTGGTGCGGACTTTGTCCAACTGTCCGGCGAAGATGGCTCGGCCCTGGGCTTTAACGCCCATGGTGGCGTTGGATGCATTTCCGTGACCGCCAATGTTGCGCCACGTCTGTGCGCCGAGTTCCAAGAGGCAACGCTTGCAGGCGACTTTGGCAAGGCCCTGGACCTGCAGGATCGCCTGATGCCGCTGCACCGCGCGATCTTTGTCGAGCCCGGTCTTGTCGGCGCGAAATATGGCATGTCCAAATTGGGTCTGTGCTCTGATGAGGTGCGGTCGCCTCTGACAGGGCTGCTGGACAGAACCAAGGAGCAGATCGACGCGGCCATGCGCCACGCGGGTCTGATCAACTGATAGACCCCAAGATTTAACGCAAAACGCCCCGGCCATTGGTCGGGGCTTTTTTGTGCGTCTGTTGGATTTGAGTATTTTTGACAAGATGAAAGCGCCGAATACTGAGGACGCTTTCGCTGTTTAGAGGACGTTGGTGACCAGATAGGTGGCAAAAAGGGCGACGCCCGCGCCCACACTCAGACTGCCCACAACCCAGGGCCAGAGCCTGCGCGGCGGCGTCGGTTTTTCGGCAACCTGTTTCAGCAGAGCCGATTCCACGAGACCCGGCAGACGCGGCCCAAAGCGAGACAAAACCCGCGCGGTTTTCCAAAGATCGCGCGCCAGAGCCTTGGGGCCGACCGAATCGCGGATGTAGTCGCCGACGACCGGTTTCGCGACGTCCCATATGTTCAGGGATGGATCAAGCGACCGCGCGACGCCTTCGACCACGACCATGGTCCGTTGCAAAAGGATCAGCTCGGTGCGGGTCTCCATGCCAAAGCGTTCGGTGACCTCAAACAGATAGTTCAGCAACCGCCCCATCGAGATCTTGCTGGCGTCCATGCCAAAGATCGGTTCGCCCACAGCACGCAGCGCGCGGGCGAATTCGTCAACGTCTTGATCGGCAGGCACATAGCCTGCTTCGAAATGCACCTCGGCGACGCGTTTGTAGTCGCGCTGGATGAAGCCAAAAAGGATCTCGGCATAGACCCTGCGCGTGTATTCATCGATATGCCCCATGATGCCGAAGTCATAGGCGATGATATCCCCATTCGCTGCCACCTTGAGGTTGCCCTGGTGCATGTCCGCATGGAAATAGCCATCGCGCAGCGCGTGGCTAAGGAAGAGTTCCAGGACGCGCGCGCCCAGCCCGTGCAAATCGTGACCGGCCGCCCGCAGCGCATCATTGTCCCCCATCGCGGCGCCTTCGGCCCAGCTCATGGTCATGACCCGACGGGCAGAATATTCCCACTGCACCACCGGCACCTGAAACCCAGCATCGCCCGCGGTGTTGGACGCAAATTCGCTCGCCGAGGCGCTTTCAAGACGCAGGTCCAACTCGCCTGTCACAACGCCGTCGAAATGTTCAATCACATCATGCGGGCGCAGACGGCGCGAGAAGGGCGCGACAAACTCGATGAAGTCCGCTGCGAAATAAAAGGCATCCACGTCTTTGCGAAACGCCCGTTCGATGCCCGGCCGCAGCACTTTGACCGCAACAATCTCGCCCGTTTCCGCCAGACGCGCTTTGTGAACCTGCGCGATCGAGGCCGCAGCCACCGGTTCGGAAAACTCGGAGAAGATCTCATCTGGCGAGGCCCCAAGCTCTGACTCAATCGCAGCTTTAGCTTCGGCCACAGAGAAGGCAGGCAGGCGATCTTGCAGAACCCGTAGCTGCGTTGCCATTTCGGAGCCAACCACATCCGGTCGCGTGCTGAGCACCTGACCGAATTTAATATAGGCCGGCCCCAAAGCAGTCAGCGCGCGTACCACCGGCGGCATGTTGGGATCGCCTTTGATGCCGATCCAACGAAACGGCCAGACCAGCGTTCGGGCCAGAATGCGCAGGGGTTTGGGGGCTTCAAATGCCTCGAGCACTACGCCCATTGCGCCGGTGCGTTCCAGCGTTGCGCCTGTACGGATGAGGCGCCAGATATTGTGTGGGCCGCGCACCTAGAGTTTCCACCCGGAGTGCAGTGCCGCAATACCCATGCTCAGATTGCGATACTTCGCGTTTTCAAACCCGGCGGTGCGCAACATACCAAGGAAGGTGTCCTGATCGGGG
>NZ_CAXREH010000033.1:0-25381 GCF_964229375.1 Cognatishimia sp.
ATGCCGATGGCCACCAACGCCAATGTCGCGGCTTCCATCCAAAAGGTGCTCGCAGGCACGGCGGCCAAGGCAATCGTCATGATCTCGGCCGAAAGGATAAAGTCAGTCTTGATAGCACCCGAGGCGCGTTGCTCTTCCAACATGGCGGCATCCACCGGCGCTTCTTTTGGGGCCTCGTGGTCGTCATGGTGCGGCACGATCAAATGATAGATTTTCTCGGCGCCCTCAAAACACAGATAGGCCCCACCCAGCATCAACAAAGGTGCGATCATCCATGGGGCAAAATTGGCCAGCAACAGGCCAATCGGCAACAATATCAACAGCTTGTTGCGAAAAGACGCCCGCGCGATGCGCCAGATAATGGGCAGCTCTCGGCTGGCCTCAAACCCTGCCACATATTTTGGGGTGACCGCCGCATCATCAATCACAGCGCCCGCGGCCTTAGAGCCCGCCTTCAGCGCCTGACTCGCCACATCATCCAAAGACGAGGCCGCAACTTTGGCGATCCCTGCTACATCATCCAAAAGGGCCAGCAAACCGCTCATCGGGAACCTCTTCGCACGTAAATCCTGCCGACACCCTAATGGTGCCGGACCTACAAGCAAGGGGAAATGGTGGCGGTTTATCCCAGTTTGGCGAGAACTGCGTCACGCACAGCGGGCGTCACGAATTTGCTGATGTCGCCATCCAGACGTGCGATCTCTTTCACCAGTTTCGATGCAATCGCCTGATGTTTCAGATCGGCCATCAAGAACACGGTTTCGATGCTGGCATCCAGCGCCCGGTTCATGCCCACCATCTGGTATTCATATTCAAAGTCCGTCACCGCCCGCAGACCGCGCACGATGATCTGCGCACCCACATCTTTGGCGCAATCAATCAGAAGGTTTTCAAAGGGATGCGCGACAATTTCTGTGCCCGTCTCGTCCGACAGTTTGGCGCATTCCGCTTCGATCATCGCCACGCGCTCTTCCAAAGAAAACAGCGGACCTTTGTCGCGATTGATTGCGACTCCGATCACCAGTCGATCCACCAAAACCGCCGCGCGGCGAATGATGTCGATATGACCAAGAGTGACCGGATCAAAGGTTCCTGGGTAGAGGCCTGTGCGCATGGGGTGCTCCATTCTTAACTTGGCGCACGCAACAATATTGCGCGGCGAATTTCAAGCCTTTGATCCGTCTATACAGAAGTTTTACGGGATGTGAGCGCCGCCATGGGGCTAGTGCCCCATAATCATCCCCTGCAATGCGTCTTTTTCCATGGCCAGTTCGGACAAACGGGCTTTGACCACGTCGCCCAAGGTGACCAGACCGACCATCTCGCCATTTTCGACAACCGGCATGTGGCGAAAACGGCCTTCGGTCATCTTGGCCAGCACGGTATCGGCGCTGTCGTTAAGCGAACAGCACACAGGCTTGGCGGTCATCAGGTTTGACACCGTATCTTCCATGCAAGGCGTGCCGCAGCGCGCCAGTTCGCGGACGATGTCACGCTCTGACAGGATGCCATCTGCGGTGTTGCCAGAGGCCGAGATCACGACGGTACCGATACTCTTTTCAGCTAGAATTTTTGCGGCGTCCTGCACCACTGTGTCCGGGGTTACAGTCACAACACCAGTATCACCTTTAGACTTAAGAATTTGCTGAACGAGCATCCAAATGGCCTCCGTAATATGTCTTTTGGTTACTCCAGCGTGGTTTCTGAGGCCTCAATTGTCAAGCAAGTGCCTCAAGACGCGCGATTTCTTGGCGCAGACCCGAGCCAAGCGCCTCGGCAAAACGGTTCATCCGCTCTAGCCTTTTGTCGTCTTCATGGCGCAACAGATAGAAGCTGCGCGTCAGACGCACCTGATCTGCGAGAACACGTTTCACGGCCGGATACAGAGGCAATGCAAAGTCGTGCACAAAGCCAAGCCCCCCGCCCTGATTGATCCAGTTCAACTGTACCGATACGGAATTTGACGCCAGATCCGGTTTTTCAATGCCGATTTCAGACAGATAATCGAGTTCCTTGTCAAAGATCATATCCGAGATGTAGCCGATCAACATATGCTCAGACAGATCATTCAGCCCGGCAATCGCGGGGTTGTCCTGCAAATAGGCGTCAGAGGCCGCAAGGCTCAGGCGATAGTCAGAGATCTTTTGCACCACAAGGCGCCCCGCCGTCGGTGGGCTGACGGCAACAACAAAATCCGCCTCTCGTTTGGACAGGTTGATCACACGCGGCAACGCGACAATCTGAATTTCCAACTCTGGATTGTCGCGCGCGATTTGGGCGCAGACCTGCGGCAACAGGAAATTCGCGGCCCCATCTGGCGCCCCGACACGCACCTGCCCCGTTAGGCCTTCGGTATGTCCGCTGAGTTCTTCATTGGCGGCCTCCACGGATTGTTCGATCCGCACTGCGTGCTCCATCAGCCGCTCGCCGCGATCCGTCAATGCATACCCCGTGGGGGATTTGCCAAACAACGGCGCACCATAGCTGGCTTCAAGGCGCGCAACCCGACGCCCAACAGTCGCCGGGTCAATCCGCAGCCGTTTGCCCGCTTTGCTAAGGCTTTCGTCGCGCGCAACCGCCAGAAACACGCGCAGGTCGTCCCATTTCAGATCCATCCGGAACCTTTGCATTTTTGCAAAACATGAATGTGACATTTCCTCTTTTTACACGTTTTTTGCAAGAGTAAACACAGGTCAGACCTAGATCACAATCATGGAGATCCCCATGCAAGAAATTTCCCACCTGATTAACGGCGAACTGGTCGCCGGAACCTCTGGCCGCTTTGCCGAAGCGCGCAACCCGGCAACGGGCGAAGTGATTTCCAAGGTGCCTTTGGCCAGCAAAGACGAACTTGACGCGGCCGTCGAGAAAGCTGCGATCGCGCAGAAAGAATGGGCGCAGGTAAACCCACAGCGTCGTGCGCGTATCTTCATGAAGTTCGGCGCTCTGATCGATGAGCATATGGACGAGCTGGCCGAGATCCTGTCCAAAGAGCACGGCAAGACCCTGCCAGACGCCAAAGGCGACATCCAACGCGGTCTGGAAGTGGTCGAGGTGTGCATGGGCGCGCCAGCCATGAACAAAGGCGAGTTCACCGGCGACGCGGGTCCGGGCATCGACCTTTACTCGATCCGCCAGCCACTGGGCGTTGTTGCGGGCATCACGCCGTTCAACTTCCCAGCCATGATCCCACTGTGGAAAATGTCTCCGGCGGTCTCTGCGGGCAACGCGGTTATCCTCAAGCCATCCGAGCGCACGCCGAACACCGCGATGCGCCTGGTTGAGCTGTTCAAAGAAGCAGGCCTGCCAGACGGCATCGTTCAGGTCGTGCATGGCGACAAAGAATGCGTCGACGCCATTCTGGACAATGAAACAATTCAGGCGGTTGGCTTTGTGGGCTCTACCCCGATTGCGCAATACATCTATGGCCGCGCCGCGACCAATGGCAAGCGTGCGCAGTGTTTCGGTGGTGCAAAGAACCACATGATCATCATGCCAGACGCGGACATCGACAAAGCCGCTGACGCGCTGGTTGGTGCGGGCTTTGGCGCCGCTGGCGAACGCTGTATGGCGATTTCTGTCGCGGTTCCAGTCGGCAAAGAAACCGCGGACCGGCTGATCGAAAAGCTGGTGCCCAAGATCGAGGCCCTGAAAGTCGCGCCTTATACCGGTGGCGATGATGTTGACTTTGGTCCTGTGATCACCGCGCAATCCAAAGAGCGCATCGAAGGTCTGATCACATCCGGCGTCGAACAGGGTGCAAAGATCCTGACCGACGGTCGCGGTCTGTCGATCCAGGGCTATGAAGACGGCTATTTCGTTGGCCCGACCCTGTTTGACGAAGTGACCCCGGACATGGACATCTACAAAGAAGAGATCTTTGGCCCGGTCCTGTCGATGGTGCGCGAAGACAGCTATGAAGACGCGCTGCAGCTTGTGATCGACAACGAGTACGGCAACGGCACGGCGATCTAGACCGCGGACGGCGACGTGGCACGTGACTTTGTGAACCGCGTGAACGTGGGCATGGTCGGCGTGAACTTCCCGATCCCTGTGCCGCTGTCTTACTTCTCGTTTGGCGGCTGGAAGAAGTCTGGCTTTGGCGATCTGGATCAATACGGCCCTGACGCGTTCAAATTCTATACCAAAACCAAGAAAGTCACCTCTCGCTGGTTCTCTGGTATCAAGGATGGTGTCGCGCTTAACTTCAAAGCGATGGACTAATCCACTTTTGACATGAGTGAAAAACGCCCCGAAGCCGCTGTGTTCGGGGCGTTTTTGTCAAAATAACGCCACGGATTTAGATTGTTTCGCTCATGACATAGTTCTGCAAGGTTTCTACATTTGAACAGTAGTTCAATTAGACGATGGTAGGCCCGTATGGATTTCTCACTGACCGAAGAACAAACTCTGATTTTCGACATGGCCAAAAGTTTTGGCCAAGAGCATATCGCACCCTACGCGCGCGATTGGGACGACGCGGGCTCGATCCCCAAAGATCTTTGGCCCAAACTGGCAGAGCTGGGTTTTGGCGGTCTATACGTGGACGAAGCCTATGGCGGCTCTAGCCTGTCGCGCCTTGATGGCACCTTGGTGTTTGAGGCGCTTGCCATGTCTTGCCCGTCGGTTGGATCCTTTCTGTCGATCCACAATATGTGCGGCGGCATGTTGAATTCCTTTGGGTCAGAGGCGCTGAAGGAACGGTTGTTGCCGGACCTTTGCGGCATGACCAAAGTGTTTTCCTATTGTCTGACAGAGCCCGGATCAGGCTCTGACGCGTCGGCCTTGAAAACCCGCGCCGACAAAACCAACGCAGATTACGTCCTGAACGGCACCAAGGCGTTTATTTCCGGTGGCTCGTATTCAGACGCCTATATCGTGATGTGCCGCACCGGCGACGCTGGCCCCAAGGGGATCTCGACGGTCGTGGTCGAAGACGGCACGCAAGGCCTGTCGTTTGGCGCGCTGGAAAAGAAGATGGGCTGGCTGAACCAGCCGACCGCGCAGGTTCAGTTTGACGACTGCACGGTGCCTGCAGACAATCTTGTCGGCGATGAGGGCCAAGGGTTTTCCTATGCCATGGCGGGGCTTGATGGCGGGCGGCTGAACATCTCTGCCGGGGCTTTGGGCGGCGCGCAAGCGGCGCTGGATGCGACACTGCACTACATGTCCGAGCGCAAAGCCTTTGGCAAATCCATCGACCAGTTCCAGGCGCTACAGTTCCGGCTTGCAGAATATGAGACCAAACTTCAGGCCGCACGGGTGTTCCTGCGCCAAGCCGCCTGGAAACTGGACAACAAAGCCCCGGACGCCACCAAACACTGTGCCATGGCCAAACTGATGGTGACCGACGTCGCCTTCGAGGTCGCCAACGGCTGTCTGCAACTGCACGGTGGCTATGGCTATCTTGCGGATTATGGCATCGAAAAAATCGTTCGGGATCTGAGGGTTCACCAAATCCTTGAAGGGACGAATGAAATCATGCGACTGATAATTTCACGCCAGATGATCGCAGGTTAATCGCCAGACATGACAGACATCCACATCCGCACCGTTGGTCAAACGGGCCGCATCACCCTCACCCGCCCCAAGGCATTGAACGCGCTCAGCTATCAGATGTGCCTTGAAATCGAGAAGGCGCTGGATGGCTGGGCAGAGGACGACGCGGTCAAGATGCTGGTCATCGATGCCGAGGGTGACCGGGCCTTCTGTGCGGGCGGTGACATTCAGGAAATGTATGACACCGCCAAGGCCGGCAACTACGACTATGGGCGAACCTTCTGGCGCGACGAATATCGCATGAATGCCAAGATGTTCGAATTTCCCAAACCGGTAGCATCGTTTCTGCAGGGCTTCACCATGGGTGGCGGTGTTGGAGTCGGGTGTCACGGATCGCATCGCGTCGTAGGAGACACCTGCCAGATTTCCATGCCAGAGGTCGCCATTGGCCTGATCCCCGACGTGGGCGGCACCTATATCCTTGGCAAATCGCCGGATCACCTTGGTGAGTATCTGGGCCTCACCGCCGCGCGCCTTGACGCTGGCGATGCGATATTCGCAGGCTTTGCGGACTATTATATCCCCGAAACTGACTGGCCCGCGCTGATTGCGCAGCTCGAAGAGACAGGCGACCACAGTCTGATCGACGCTGCGGCCACGCCTGCGCCGGACGGCAAAATTGCGTCGCACCTTTCCGCGATCAACGCGCATTTCGCGGGCTCTACTTTGCTGGACATCGTCAATTCGCTTAAATCCGACGAGAGCGAATTCGCCAGCAAGACCTTGAAAACACTGGGGCGCAATTCCCCATTGTCCATGGCGTGCACGGTGGAATTGGTCCGCCGCGCGCGGGCGTTTCAGTCCATCAGACCAGCGCTAGAGCAAGAGTTCCGCTTTACCTATCGCTCGGGCGAGCATGGCGAATTCATCGAGGGTATCCGTGCCGCTATCATCGACAAAGACCGCAGCCCACAGTGGCAGCACGGTCTGGATGAACCACCTTTGGCTATGGTGACAAAAATGCTGATGCCCCTTGGCGCAGACAAGTTAAATTTCGACTAGGAGACACGTTATGCAGATCGGTTTTATCGGACTGGGAAATATGGGCGGCCCAATGGCGGCCAACCTCGCCAAAGCCGGACATCAGGTGACCGGATTTGATATGGCGGACGTGTCTATTGACGGTGTCACGATGGCAGAGAGCGCCATTGCCGCCGCGCAAGGGGCAGACGTAGTCATCACGATGCTCCCTAACGGTCAAATCCTGCGCGCCGTTGCTGCGGATATCATTCCGGCCATGTCCGAAGGCGCGGCCTTTGTTGATTGCTCTACCGTCGACGTAGACAGCGCCAAAGCCGTCGCGCAACAGGCTGAAACTGCAGGCCTTTTGGCCGTTGACGCGCCTGTGTCTGGCGGTATCGGAGGCGCATCGGCGGGGACATTGACCTTTATGGCGGGTGGGTCTGAGGCGGCCTTTGGCAAAGCCGCGCCGCTCTTTGATATCATGGGTCAAAAGGCCGTGCATTGCGGAGACTCAGGCGCGGGCCAATCCGCCAAGATCTGCAACAATATGATTTTGGGCGTCACGATGATTGCCACCTGCGAAGCCTTTGCTTTGGCCGATAAACTGGGTCTGGATCGTCAGAAAATGTTTGACGTTGTATCCACCTCATCTGGCTATAGCTGGACAATGAACGCTTACTGCCCTGCCCCCGGCGTCGGGCCGCAAAGCCCTGCGGACAACGACTATCAACCGGGCTTTGCCGCGGATCTTATGCTGAAGGATTTGCGCTTGTCACAACAAGCTGCAGAGTCTGCGGATGCCGACACCCCGATGGGTCAGGCCGCGACCGAGCTTTATGCGACGTTTGTCGAACAAGAAGACGGTCTGGGCATGGATTTTTCAGCCATGCTGCCCCGTTTTGAAAAACGTGGACGTGACTAGCGCGCCTACTGGTCTCTAAGGCTTGCGCCGCTGGACAGGTCCAGCTCTTCCAGCGTCGCGCCACCTGCCAGATACAAAGCAGCGCCAGACGATCCTTCGACCTCTGCCAAGGTGCTGGCCCAAGCCCGGATCACAGATCCGCTTGCGCCATCCAACTTGGCTTCGGCACATTGCAGCTCGCTGGCATCCAAAGTCGAGCCTGACGACGCTTCGGCGTCCAGTTCAACGCATTGCCCCGCAGCCCACAGGCTGGCACCGCTTGCGGTATCCAGACTGACCTCCTCGGCGGCAATACCAGTCAGATGCGCCGATGCGCCCGATGACACATCTACGTCCAGATCTTTGGTCACCACGTTAACGACCGTCACGTCAGCCCCGGCGGACAGATCCAGCTTTTCCAGCATTGGCATGGTGATTGTCACTTCAAACTCATCATTCCGCCACGGGTTCCAGATGCCCCAAAACGAACGGCGCGAAATCTTGAGCTCGTCTCCGCGTTGACGCAGTTTCAAGCGCCACAAGGCGCCCTGCTTTGCCTCTGCAACCACGCTAAAGTCACTGCCGCCCGCAATTTTGACGGTCACACCGCTGGACACGGACACATCTTCGAAATCATCAAGGTTATATGTTTTCTCATCGGCCAAAGCGCCAGTTGCCATACCCGCAACGGCCGCGGCCAGAATAAAGTTCCGCACTTAAATGCTCCCCGTACCTTCGCAATGCGAAGATATGTAAATCATATTTACATTCAAGAGCACAATCGTTTTTACCCGCCTGCCATAGCCACAAGAATCTCGCGGGTTGCGGCGTCTGCGGGGAAAAGCTGTTCGATTTTTATGTCAGCATAGGCAATCTCACCAACGCCGCCAAACTGGGAAATCGTTGAAAACAAAGACAATACCATGTCGCCCATGCGATAGCGTGTGGCCATGATGACCGGGCTTTGCGCAGGCGGCACATAGCCCTCAACCCGCGCCGAAAGCCGCGCCACCAGATCGCTGAGAACAGGATCCTTACCCAGATGCGCCAGCTCTACCCGCAAACGGCATAGCAGTTGATAATCCACTTCTTCGATGTTTTCGATCGCAGCGCGCAGGTCGGCCCGATCCAGCATCGCCTCAATCAGACTGTCGCCCTGGCCCAACCCCATTGGCCCCAGAAATATCTGCGCTGGTTTGTTTAATGCAACCAGCACCCAATGGCGATCCAGCGCCATTGCGGGATATGGCGCGTGGTTGTCCAACGTCCAGCGCATAGCCGTTTCCAGCGGCGCAAGCTCGGCATCAGCCGCCGCGCGCTGTCCATAAGCCGGGGCCAAACCGCCCGCGGTCAGCAATCGGTTGCTTTCTGACAAAGGCATTTGCAGCACTTCGGACAAACGCAGGGCCATGCCGCGACTGGCCTGCGATCGTCCGGTTTCCAGAAAGGACAGATGACGCGCCGAAACGCCCGCTTCGCTGGCCAGATCCAACTGGCTCATGCGCCGGATCTGCCGCCACTCTTTCAACACGGTGCCAAAGTTCTGATCCATCCGGGGTCTCCTTTTGACCCACCCTAACAGAGCCCTGCGCGATTTCACTTACCTGCAAGGTAATTGTTTTGCACACCACACCGGCGCCACAACAGGGCACCCCTACAAAAAGGAGCTCAAAATGACCCATGACGCCCGTATTCGATCTCTAAAGATCACAATCCTCATCAGCGCAGGGTTCGCCCTGTTCATGTTCGCCAGCCTCTTTACGGGCCTGCGCGATGTCATGAGCCTGTTCCTTGACCTTGTGCATATGCCGCTGGACGGCGCACAAAGCTTAAGCCGCGACACCGAAGAGGTTCTGACCGCAATCGCCGCTGGAATTTT
The DNA here is from genome assembly GCF_964229375.1 of Cognatishimia sp. Lineage (GTDB taxonomy): Bacteria > Pseudomonadota > Alphaproteobacteria > Rhodobacterales > Rhodobacteraceae > Cognatishimia. Next base: position 9,303 of record NZ_CAXREH010000033.1, read on the forward strand.
CTTTGGGTTCTGCGTCGCCATTTGGCAGATCACAACCCATGTCTATGCCAAGGATCCGGTGCTCGGACGCCGTATGATCCTGTCGTCGCTTATCTGTTGGTATGTGGTGGATACGGCGGGCTCGTTGATCGTGGGCGCGTGGATGAATGGCATCTTGAACACCGGATTTTTCGTCGCCTTGGTCGCCCCTATCTGGCGACCAATCCCGAGTGAGCAGCTCAATGCTGTCTAAAATGCAGCACTCGAAAAATAATCCGCACTAAGCCTGCCGGATCACAACATTTTTTTCCGCAACGCCACACCAAGATGTATCTGTGTTGCGGGAAATGTTTGATCGAATGGTAAACGTAAGAATGCGAAATTTATTTTTAATGCTGGCAGCGGCCGTGATACTGCCAACCTCTACTTTAGCAGGCTCAATCTCTGTTAGCCCAACAAGGCAAACCTGTGCATCCATCGGCAGTGGGTTTGTTGCAAGTACAGGCGAAAGATTCACGATCAACGGATTGGAAGTTGGCACGACAATTACATGGGCACGAACGGCCAGACTTGCGACCCACACACTCAGCTCAAAAGATCTCGTATACACATCGACTGGTGATACAGCGAACGGGTCTTTGACTGTGACAGCTGTTAGGGGCTCTGCCGCATTGGCACCAACAGCCACCGGCAGCGTGTATGTCGAGATCAACGCGAATGGCTCGATCACATATACCTGCTCGACCGGCTCTGCTGGAACCAGCGCTGACGGCACAACCACCGGCGAACTGGGCGGCGCAAGTCAGACGAACGCAGTGTCTGGCGGTGCAAGCGACAACGCGGACACACGCTTTGGCAATGGTGGCAATCAGGTCGGGCGGAACTCGCTCTTTGTATCCACGCAGGGCGCCGGGCTGAATGGCGCGGATTGGAACGCCTGGGCATCTATCGATTACCAAAAGTATTCCAACGCTTTGACCGGCTCGTCCCTCGACTTTGTGGGCGGCGTGGACAAGTTGCTGGACGACGACACATTGGTCGGTGTTTTGCTGGGTGTCGGACGGATGGATCTGTCTGACGGCACCAATTCTTCGGAACAGACATCGATCGCTGTGGGCCCCTATTTTGCGCACCGCCTAGACACGATGATCATCGATGGGTTTGTCACCTTCGCGCGGCCAAAATATGAAACGACGGCAGGCAACTTCACCTCGACACGTTGGTCCCTTGGTCTGTCGGCTGCAGGCGAGGCCCTGCCAAGTGCACCTTTTGTGGCGCCTTATTTTGATCTGGTGGCCTTTCGGGAAAACCAGCCAGCCTATGGCGCGGTCGCGGCCAATAGCATCACAAGCTATACAGTCAGCATGGGGGCCGAGATTACAGCGCTGCAACCGCTCGGAGACTCGGGTCTGACCCCGCATATGCGCGTGGGCCTGGACGCCAAGTCCACCCAATCCACGCTGGCTGCGACTGACAGCTTTGTCTATGGCCGCTTGGGCCTTGGCGTGTCAGGTCAAGTCGGTGCGGGCCATATGGTGGTCGACATCGACTATGGCAAAACACGGTCTGACGTCTTTAACACAGGCCTGCAAATGCGCTGGGAATTCAGCTTCTGATCCCGGTCACATAGTGCAAAATCGCCGGCCCCTTTTGGGCCGGCTTTTTTTGTCAGGCGGGTCTGATTGACTGACTGTGACTAAACACATTCGCGGGATCGTACCTGCGCTTGACGCGCTGCAAACGTGGATAGTTCATGCCCCAATAGGCCGTTTCCCAATCGGTATCACGAGGATTGGGATAGCCCGCATAGGCCCCCTGTCCGTCCGCAGCCCGCACGCCTTGTGCAAACCGGTCCACGGCCAGCTCCTGCGCCGCCTGGCTGTGAAGCCGGTTCAGCGTGCCTTCAAACTGCCAGATGAAATCTGCGTCCCGATGAACAAAGCCCGTGGCCTCGGGAGCCACAGACGACATCGCGCCGCCCAGACGCTCTATAAACAGCTGCAACCGAGGCGCTTGCTGTTTCGTCATCTGCTCAAACACATCCTGCCACACATCCAGCGCCGTTGTGTTTCGGGAAAACGCAGACGCATAGGCCATCGACACCGTCGGGTAATAGTCTCGCGGCCAGAACACGTCGGCCAAGTCCGAATAGGCCCCTTGGGTAACACGCGGAGCCTCTATCCACGGCACCGCCCCCATAAATTGCACAATCGCGGCCCGCAATTCGGGCGAGTCCTCATGTGCGATAACCGTCACATTCATCTGAATATTTTGAAAGTCAGGCGAATTGGCATCAAACGTCGTCGACACGCTATCTGGCAATTGCATCGACCAGGTCTGCCAAGCGGCCGCAACCCGCGCGGCCTGTGCGAGAGGCAGTCTGACAAGGGCTGAAAGATGCGTCGCTTGAAAATCCGGTATCGTGCGGAACTGCATTTCGGTCACGATGCCAAAGCTGCCCGGCCCGCCACCGCGCAAGGCCCAGAACAGATCAGGATGCTCAGCCTCGCTCACACGCAAGACCTCGCCTGTGGCCGTTACGACTTGCGCGGCCACCAGATGGTCCGCGAGCAGGCCCTGCGCACGGCTCAGGTGCCCAATGCCGCCACAACCAAGATGACCACCCAACGCCACGGTCTGACAAAAGCCTGCGGGCAACGTGCGTCCCTCTGCCCCAAGCACGCGCATCAACGCGCCGATCTGTGTTCCGGGCCCAGCCGTGACCAAATCGCCGTCCAACGCGATCTGCGCCATGCCGCTGACGTCGATGACAGCCTCGTTGTGAAGGGAAAACCCCGCGAAACAATGTCCGCTGGAATAGACGGAAAAGGCGCGCCCCTGTGTTGTCAGATCATGAACAGCCCGCTGTACATCCTGCACCGACTGACAGACGATATGCTGTTTCGGCTGTACCGCCAGCGCCAGATTATGCACCCGCAGAGGCTCTCCTTGCGCGCGCGCGCCTGTGGGCGCCCAGGTTGCTCCACCCAGCGTCACACCAGAGACAGACAGCGCCAGCGCAGAGGTCATACCCCTTGCCAGAAACTGCCGCCTGTGGATCCGGTCGTTCTGCATGGCCGTCAGATCGCGCCGCTACTCAGCCGCCACCAATGCGCCGTTGAGCATCGGCTTCAGATACCGCCCCGTATGGCTGGCCTCGACTTCGGCAACTTCTTCGGGCGTGCCTTCGGCCACAATCGTGCCGCCGCCTTCGCCGCCTTCGGGACCGATGTCGATGATATGATCCGCAGTTTTCACAACGTCCAGATTGTGTTCAATCACCACAACCGTATTGCCCTGATCCACCAATTCATGCAGCACTTCCAACAGCTTGCGCACATCCTCAAAATGCAGACCGGTGGTTGGCTCATCCAGAATATACAGCGTGCGGCCCGTCGAGCGTTTCGCCAGCTCTTTAGACAGTTTCACCCGCTGCGCTTCACCGCCAGAGAGCGTCGTCGCCTGCTGGCCGACCTTGATATAGCCAAGCCCCACCCGCATCAGCGCATCCATCTTGTCGCGAATGCTGGGCACGGCCTTAAAGAATTCTTGCGCGTCCTCGACCGTCATATCCAACACGTCAGCAATGGACTTGCCTTTGAACTTGATCTCTAGCGTCTCGCGATTGTACCGCGCGCCGTTGCAGGTTTCGCAGGTGACATAAACGTCGGGCAAAAAGTGCATCTCGATCTTGATGACACCATCGCCCTGACAGGCCTCACAGCGACCGCCTTTGACGTTGAAACTAAACCGGCCGGGTTTATAGCCGCGAGTCTTGGCCTCGGGCAGTCCTGCAAACCAATCCCGGATCGGGGTAAAGGCACCGGTATACGTCGCAGGGTTAGACCGCGGCGTGCGCCCGATCGGACGCTGGTCGATGTCGATCACTTTATCCAGATGTTCAAGCCCCTGAATGGTCTCACAGGGTGCAGGGGTCTGGCGTGCACCGTTCAGACGCATCGAGGCAGTCTTAAACAGGGTCTCAATCGTCAGCGTCGATTTCCCGCCACCTGAAACGCCGGTCACGCAAACGAATTTGCCCAGCGGGAATTCGGCAGTGACATTCTTCAGGTTGTTGCCCGTGGCATTCACAACCTTTAGGAACTTGCCATTGCCTTCGCGCCGCTCCAGCGGCACCGCGATCTCTCGGGTGCCTGCAAGATACTGGCCGGTAATGGATTTCTTGTCCTTCTGGATCTTTTGCGGCGTGCCGTGGCTGACCACCTGCCCGCCATGCACCCCGGCGCCCGGACCGATGTCAAAGACGTAATCCGCCTCGCGGATCGCCTCTTCGTCATGTTCCACCACGATCACTGTGTTGCCCTGATCGCGCAGGTTTTTCAGCGTGCCCAGCAGGCGATCATTGTCGCGCTGGTGCAGACCAATGGACGGCTCGTCGAGAACATAAAGCACACCGGTCAGACCTGAGCCAATCTGGCTGGCCAGACGGATCCGCTGGCTCTCGCCACCCGACAATGTGCCCGAGTTGCGCGACAGCGTCAGATATTCCAACCCAACGTTGTTCAGGAACCCCAGCCGCTCGCGGATCTCTTTGACAATCGCGCGGGCGATTTCCTGACGCTGCTGCGTCAGATGGTTTGGCACGTCCTCAATCCAGGCCAAGGCCTCGCGGATCGACAGTTCCACCACCTGCCCCACATGATTACCAGCAATCTTGACCGCCAGCGCTTCAGGGCGCAGGCGATAGCCCTCACAGGTGCCACAGGGACGGTTGTTCTGATAGCGTTCGAACTCTTCGCGAATCCAGTTTGAATCCGTCTCGCGATAGCGCCGTTCCATATTGGGAATGACGCCCTCAAACACACGGCTGACCTGATAGACACGCCCGCCCTCGTCATAACGGAAGTCGATTTCCTCGTTGCCGGACCCATAAAGGAACACCTGCTGAATATGCGGCGCAAGGTCTTTCCAAGGCGTGTTCTTGTCAAACTCGTAATGCTTGGCCAGCGCTTCGATGGTTTGCAGGAAATACGGCGACTTGCCCTTCCGCCACGGGGCAAGCGCACCGTCATAGACTTTCAAAGTCGCATCAGGCACCACGAGCCGTTCGTCAAAGAACAGCTCTTTGCCAAGGCCATCACAATCAGGACAGGCCCCGAATGGCGCGTTAAAGGAAAACAGGCGCGGCTCGATCTCGGGAATGGTGAAGCCACTGACAGGACAGGCAAAATTCTCGGAAAACGTGATGCGCTCGGGCTCTGCGTCCTTGGGCGCAGTTTCCAAAATCGCGATGCCATCGGCCAGATCAAGCGCTGTGCGCAGACTGTCCGCCAGCCGCGTCTCCATGCCCTCGCGTACCACCAGACGGTCCACAACCACATCAATGTCGTGGCGGAATTTCTTGTCCAGCGTAGGCGGCTCGTCCAACTCATAGAACGCGCCATCGACCTTCACACGTTGAAAGCCCTGCTTGCGCAGCTCGAGGAATTCTTTGCGGTATTCGCCCTTACGGTCCCGCACAATCGGTGCCAGCAGATAGCCGCGGGTGCCGTCCTCAAGCCCCATGATGCGATCGACCATATCCTGCACCTGCTGTGCCTCGATCGGCAGGCCTGTTGCGGGTGAATACGGCGTGCCGACACGGGCAAACAACAGCCGCATATAGTCGTAAATCTCGGTCACCGTGCCCACAGTCGAGCGCGGGTTTTTCGATGTGGTTTTCTGCTCAATCGAAATCGCAGGGCTCAGGCCCGCGATGTGATCCACATCGGGCTTTTCCATCATATCAAGGAACTGGCGCGCATAGGCCGAAAGGCTTTCGACATAGCGCCGCTGCCCCTCCGCATAGATCGTATCAAACGCCAAAGACGACTTACCCGACCCCGACAATCCGGTAATCACCACCAGCTTGTCGCGCGGAATATCCACGTCGATAGACTTCAGATTATGCTCGCGCGCACCGCGCACTTCGATGTTCTTCAGCTCAGCCATTCTGGCCCCCACGTTCCACGCAACAACAGATAGTCCGCACGCGGGAAAACGCCAAGTAGAAAATGTGAACATTTAGTGAACAAAGAGATTGCGAGCGCATTGCTGTCAATTTTTGTCACCAGAGCACAGGGCAGAGGTTCGCGGGCGCGACTTGCCGCGCATCGAAACATCAAGAGTGTTAGATCAGATTTTACCCACTGGACCACAGCAAAGACCTGTGCCTCTATGACGACATCACAGAGTAAAGAGTTTCAGATGCCCATTCTTATCCTGATTTTGACAGCCGTAGGCGGCGCGATTTGGTTCTGGATTCGCAGCAACCCAAGAGAAGCTATCGATGTCGCTGCAGATGCAGCCACGACCCTGCGCAATGCGCCACGTCGCTTAGCATTTAGAAAGCAAACGACGGCCCATCCAGTCGAGGGCATCGATGACCCTCGCATTGCTATTTGTGCCATTGGACAAGCGTTCATAGAGCTCGATACCTTGCCGACATCAGAGCAGCGACAACAACTACATGACACCGTCGTGTCGACACTCAGATGCGCCCCGCAAGAAGCAGAGGAAATGGAAATTCTTGGTAGGTGGTTGATGACGCAGTGCAATGGCGCAGAAAGTGCCGTTCCAAGGCTAGCTCGCCGGCTCTATAAGATCGACGGCAGCGCGTCCTATCCAACGGTTCAGGACGTTCTTGCGAAACTTGTTCAAGGCGAACTTTCGAGCAAACAGGTCTCTGCCATCGAGGATATAAAGTCAGCGCTTCGGGTTTGAAACAAAATGAAGTTCCTTCCGAAAACGCCTTTTCCAAATCTGGCATTTTCTGTCATCTCGTTTTTCCTATTTTTTATTGTGCCGAAAATGCTCGCATCCTTGATTAACCCATTGATTCCTGGATGCGTATTGTTGCTCTGCCTTCTATTTTTTAGCGCCAGAACAGTTACGACTTTCGAATAACTGTTCCTTGCCAAGCGCATTATTGGTGCAAGCCAAAATTCGACTAAGCCTTCCGCGCCAGCGCCCAGGTTACGATGGGGAACTGCGGGTCGTTCTCTAGGATGTCAGAGTCCTTGTCGTAATCCGGTGGCCAGACCTCTTCCAGGTTCCGGGCTGCCGCTGCGCGGTTGCCCCAACCTGCGGCTTTGATGTCATCGGGTGGAAAGCCGCATTCAATCAGAAAGTTTCGCAATCCCCGCGGCGACCAGCGGGTGCAGTCGTGTGGTGCTGGATGAAACGGGATGTGAAACGGCACAGCCAGCCAAAAATAACCGCCAGGGCGCAGCATCTCGAGCACGTGCTGCGTGGCCTTATAGGGGCGGTCCAGATGCTCCCAGACCTGATTGGCCAGGATCAGATCGTATTTCAGAACCGTGCCATCCGCATAGGCCACCGGACCTTTGCAGATGTCATGGTCACGATGCATGTATTGCACATATGACCGCGCCGGAAGGTTTTTGCCCCACTGACCCGAAATCTCTGCAATATCAAGATCTTCGGTGCCGATCTCACGCAGGATCGCCCGGCTTCGGCGGTTCATGACGATGCGGTTAAGGCTTGGCACGGTGTGATTTCCACCCTTGGTATGTTTTTCAGACTTTTATAGGTATGAATTCAGCCACTACATGTGAATTGCACGACCATAAGCGTCCAGAACGCTCTCATGCATCATCTCTGACAAGGTTGGATGCGGGAAGACCGTGTTCATCAGATCCTCTTCAGTGGTCTCAAGCTGACGCCCCACCACATAGCCCTGAATCATCTCGGTGACCTCCGCGCCCACCATATGCGCGCCCAGCAATTCACCGGTCTTGGCATCAAACACCGTCTTCACCATACCCTCGGCCTCGCCCAAGGCGATGGCCTTGCCGTTGCCGATGAACGGGAAGCGGCCAACCTTGATGTCATAGCCTGCCTCTTTCGCCTTCGCTTCGGTCAGACCAACCGAGGCGACCTGTGGATGGCAATAGGTACAGCCAGCAATGCTTTCGGGTTTCACCGGGTGTGGATGCCCTCCGGCGATCATTTCGGCCACCATAACACCCTCGTGGCTGGCTTTGTGGGCCAGCCAGGGCGCGCCTGCGATGTCGCCGATGGCATAAAGCCCATCAACACCGGTGCGGCAGTACTCATCTGTAATCACATGTGTGCGGTCCACCTTGACCCCAAGCGCCTCAAGGCCAAGCCCTTCGGTATTGCCCACGATCCCCACGGCGGAAATCACCGTGTCAAAGTCATGTGTCTCGACCTTTCCACCGGTCTCGATATGGGCCGTGACCTTGCCCTTGCCGCGATCAAGCTGTTTGACCATGGCTTTTTCCATGATGGTCATGCCCTGTTTCACAAAGGCTTTCTTGGCAAAGGCCGAAATCTCGGCGTCTTCGACAGGCAGTACGCGATCCATGACTTCGACGACGGTCGTATCCGCGCCGAGCGTATTGTAGAAGCTTGCAAATTCGATACCGATCGCACCGGATCCGATCACCAACAGCTTTTTCGGCATCCGCACCGGCTGTAGCGCGTGTTTATAGGTCCAGACCAGATCACCGTCGGCCTCAAGCCCTGGCAACTCGCGCGCACGGGCGCCGGTAGCCAGGATGATGTGTTTGGCCGCCAGCTCTTCGATACCTTTATCGGTCTTCACCGACACTTTGCCTTTGGCCGGCAGCGTCGCCTCGCCCATGACGACGGTGACTTTGTTTTTCTTAAGCAGGTGCCCCACGCCGCCCGTCAACTGTTTTGCCACCCCGCGCGAGCGTTTCACGACCGCATCCAGATCATAGCTGACCCCGGTTGCGGCAAGACCATAATCCTTGGCGTGGTTCATCAGGTGGAACACTTCGGCCGAGCGCAACATCGCCTTGGTTGGGATACAGCCCCAGTTCAGACAGATGCCGCCCAAATGTTCGCGTTCGACCACCGCAACCTTCTGTCCCAGCTGTGCTGCACGAATGGCTGCTACATATCCGCCGGGGCCCGCCCCAATTACAATGACATCGAACGTCTTGGCCGCCATGCTGCCCTCCCATTGGTTTGACCCCGAGATTAGTTCTCTTGACGGGAAGTGCAACGCACTTTCGGCCACGCAATTTACTTGCGCGGCCGAGCAGTGTTTTGAAAATCTATAAGAGTCTTACGCGGCCTGAGCCTGCAGGCCCTGAACCGTAAACCCATATCCGCCTTTGGCCACATAGGCCTGTTCAGCAACGGTGGATTTGCGACCCAATGCTTCGTTGCGATACGGGAAGCGGCCAAATTCGCGGATCACCGCCCGATGCGCTTTGGCATGCAGCAGATTGCCATCGCCCATGTTCAGGCGCTCTTTCATCAGACGAACACAGCGTTCCTGATCGCAGAGGTTTTCCGAATGCAGCAGCGGCGTATAGAAAAACTGGCGCGCCGGTTCATCAATCCGCAGATCCCAGCCTTTGCTAATGGCCTGCTTTGCAACCGCGCGGGCCGCATAGTCAGAGGCAAAGGCTTTGCCTGTTCCGCGGAACATATTGCGCGAGAACTGATCTGTTAGAATGACATAGGCAAGGCAACCAGACGCATAGGCCATCCACTGACCAAGCCCCCCCTGCATTGCTTTGTTCCAGACTGGTTCAAAACGACTGCGTATGGTCGCGTCCAGCTCGGGATTTTCAACATACCAATCTTTTGGCTCACATTCATCGAGCCAAAAACTCAAGACCTCTTCAGGTGTAGACATCGGCGTAGTCCTCGTGGGCGTTGCGGGCTTTTGTCATAAAAATGTTACTCACAAAAATTTGAGTCTTAACAGTCACAAAATGCAACAAAGGCGATACTTAACTCGCGTTCTGTGTCTCAGAGTCTTCATCGATGGAAAATTGGGCATATTCCTGCGCCGCTTCCAACGCCACAGAGGTCGATGTCGGCAAAACCGGAGCGAAACTGCCGGTTTCTTCCGAAGACGGTGCTGCGCGTTTTGTCATCCGGTACATCGAGTAGACCGCCATGATTCCCGTTAAGATCCCAAGAAATAAGAAGTAAGCATGGGCGCCCAGATTGGTCATCAGCCAACCAATCGCAATCGGGCCAAGCACCGCGCCGCAGCCATTCACAAACAACAGACCTGCCGAGGCCGAGGCCATGTCTTCGCGCGACAGAAAGTCATTGGTGTGGGCAATCAACAGCGAATAAAGCGGGTTGGTGGCGCCGCCTACGACAAAGGCCGCAACCAACAGCAACGTATAGCTTCCTGGAAACAATAACCCCACCGCAGAGCCAGCCGTAGCCAGCGCCGCAACGATCAGGATCACCAGACGGCGGTCCATCCTGTCGGAAAACCAGCCAATCGGGTACTGTGTGACGACCGAGCCAACATAAAACATCGCAATGAACAGCGAGATTTCAGGGATCGTCAGCCCCGCCTGACTGCCGAAAACCGCAGACATCCCGAACTGAGCCGAGAACACGCCGCCCAGCACGAACATCCCCACGACACCAAGTGGCGAGACATTAAAGATCTCGCGCAGCTTCATGTTGTGCGTGCTCTCAAAGGCGGGCGTTGGGGAAATCGACAACAGGATTGGCGCGAATGAGAGGGAAACCAGAATGGACGGGATCACAAACAGAACAAAGCCTGACGGATCTGCGGCCACCAGCAAACCCTGCGCCGCAATGATGCCTGTGACCTGCGCATACATATAAAGCGACAGGGTCTTGCCGCGGTTCTCGTTTGTGGCCGCGTTGTTCAGCCAGCTTTCAGCGGTGACATACACGCCGCAAAAACAAAACCCGATGACCGCGCGACAGAACATCCAAACCCATGGGTCCGTCAACCATGGAAAGATAATCAGCGCCGCCGAAATGAAAGACCCCAGCGCGGCAAAGACCCGTACGTGTCCAACACGGCGGATCATCTCTGGCGCAAGCCGCGATCCGCCAAGGAAACCAAGGAAATAGGCCGACATCACAAAGGACATTTCGACCGTAGAGAAGCCTTCAATCTCGCCGCGGATACCCAGCAGAGACCCCTGAACACCATTGCCGACCATCAATAACAACATGCCGAGCATCAATGCCCATGTGCTGGAAAAAACCTGACCCATATTGGCAACTCCTAACCTTACAGGGCCAATCTAACAGAGTCGGTCAAAAAGAACGTAGTCATTCGCGACACGCGGCAAAAATTCATGTCGTTTCGCCGCAAAATGCCAAGGCCCCAGCCCTAGGTGGGAAACAGCAGCGACGAGTCTCCGTAAGAGAAAAAGCGATAGTCATTTGCGATGGCGTGGGCATAGACGTCTTTGATCCTTTGCTGTCCAGCAAGGGCCGAGACCAGCATCATCAATGTCGACTTGGGCAAATGGAAATTTGTCATCAGGGCGTCGGCCACATGGAACTCAAAGCCCGGATAGATAAAGATGTCCGTCTCGCCCTCCCACGGCGCAATCGCACCGCCGCGCGCCGCACTTTCAATCAGACGCAGCGCGGTCGTGCCCACAGGGATCACCCGTCCGCCGCGTGCCTTGGTGGCCGCAATGTCTGCGGCGGCGGCCTCGCTGACTTTGCCCCATTCGGCGTGCATCTTGTGGCTGGTGACGTCCTCGACCTTGACCGGCAAAAAGGTGCCCGCGCCAACATGAAGCGTGACAAAGCTGCTGTCGACGCCGCGCGCCTTGAGGCTGTCCAGAACGCCATCGTCAAAATGCAACGACGCGGTTGGCGCCGCGACGGCCCCTGCGTTCTTGGCAAAGACGGTTTGGTAGTCGGTCTTGTCCTGCGCATCCGCCGCGCGTTTGGCCGCAATATAAGGTGGCAATGGCATAGCACCGGTTTGATCCAGCGCATCGTCAAACTGCGCGCCAGTCAGATCAAACGCCAAAAGCCCCTGCCCGTCGCGTTTCTCGATCAGACGCGCGCTCAGCGCATCCGAGAACACAATGACTTCGCCCTCGTGAATCTTCTTCAAAGGCTTCAGCAACGCCATCCAGCTGCCATCCCCCTGCGGCTCAAGCAGCGTCACTTCGATTTTTGCCTCGGTTTCCCCTTGGGCGGACTGGCGCAGACGTGTGCCGGTTAACCGCGCCGGGATCACTTTGGTGTCGTTAAACACCAAGCGGTCGCCGGGCTCGAGAAAACTGGCAAGCTCGGTTACCTGACTGTCGGTGATGTCACCGCCGCGCGAGACCAGCAGTTTCGCCGAGGACCGCGGCACCGCAGGGCGTGTGGCGATCAACCGCTCGGGCAGGTCAAAGTCAAAATCAGAGAGTTTCATGGGTCGGTTCCGAACTTATTCGCTTGCCTCATCCAGCGTCGGAGGCGGGCGGCGGAAAATGTTCCGGAATATGCCCGGCGTCAAGACCGAGAGTGGATTAACAGAGATCCGCAAATCATCGACAGGGCCGGTCAGCCCATAGTTGAAGCCAAACAACCCCTCGCCCTTGCGCGCGATAGGTCGGCCGATCGCGTTTAGCACATAGATAGGCGAGACGACGCCTTGCATATCAAAGGTGCGAGAGTCGGTGTGGTAAAACCCGTCCGCCGAGATCCCCATGGACGGCCCTACCGCGCTGCCTTGTGAAATCACGATGCGTCGCTGGCCGATGCGGAAGCGCGACTCAACGTCGGTGAACAAAATCCCGTCCCCTGCCATCTGATCGATCAGCCCCACCACCGAGACCGCGTTCAGCAGTTCCGCAAAAGCAGGCGCATCCTGAATGCGCACGTTGTTGATGGTCACAAGCCCGTCAAATTCCGCGTCTCCCAATGGATTAAGATCCAGTTGCAAAGACCCGCCGCTGGCATTGCGCAGGAATTCGGCAGACCTTAGCACATTTCCTGCATCTGCCGACAGAATGCGGATCGCGCTGCGCCCATCGACCGGCGTCAAAGATCCCGAGATCGCAGCCCCTCCGTTCACGCGGGCGCGGAACTCTCCCAACATGCCGCCACCTGCAAGGAACGAGCCGCCAAAACTGGTCAGATCAATCGTGTCAGTCACCCGAACGCGGTCGAGGTTGGCGAGGATCGGCGTTTGCCCCCCACCCGTGCTACCAACCTCCGGCAATTCGCGCAGATCAAGCGTGCCGGACGTCAGCTCGACACCGGGAACCTCTTGTCCCGGACGGCCGGTCAATCTGGCAGACCCGGTGAACCATGATCCGGCCCGCAGCGACGACAGCGAAAACACATCCATACCCCCATCCGGGCGCAATGTGATGTTGCCGCGTGCGTCCAGACCACGCGCAGACAAACGCAGATCCGTGACACGCACGGGCTGATCAAGCTCCACCTTCAGGCTCAGTTCTGCGGCGCGGTCCTGAGGTTTGCGCCAGCCCAAAGCAGGGATCGCCATGCGTAGCCCCCGCAAGTCAGAGGTGATCGCCAGTTGCGGCAAGCTATCCTTTTGGAAATCCATTCGGATCGCAGCTTCGCCCTTGCCAGACAGCATCTCTCCGCTCAGGCCAAGGTTGAACTCATCCACAGTGCGTTCACTAAGTTCAACAGAGCCCAAAAGCTGGCTCTTGCCACCGTTTTGCGCGCCCAACTGCGTGGACCATGTGGCCTGAATGGGCACGCTTCCAACGCGCCCCCGCCCACTGACGGTAACGGCCTGTGACGTGGCACTGATCTGAAGCTCGGGCGCGGCAATCTGTTTGCCCGGCACGAAATGGCTAGTGCGCACGTTCTGCACCGTCGCCGCGATATCAAACGCGACTTCGTCGGGCTTCAGACCTTTCTTCAAAAGCACATCAATGGTGCCTTCGACCTCGACCTCACCCTCTGCAAAGTCCACCGGCAACCCTGCTTTGGACAGAACGCTCAGCGGCGCATAGTCCAGCAAACTGAGGGCAGAGGTCACCGTGCCTTTGGTCTTCAGCATCACTTGCGCAGGCCCGGCCTTGATACGCGTGTCAGGTATGACAAAGCTTGTGCCGGTGGCATCCAGAACACCACCTGCGCCGGTTGCAACTTCTCCGGCGTCTGCGGTGACGACAAAGCGATTGTCCACCAGAACAACGCGACCACGCGCCTTTTTGATCGGAGGCAGCGTCTTTACATAGCGTACTTCGCTGTCGTCAAAGGCAAAGTCCAAATAGATCTCAGGCTTTTGCGCAGGCGCCCCACGCAGGGCAAAATTCACGTTGCTCAGCGATCCCGCCACAATGTTTTCATCCACCCATGTACGCGTCTTGGGTTTGGCGTTTTCAGGCCACCACCGCACCACTTCGCGCACATCGATCCTGTCGGTGCGCGCATTCAGGCGCACCTGCCAGCCCTCTTCCAGAGGTACAAATTTCCCATTTGCCACAGCGACTTGCCCGTCACTTTCCAACAAGAACTCGCCGACATCGATGGTGAAATTCTCTAGGTTCAGCCGGAAATCAGCCTGTGCTTTGTCAATAGAAACCGGAGCGCCAAACAGCCCGGCCGGATTGCCGCTAAGCTGGCTGAACTGAAATTGCCCCCACAGCTCGCTGGGAAGACCGCCCTGCATATCGCGCAGAGAGGCGACCCCTTCGGCGCGGGCCTGCCCCCATGCGCTGTCCGCGACCAGCTCGGTAAAGGCGATGGCGTCGGTTGTGGGGTCATAGGTAAAATGCGTCCCCGCCGACTTAAACGGCACAGGCCTCACAACGCCGCCGGGCTGAACAACGCCCTCGCTGATCCGAAGGGCCGCGTTCAAGGGCCCAAGATCGCCGGTTTCGTCAATCTCAAACCGCATCGCACCCGAGATCGGCGCATCAATAATGCTCAGCCAAGTCAGCGCCGGTGACTGCGAGGCGATATCTGTCGAGGGCACGTCCTCGAAGTTCACACCAAACTGCGCGGCGGGCGCGCCGAGTTCGGTTTCAAAATTGAATTCCAAAGTCGAGATGTAATCCCGCCCCCCCAGCAACGCGATGCTGGTCGTCATACGCAGATCATTGCCATCGCGGGTCAGAAGAAAGCTGCCACCGTCCACGGTCCAACTGCGACCTGCCCGTTGATCGTCAAACTGAATGGTGATCGCGTCCAACGACACACGCGACAGGTTTTCAAACTCAGACGTCTGCAGCAGACGATCCAATTCCCGCTCGATATCCGACAAAGAGGTGGCCGGTTCAGAACCACCCTGCCCGCTGTCCACTGCCAGCGCGACATCGCCCTCATCCAGACGTGTTGCGCGCAGAACCACGCCCGACATGCGAATCTCGCGCGGGGCGATCTGCCCCTGCAGCAATTTCCGATAGGATAAGGACGCAGCAACCTCAGAGAATGACATCACCGGCCCGCCGTCGTCGGGCACCAGATCAAGACGTTCAAACACCACATGCGGATGCAGATCGTCCTCGATCAGGACGGTTGCGCCCTCAAATCGAACCGACGCGCCAGGTGCCGCTTTGGACAGCTGTGTCACCAATTGCGCATTCACCCAGGGGGCCAGCTGAATGGTCCGCCCCATCGAGGTCAGGCCAAGTGCCAGCACCGCCAATCCGATGACCGCAAAAAAACCAACCACCCACGCCGTCAGTCGCCGCAGGCGCGACTTGGGTTTGACGGGATCAGAAGTGGGCAAGGTTTCAGACAATTCGGATCTGGCTATTTTTATTGCGGCAATCGGTTTCTTGTAGCGCTCCGCGCACTACCATATAGGCTTCAAACTGAAAGCCCAAGGAGAACTCATGCCTGAGATCGGCGAGAACGCGCCCGACTTTACCCTGCCCAGCACCAGTGGAACAGATGTCACTTTGTCTGGACTAAAACCCAAAGCTGTCGTGCTGTTTTTCTATCCGCGCGACAACACGTCCGGCTGCACAAAAGAAGCCATCGGGTTCAGCGAGCTAAAAGAGGCGTTTGCAGAGCTGAACGTTGACGTCTTTGGCCTGTCTAAAGACGATATGAAAAGCCACCACAAGTTCGTCGAGAAACAGGGGCTGACTGTCGATCTGTTGACGGATGTCGACTCGGACGTATGCGAGGCCTATGGCGTCTGGAAAGAAAAGAGCATGTACGGCAAGACCTACATGGGAATTGAACGCTCTACGTTTCTGATCGATGGCACAGGTAAAATCGCAAAGGTCTGGCGCAAAGTAAAAGTGCCGGGTCACGTCGATGAGGTCATGGAGGCCGCAAAAGCGCTGTGATGTCGAAGACCCTTGCAGAAATGGCGGTCGAGGTGCTCTCGACCGCAGATGGCCGCG
>NZ_CAXREH010000034.1:0-6758 GCF_964229375.1 Cognatishimia sp.
AGAGTTTGCCGACACAGGTCTGCGACGGCTTTTGGCAGGTGCTGAAGCTCGTCTTTGCGGGCGACCACCGTCAGGGTGCGCGAAAGGCCCGAGACGGGTAGGGGCTTGATCTGCAAGCGCATGTTTTCAACCAAGCCGTCAATCAGCAAGGTCGGCGTAAGCAGGCTAAAACCCTGGCCTGTCGAAACACAGGAGGTCACCATGCTCGAGCGGTCCGCTTGAATGACCCGGTCAGGTTCAAACCGCAAACGGCGCAGATGTTGCGCAATGTTGCGTCCGGCGTTCGTGGTGTCTCCGAACCGCACCAGAGGCAGTCGCGTCTGGATTTCCTCGAGGCTGCCCGTTGGTCCGTCATATGTTTGCGGCAGGACCAACAGGTATTGTTCGGTCAGAATGTGGTGCCGTTCCAGCCCGTCCATGTCCAGAAACGGATTTGACGTGATCGCCAGATCTGCCTGTTTGGTGCGCAGCAGGTGTTCGTGGTTGCCGCTTTGCCCTGCGTGCAGGGTGATGTCCTCGACGCCGAAAACGCGTTGCGCCATGTCGATCAACGACGGTGTCAGGGTTGTGGCCACCGAGGCCTGAATGCCAACCCGCAGCAGCGACAGGGGTTTCTGGCCTACGTGACGCAGTTCGGTTTCCATATCCGAAAGAGCTTCGAGGATCTTCAGGGCTTTGCCGTGCAGACGCGCACCGGCATGCGTCAGACGCGCGGGGCGGGTGCTGCGGTCAAGCAGCGTGGTGCCGAATGCCTTTTCCAGCGCCGTGATATGTTGCGAGGCCGCCGGCTGTGACATGGCAAGCAGTTTGGCGCCCGCGCGCATCTGGCCGGTTTCGGCCACAGCGACAAAGACTTCGAGCGAGCGCATCAGGCTTGGCGACAGTTTATGGCGGTCCAGCATATCTAACCTTAGTATAATTTCACTTTATACTAGCAGGATTTTCTTGGTTTCCGTCAAGCGCTGGCGCAACGTGATCAGCATGACGCGCACCCGATCCTCTCGCAGACGCAAGACGTCCACCCCAAGCACCGCAGCCGAGGTCCGCGCGCCGTTCATTCTGCGCAAATTGTCGACGTTCAATGTGCTCAGCGAAGCTGGGCTCGCGCAGATCGAAGCGAATGCGGACATTATTCTGGCCGAAACCGGAATGGAGTTTCAGGACGATCCCGAAATTTTACAGATCTTTGCTGAGGCAGGTTGCGACATAGATGGATCGCGCGTCCGCTTTGCGCCGGGGTTTTGCCGCAAGACCATCACGGCGACCGCGCCGGCGCAGTTTGTGCAGCACGCGCGCAATCCGGCCAACAACGTGCAACTTGGCGGGGACGCGAGCGTGTTGTGCCCCTCTTGGGGGCCACCTTTTGTGCATGATCTGGATCGGGGGCGGCGGTATGCGTCGCATCAGGATTTCATTGATCTGGTTAAGCTGCACCACACGCTGCCGTGGCTGCATCATTCCGGAGGCGTTGTCTGCGAGCCGGTGGATTTACCCGCCAACAAGCGCCATCTGGATATGCTTTATGGCCACATCCGCTATTCTGACCGCGCTTTTATGGGCGCCTTCATAGGGGCCGAGCGCGCAGGCCACGCAATCGACATGGCGCGCCTCGTGTTTGGCGAGGACTTTGTTGCCGAAAACGCCGTCTTGTATTGCGTCTCAAACACCAATGCGCCGCTGGTGATGGATTCCCATATGTCCGGCGCGCTTAAGACCTATGCCCGCGCTGGACAGCCGGTGGCCTGTACCCCTTGGGTTCTGACAGGGGCGATGTCGCCCACGACCGTCGCAGGCACGTTGGCGCAGGTGCTGGCGGAAACTATGGCGGCGATGGCCCTGACCCAGCTTATCAACCCCGGCACACCCTGTCTGATGGGCAGCTTTGCATCGACCATGTCGATGAAATCCGGCGCCCCGACCTTTGGCACGCCAGAGGCCGGGTTGATGGTTCTGGCCGCAGGACAACTGGCGCGTCGTCTAGGCGTGCCTCTGCACACGGTGGGCACGCTGAGTGCCTCGAAAGTTCCGGATGCCCAAAGCCAGCAAGAGGCCACATGGGGGCTGATGATGTCGATGTTTGCGGGCGCCAACCTGATCAACCATGCCACCGGCTGGCTGGAAGGCGGGCTGGTAACATCCTTTGAGAAAACCATTCTGGACCATGACATCTGCGGCAAGATCGGGCGGTTCTTTGACGGCATCGACATGAGCGAGAATGCCCAGGCGATGGAGGCGATTGCCGCGACAGGACCGGGGAAGCATTTCTTGGGGTCCGAACATACACAGGCCAACTTTATGTCAGCGCTGTTTCGCCCCTGGACTCCGGACGACACCTCATTTGAGCACTGGAGCGCTGCGGGCGAAAAAGATGCCGCGACACGGGCCAATGCCATCTGGAAAGACCAGCTGGCGTCTTACGCAGATCCCGGGCTTGATCCCGAGATCGACGGCGCGTTGCAGGATTACATTGCCCGCCGTAAATCGGAACAGCCGGATCGGAACTATTTCTGATGTCCCGTATCCTTATCATCGGCGGCGGCGCCATCGGGCTGAGCCTTGCGTATCATTTGGCCAAACGAGGGGCCAAAGACGTCACGGTGCTCGAGCGCAATCAACTGACGTCCGGTACGTCTTGGCATGCGGCAGGGATCGTGGGGCCCTTGCGTGCCACACCGAATATGACGCGCCTCGCCATGGCCGCGCTCGAGGTATTTCCTGCGCTTGAGACCGAAACCGGCATGTCGACGGGCTATCGCCAGACCAGCGGCTATTGGCTGGCCCGCGCGCCCGAACGTCTGGATGAACTGCGCCGGATCGCGGGTCTGGGCCAAACGCTTGGGCTGACACCGCGCGTGGTTGATCCCTCCGAGTTGCCTCTGCCGCAGCTGGATCTGCGCGAGCATGCAGGGGCCTTGTTTGTACCCGAAGACGCCAATGTGAATCCGGTCGATCTGTGCATGGCCTATGCCAAAGCTGCGCGGGATCGCGGGGTGGTTATTCGGGAAAATACCGCTGTCCAGGAAATCCGCAAAGACGGTGGGCGCACGCTTGGTGTGACGCTTGCAGACGGAACCCAGATGGATGCCGACCAAGTCGTCATTGCGACTGGTGCATGGTCTCGCGAATTGGCCGCCAGCGCTGGTGTGGCGCTGCCTTTGCAGGCCGTGGAGCATATGTATGTGGTGACCGAGCCGATCCCCGATCTGCCCAACCCTTTTCCTGTGATCCGAGATCTGGATCGCGGCATCTATCTGAAGGGAGATGCCGGAAAACTGGTGATCGGCGGCTTTGAACCCAACGCGAAATGCTGGAATGCCTATGGTCCTGAGGGCGATCGCCCCTTCCTTGAGATGGCCGAGGATTGGGATCAGTTCGCGCCATTCATGGAGGCCGCGCTCACGCTTTTCCCGGTCCTGGAGACTGCGGGCATCCAGCATTTCATGAACGGACCGGAGAGCTTTACCGCCGATACGCGCCCCCTGGTCGGAGAGACCACCGTTGACGGATTGTTTGTTGCGGCGGGTATGAATTCCGTTGGCGTGATGTCGTCAGCAGGCATCGGTCGGGCCTTGGCGGATTGGATGATCGACGGTGTTCCTCCTATGGACATGTGGGAGGTGGATGTCGCCCGCGTGGATCCCGTCACAGCAACACCCGCGCATATGGCCGCGCGCATGGAAGAGGCGATCGCCGATCTGTTCGCGCTGCATTGGCCCTATAAACAACCCAAGGCGGGTCGCGGGGTGCGTACGTCTGCGCTGCACGACCGTTGGGCTGCGGCAGGGGCGCATTTCGGCGTGACCGCCGGATGGGAGCGCGGGCTGTACTACGGAGCCGCGCAGGCCTATTCGGTGGCCGATCAGGGATGGTGGTCCTTTGCACAGGCCGAGGCGGCGGTTATGGATCAGGGGACAGCTCTGATCGATCTTAGTCCCTTCACCAAGCTGGATTTTTCGGGTGAGGGCGCGCTGGATGCGCTTAATCGTGTGACCACCGCGCAAATGGATGTCGCGATTGGCCGCGCGGTCTATACACAGGTTTTGAACGCGCGTGGCGGGATCGAGATGGATGTGACCATCACGCGGTTAAGCCACGATCGGTTTCATCTGATATCAGGTGGTGCGACACGCGTTCGCGATCTGGAGGTGCTGCGAAAATACCTGCCCAGCGATGTGGCCTTGTGTGATGTGACCGAGACGTATTGCACGATTGGGGTGATGGGCGCGGGCAGCAGAGTCTTGCTGAACGGGTTTGGCCCATGGCCCGACATCCCCTTTGGCCACGCCGCAGAGGTCGAGTTTGCGGGTGTTCCCCTGCGGGCCACCCGTGTGAGTTTCGTCGGAGAACTTGGGTGGGAGCTGACAGTTGCGAATGCTCAGGCCGCGCAGGTTTTTGATGCGCTGCAGGGGGCCGGGGCGACGCCGCTTGGCCACTTTGCCGTGGATGCCTGTCGGCTGGAAAAAGGCTTCAAACACTGGGGGCACGAGCTTGGCCCCGAGGTTACGCCCCTTGAGGCGGGGCTGGCGTTTACAATCGACTGGTCCAAAGAGTTTCAGGGCAAAGCGGAGCTAAAGCGGCAAAAGGCAGAAGGCGTGCGGCAAAGACTGGTTTTGATGCAGGTGCATGGCGATGCCCTGATGCTGCATGACGAGCCGGTTTTTGAGGACGGCATTCATGTGGGTTTGACCACCTCGGGTGGGCGCGGGCCGCGCACGGGGTTGAACCTGTGTTTTGCCATGGTGTCGGTGCCACAAGGCGAGACCATGGCGCAGACTTGCGCGCGGCAATTCACCGTCCGCGTGGCCGGGCAGGACTATGCCGCGCAACCGCTGCTCCGCCCTCCCTTTGATCCCTCAGGCGAAAGGATGCGCGCATGATCAAAGCGCAGGTTGTCATTATCGGTGGTGGCGCGATGGGCGTGTCGCTGATGTATCATCTGGTTAAGGCCGGATGGTCAGACGTGGTTTTGGTCGAGAAAAACGACCTGACGCATGGCTCGACGTGGCATGCGGCTGGGCTGTGCACCCATTTCGCGCATAACCCGACAATTCAAGAACTGCGAGCCACGTCGGTGCGGCTCTATCGCGATATTCTGCCTCAGGAAACCGGGCGGGATTGCGGGTTTCACCGTTCTGGCGCGATGCGGATCACACGCAACCCCGACCGGATGGATGAGTTTCGCCATGTCGCGGGGCTGTCGGACTTCACCGGCTATCCCTTGGAAATTCTGACACCAGACCGGATCGCCGAGCTGTTCCCTCTGGCGCAACTCGATGGGTTGATCGGCGGCATATATGAGCCTGATGACGGCCACGTCGATCCCACTTTGGCCACGCATGCCATGGCAGAGGTCGCCCGTCGCGGCGGTGCGCGCATTCTGCGAAACTGTCCGGTCACCGCGATTGAACGCCAGCAGTCGCATTGGCGGATCGAGACAGCATCCGAGGTCATCGAGACCGTTCATGTGGTCAATGCAGCAGGCACATGGGGTTGGGAAATCGGTCATATGATGGGGCTGAACATCCCGTCGGTGCCGGTTCTGCATCAGTACCTTGTGACCGATACCATTAAGGCCGTGTCATCGCGGATCAAAGACGGTTTACCGGAGCTGCCGATCATCCGCGACCCCGAAGAAAGCTGGTATGTGCGTCAGGAACGCGACGGGCTGATCCTTGGTCCCTATGAAAAGGCCGCAAAGGTTTGGTCGGTTGACGGTGTGCCGCCAGAGTTTGGCGCAGATCTGATGCCGCCTGATCTGGAGTCCGTTGAGCATATCATCATGGCCGCCATGCAGCGGATCCCCGCGTTGGAAACCGGTGGCGTGAAGTCGGTGATCAACGGGCCGATCACCTTCACCCCAGACGCCAACCCGCTGATTGGTCCAGCGCATGGGCTGCAGAACGCGTGGCTTTTGACAGGCTCATCCATGGGGGTGATGGAAGGGGGCGGCGCGGGCTGGTTCCTGGCGCATTGGATGACCCATGGTGCACCGCCGATGGATGCGCTGGCCGTAGACAGTCGCCGCTTTGGCTCCTGGGCCGATCGCGACTATCGTGTCGCCAAGGCCATCGAATGTTTCGGACTGCAGTTCGGGGTGCATTACCCGCACGAAGAACGCCCCGCTGGACGGGGATTGCGCCTGTCGCCGCTGCATGACTTGATGGTTGCGCGCGGAGCCGTGATGGGTGCAGCCTATGGCTGGGAACGCCCCAATTGGTTCTCGGACACACCGGGCGTCGTCGCGGATGAAACCTTCCGCCGCGCCAACTGGTTTAAGCCAGTGGCAGCAGAGGTCGACGCAGCCAGCAACCGTGTTGCGATGGCCGATTTGTCTGTGTTTTCAAAATTCGATGTGACGGGCCCTGATGTCACGGCCTTTCTTGAAGCGCTGGGCGCCAACCGCGCGCCCAATGCGGGCCGCATCGGATTGACCCACGCGTTGACCCCGACGGGCGGCGTTCTGTCAGAATTCACAGTCACGCGCCTTGGCGGCGATCATGCCTATCTCACCTCGGCAGCGGCCGCCGAACAGATCGACTTTGATCTGCTGCAGCAGGTTGCAGGTGATTTCGACGTGACAGTCCAAAACATCACCGAAGACTTCGCCGTCATCGGCGTCATGGGCCCTAAGGCGCCCGACGTGCTGCCCGAGCTGGCTCAGATGCAATGGCTGACCGCGCAGGACTGTGATGTGGCG
This sequence comes from Cognatishimia sp., assembly GCF_964229375.1. Lineage (GTDB taxonomy): Bacteria > Pseudomonadota > Alphaproteobacteria > Rhodobacterales > Rhodobacteraceae > Cognatishimia. The sequence continues at coordinate 6,698 of NZ_CAXREH010000034.1, forward strand.
GGGGCTTCGGTGCGGGCCTTGCGGGTGTCTTACCTGGGCGAATGTGGCTGGGAGCTGCATG
>NZ_CAXREH010000035.1:0-6572 GCF_964229375.1 Cognatishimia sp.
GCCAATGGGGTTTCAAGCTATGGTCTTGACGCAAAATCAGCCATCGAATCGTCATGCCACGCGTCTTAAACCTCTTCCGGCTCTCTTATGGGCAGCAGCTTTTCCTTCTTGCCACCCTGCCGCTCATCCTCGCGGTGGCCGCGATTTCCATACTGGTGACGATCCAGTCGCGCGCCTTGGCGGAACAGGAAATCAAATCTCTGGAAGTGCAGCTGATCGAAGCCAAAAAGGCCGAACTAAAGAACTATCTGTCCATCGCAAGGACCGCCTTTGGCAATATCTATGGCCCCGCCCTGCCCGACAACGAAGAAGCCATGCTTGAGGTCACTCAGGTTTTGTCCGCGATGATCTATGGCCAAGACGGCTATTTCTTTGTGTTCGACTACGAAGGCACCAACCTTGTCAGCCCCAGACAGACCGAGCTCATCAACAAGAACTGGGCGGGGTTAAGTGACCGTAATGGAACAGAAATCACCGATGTCTTAATCCATAAGGCGAGGACGGGTGGCGGCTATCACACGTTCGACTGGCCCAAGCCCTCGACAGGAGAGACCGCGACGATGGTGTCTTATGTCATCGGCCTTCAGGATTGGCGCTGGGCTGTTGGCACCGGTATCTTCATCGACGACATCCAAGCCACCGTTGCCGCGGCCCGCGCGGGGGTGGAAGAGCGGATCCGCCGGACATTCTACTACATCCTCGGGATCGCTCTGGCTGCTGTTTTATTGGTGTTTGGCTCGGGTTTAACCTTGAATATCCGCGAGCGCCGTCTGGCTGACGTCAAACTCAAGGCACTGACGCAGCGTGTGTTTGACGCCCAGGAAGAAGAGCGCGGACGTGTCGCCCGCGAGCTGCACGACGGTATCTCGCAGATCCTTGTCGGGGTGCGCTATGCGCTGGATGCCGCCCGCCGCCGCCTTGCAAGGGGCGATCAGAAGGCAGGAGAGTCGCTTGATACCGGCATGGAGCATCTTTCCACCGCAATCCAAGAAGTTCGTCGTATTTCCAGAGACTTACGACCCGGTGTTCTCGATGACCTAGGACTTGGACCTGCACTTAAGTCTTTGACTGAAGAATTTAGCGTAAGAACTGGAATTAAAACAGAATTTCATACTGTACCGTTTCGAAACAGACTGCATGCCGACGCGAAGTTTTCGCTCTACCGCATTGCACAAGAAGCATTAACCAACATCGAACGACATTCCGGCGCAACAGAGGTCAAAATGGACGTCCGCAGCCACAAGCGTGGCGCGACCATGCGGATCAGTGACAACGGTTGCGGCTTTAGCCAATCGCGGGATAGATCCCAGCCCTCCACTGGCCTAGGCTTGCGCAACATGCAGGAACGTATCGAACAACTGAACGGCACATTACGCGTCCTCTCCAGTAAGAGCGGCACCGTGATCGAGGCCGAAGTCCCTCTCGCCCAGGTGCTCAACGCCAACGTCGAGAATGAGACAAGCGAACGAAAGGCCAATACATGAGCGCAACGAACGTCGTGATCGTCGATGACCACCCGATGGTCGCACAGGGCATCCAGTCGATCCTAGAGAGCTATGACGATATCTTGGTGTCTGCGACCCTCTCTAATGGCCGCGAAGTCATCGAGCATCTAAAGACCCATTCTGCCGATGTTGTCCTGATGGATTTGAACATGCCCGACATCGGTGGGCTGGCGGCAACTGAAATGGTGTTGGAAACCTCGCCCAACACCCGAATTCTGATCCTCTCGATGCATGACAGCCCCGAGTACATCGCCACCGCCCTGCAACACGGCGCGCGCGGCTATGTGCTGAAAGACGTCCCGACAGAAGAGATCAAAACAGCCATCGATACCGTCATGCGTGGCGAAAGATATCTGTGTACCGGGGCAAAGTTCTCGCTCGAGCCACAAGACAACGACGTGCGCGAGCAACTGACCAGCCGCGAGCAAACCGTACTGTTGCAACTTGCGCAGGGGAAATCCAACAAGGACGTCGCAGGCGATTTGAACATATCGGTACGCACGGTCGAAACCCATCGCAAGAACATCAAAGCGAAACTGGGCATCTCTTCTACAGCGGGCCTGACACGCTATGCGTTGGAACACGGGCTGTTGCAAGAGCCCGGAATCGGGTATTAATCGCGAATATCGCAGCTCGGATAAGCATAAATTACCCAAGCAACCCGCAGATGTTTCGGAAAATTACCCAAATTGGCGACAAAACGGTAATTTAATTTCTGAAATTTCCCATTTTTCTTAACTTTCGTGGTTGACGGCCCTTTCAAGCGGCCATAATGTCGCCCGCGAACACACGAAGGACCCCGACAAATGAACGCTCTAGTCGTCATTTTGAGAAATAGGCGCATGGACCGGTAACGGACACCATATTGGAACCCATGCGCCCCCGAAAATCTTCGGGGGCTTTTTTGTACTTAACGCACGAAACCGAAAACGGTGTGAACGGAGAAAAAGATGGCACGTCAGATGACCGGCGCGAAAATGGTAGTTCAAGCTCTGAAAGATCAGGGCGTGGACACAGTCTTCGGATATCCAGGTGGCGCCGTCCTACCGATTTACGACGAGATTTTTCAGCAGAATGACATCAAGCACATTCTGGTGCGTCACGAGCAGGGTGCGGTGCACGCAGCCGAGGGCTATGCCCGCTCAACTGGTAAAGTCGGCGTGGCACTTGTTACCTCTGGCCCCGGCGCGACCAACGCCGTGACCGGCCTGACCGACGCCCTGCTCGACTCTATTCCGATCATCGTTCTGTCCGGTCAGGTTCCGACCTTCATGATCGGCTCTGACGCCTTCCAAGAGGCCGACACGGTTGGCATCACCCGTCCTTGTACCAAACACAACTGGCTGGCCAAAGACACGGACGAGCTGTCCGCGACCTTGCACGAGGCCTTCCATGTTGCACGCTCTGGTCGCCCGGGTCCGGTTCTGGTCGACATTCCAAAAGACACCCAGTTCGCGACCGGCACATATACAACGCGTCAGGAAATCAACACCTCGCACTACGAGCCGCAGCTTAAAGGCGATATCACCGAGATCACCCAGCTGGTCGAACTGATGGAATCCGCCGAGCGTCCCATCTTCTATACCGGCGGCGGCGTCATCAACTCTGGCCCGGCGGCCAGCCAGTTGCTGCGCGAACTGGTCGACTCCACAGGGTTCCCGATTACGTCCACGCTGATGGGCTTGGGCGCCTACCCCGGATCCGGCAAGAACTGGATTGGCATGCTGGGCATGCACGGCCTTTATGAGGCCAACATGGCGATGCATGACTGTGACCTGATGATCAACGTCGGCGCGCGGTTTGACGACCGCATCACCGGATTGATCTCGGCCTTCTCGCCCAATTCAAAGAAAGCCCATATCGATATCGACCCAAGCTCGATCAACAAGGTGATCCGCGTCGACATCCCAATCGTTGGTGATGTGGGTCACGTTCTGGAGGATATCCTGAAGGTTTGGAAATCGCGCGGGCGCAAGACAAACAAAGAGGCCGTCGCCAAGTGGCAGGCCCAGATCGATCAGTGGCGCGCGATCAAATGTCTGGACTTCAAGCAAGAAGGCAAGACGATCAAGCCGCAGCATGCTTTGGTCCGACTGGAAGAGCTGACCAAAAAATACGACCGCTATATCACCACCGAGGTCGGTCAACACCAGATGTGGGCCGCGCAGTATCTGACCTTTGACGATCCGAACCGCTGGATGACATCGGGCGGTCTGGGCACCATGGGCTATGGCTTCCCGGCATCGATCGGCGTGCAAATGGCGCATCCTGACGCGTTGGTGATCAACGTCGCGGGCGAAGCGTCATGGCTGATGAACATGCAAGAGATGGGCACCGCGGTGCAGTTCCGCCTACCGGTGAAACAGTTCATTCTGAACAACGAACGTCTGGGCATGGTGCGCCAGTGGCAAGAGCTTTTGCACGGCGAACGCTATTCCCACAGCTGGTCCGAAGCGCTGCCTGATTTCGTCAAGCTCGCCGAGGCCTTTGGCGCCAAGGGCATCCTCTGTTCCGATCCTGACGATCTGGATGACGCGATCATGGAAATGATCACCCATGACGGCCCAGTGATCTTTGACTGTCTGGTGGAAAAACACGAGAACTGCTTCCCAATGATCCCGTCGGGCAAGCCACATAACGAAATGCTTCTGGGCGAAGCCGAAACCCAGGGCGTCATCCAATCCGGCGGCGCGGTTCTAGTATAAGGAGGCACGGATATGGCTGCTCTAAAAATCAAAAAAGGTGCCACAAGTCACTCGGCGTATAACCTGCGTCCGACGTTTTCAGACGTCGAGGAAACCCACACCCTGGCCGTGCTCGTAACCAATGAGCCTGGTGTTCTGGCGCGCGTCATCGGCCTTTTCTCGGGCCGCGGGTATAACATCGAAAGCCTGACTGTGGCCGAGGTCGATCACACAGGTCACACCTCGCGGATCACGATCGTCACCAAAGGCAAGCCGCAGATCATCGAACAGATCAAGGCGCAATTGGGCCGGATCGTGCCTGTGCATGAGGTCCATGACCTCACCGTCGAAGGCCCCTCGGTTGAGCGTGAACTCGGCCTCTTCAAAGTGGCTGGCGAGGGCGAGAAACGCGTCGAAGCCATGCGTCTTGCAGATATCTTCCGCGCCAATGTAGTCGATACCACGCTCGAGAGCTTTGTGTTTGAACTGACAGGCGCGCCGGAAAAAATCGACGCATTTGCCGATTTGATGCGCCCGCTGGGCTTGGTCGAAGTCGCGCGCACGGGCGTTGCTGCCCTTGCTCGCGGATCACATTAACAGACACAAATCTCGAAACAAAAACGGGCGCTTATGCGCCCTTTTTCATGCCTTACGGCATGTTTTTCTCTTGCCAGAAATATCCCGGGGTTTGGGGCAGAGCCCCATATTGAAAGGGTGCTTGGAGCAGAGCCCCATTTTAAAAGTGTGTTTGGGTCAGAGCCCCATATTAAAGCGGGTTTGCGGCAAAGCCCCAAGAGGCTTTAATCCTCAGCCTGCGCATCCGCACGGGATTTCCCCGAAACATTCAACGCCAGTGTCGCCGCCATAAACCCGTCCAGATCGCCATCCAGAACACCTTTAGTGTCAGAGGTTTCGTGGTTCGTGCGCAGGTCTTTTACCATCTGGTAGGGCTGCAAAACGTAAGAGCGGATCTGGTTGCCCCAGCCCGCATCCCCTGTGCTTTCATGCGCCTCGTTGATGGCCGCGTTGCGGCGATCCAGCTCTTGTTGATAGAGACGCGATTTCAGCGCTTTCATGGCGATGTCACGGTTCTGGTGCTGCGACTTCTCAGAGCTGGTCACAACGATACCGGTTGGAATGTGCGTGATACGTACTGCCGAATCCGTTGTGTTCACGTGCTGACCACCCGCGCCCGAGGAACGATAGGTGTCGATGCGAATATCCGCTGGGTTCACCTCGATCTCGATGTTGTCATCCACCACCGGATAAACCCAGACCGAGCTGAAAGACGTGTGCCGCTTGGCCGCGCTGTCAAACGGAGAGATACGCACCAGGCGATGCACGCCGCTTTCTGATTTCAGCCAGCCATAGGCATTGTGACCTGAAATCTTATAGGCCGCTGATTTGATACCGGCCTCTTCGCCTGCAGTCATGGATTGCAGCTCGACAGTATAGCCGCGCTTTTCTGCCCACCGCACATACATCCGCGCCAGCATAGACGCCCAGTCACAGCTTTCGGTGCCACCGGCGCCGGAGTTGATCTCAAGGAAGGTGTCATTGCTGTCCGCTTCCCCATCCAAGAGCGCTTCCAGCTCTTTCTCAGCGGCAGTTTCCGCAAGCGCCATGATCGCCTTCTCGGCATCAGCGATGACTTCGTCGTCTTCTTCCATCTCGCCCAACTCAATCAACTCAATGTTGTCAGAGAGGTCGGTCTGAATCTGTTTCACACCATCGATGGCATCCACCAGCAACTGACGCTCGCGCATCAGTTTTTGCGCGGCCTCCGCGTCGTCCCAAAGGTTCGGGTCTTCGACGCGCGCGTTGAACTCTTCCAGGCGGAATTCGGCGGTTTCCCAGTTCAGCCGCTGTTTCAGCAGGTCTACGGATTTTTCGATCTCCGTGACGGTATTTTGAACCTCGGCGCGCATGGGACTGTCCTGTCTATCTTGGTTGTTCTGCGTGATAGACCAGCAGCAAAAAAGGGGCAAGCGCCCCTGCCCCGATCCTTAGCGGTAATTGGTTAATAAAGGCCGCCTGAGCTGAGCGTCCCGAAAGAGGCATCAGGCGACACCACCGTGCTTTCGCCGGTCGAAGTAATGACCTCAGTCACAACCTCGGTGTCGACTTCGTCAAACAGCGGCAGGTTAGAGCCCATCGCAAATCCGCCATCAAAGGCCACGCCAAAGACAGGCTCTTCGCCAAGGCGGAAATATTCTGCCTGCACGTTCTCGCCTTCAGCCTCAGGTGACAACTGCGCGCCCGAGAAACGGTCGATGTTGATAAACTGGCCACCGGCCGGAACACGGAAGGCACCGCCGCCATATTTCTCGACAGCCGCTTGCATGAATTCGTTGAACACAGGCCCACAGGTATTGCCGCCAAA
>NZ_CAXREH010000036.1:0-10183 GCF_964229375.1 Cognatishimia sp.
GTAGCAGAAGGCGAAATCGGCCGCACGCCGATTGTTGCTGCTGCGCAGGACTTCTCTTTCATGGGCGGCTCGATGGGCATGTATGTGGGCAACGCAATCATTGCGGCCGCAGAACGCGCAGTCGAGATGAAGCGCCCGCTGGTCCTGTTTTCCGCCGCGGGTGGCGCGCGGATGCAAGAGGGTATCCTCAGCCTTATGCAGATGCCACGCACGACCGTCGCGCTGCAGATGCTGAAAGAAGAGGGTCTGCCCTATATCGTTGTTCTGACGCACCCCACCACCGGTGGCGTGACTGCGTCCTATGCGATGCTTGGCGACGTCCAGATTGCCGAGCCAAATGCGTTGATCGGCTTTGCAGGCGCGCGTGTGATCGAACAGACCATCCGCGAAAAACTGCCCGAAGGGTTCCAACGCGCGGAATACCTGCTGGATCATGGCATGCTGGATCGTGTCACCAAACGCACGGACATGCGTGAAGAACTGATTACGATCGTTCGGATGCTGATGGGGCAAACCCCTGCGGTAAAGGGCGACTTGCCCGCACCAACGGCGCCTGCCATCGAAGCACCGGCCGAGGAAAAAACCGAAGCGGCACAAGACTAGGCTGACGCAGAATCTGCACTTCAGGACGCGTCTGGTATTTTGCCGGGCGCGTTTTCTCGTTAGGGCAGGGACCACAGGTTCAAGGATATCATCATGACCCAGACTTCCGACGCAATCCTCGCCCGTATGATGGCGCTGCATCCCAAGATTATCGACCTGACCCTGGATCGGGTCTGGCGGCTGCTTGAAGCCTTGGGCAACCCGCAAGAGGATTTGCCGCCCGTCGTGCACATCGCGGGCACCAATGGCAAAGGGTCAACCCAGTCGATGATCCGCGCGGGTCTTGAGGGGATGAACAAAAGCGTTCATGCCTATACATCGCCGCATCTAGCGCGTTTTCATGAACGGATCCGGCTGGCTGGTACGCTCATCAGCGAAGATCACCTGACCGAGATACTGGACGAATGCTATGCCAAGAACGGCGGCATCGATATCACCTATTTCGAAATCACGACCTGCGCTGCGCTTTTGGCGTTTGCCCGCACGCCTGCTGATTTTACCTTGCTCGAAGTCGGTCTGGGTGGGCGATTGGATGCGACGAACGTCATCACCCCAGCGCTGTCGGTCATCACGCCCGTGTCGATTGACCACGAGCAATTCCTTGGCAACACGCTGGCCAAAATCGCGGCAGAAAAAGCCGGGATCATCAAGCGTGGCGTTCCCGTGGTCGTTGGGCCGCAACAGGACGAGGCGCTTGAGGTGATCGAAGCCAAAGCGCAGTCTCTGGGCGCGCCGGTATTGGCCTATGGGCAGCATTGGCATGTTTTCAAAGAGCGTGAGCGTTTGGTGTTTCAGGACGAAACAGGATTGCTGGACCTGCCATTGCCTGCCCTTTTGGGCGATCACCAGATCCAGAACGCAGGCGCAGCATTGGCGGCCCTGCGGTTCCTTGGTGCAGATGAGGCTGCCTGCGAAGCGGCGATGGTGAACGCCAGCTGGCCTGCGCGCATGCAGCGGCTGAAAACGGGCCCGTTGGTAGACAGTGCGGGCGCGGCAGAGCTTTGGCTTGATGGCGGGCATAACGCGGCGGCGGGCGAGGCATTGGCGACGCTGCTTGGCGCGCTGCCCAAGCGCGAAACGCATTTGATTTGCGGGATGCTGAACACCAAGGATGTTTCAGGCTATCTGCGCCCTCTGGCGACCCAAGCCGAGAGCCTGACAGCGGTGTCTATTCCCGGTGAAACCAGCACGCTCAGCGCCGAAGAGACGGCCGCAGCGGCGACGGACGTAGGCCTGCAAGCGCATGAAGCGGCCTCGGTGCAGGATGCGTTGAACCACATTCTTGCCTCTGCGCCCGAGGCGCGCGTGTTGATTTGTGGCTCGCTTTATTTGGCTGGAAACATTCTGCGGGAAAACGGCTAGGCGCAAAATTTTTTTGCCAGACTAAACCGTTGAAACGACTCGGAAAAACGAATCATCCATTGGTTGAACGCAAAAAACCGAATCGGGGACTATTGACCGATTCGCGCCACCCTGCGTATATTGGCTGCAAGTTGAGTTTTCTCAGTATTGGCAGAGGGATAGCGCAAGTCGAGCGGCGTGTATTCCCGACATGCAGGCAAGGCTGAAAACAGCAGAAAAGGGGATGCTTTTGCATCCCCTTTTTAATTTTCGCCCCCTGAGTCTAGTCTGATTCGCGACCCCAATCCGCGTCCTGCATTTCGCGCAGACGGCTGGCGGTGCGTTCAAATTCAAAGGATCCGGTTCCCTCGACGTACAGCATTTCAGGCTCTGCCGCGGCCGAGCAAATCAGGCGGACTTTGGCTTCATAAAGCGCATCTATCAGTGTGACGAAACGTTTCGCTTCGTTGAAGTTATGTCGGCTCAGGCGGGGGATGTTCTCGAGCACTAAAACCTTCACAGCCTCTGCGATGGCCAGATAGTCACCCGGGCCAAGCATCGCGCCGCACAGGTCAAAGAACGTTGCACGGCCAACCCCATTTCGGAATGCCGGAATTTCGACGCTGCGGCCCTTGACGCTCAGTACCAGAGGTTGCGCGCCGCCGCCGCTGAGATCGTCAAAAATCGCCCGCATCTTGTCGCGCGCTTCGCCTTTCGCCTCGACGAAATAGACCTGCTGGCCGGACAGACGGTTCTGGCGATAGTCGGTCGGGCTGACCATTTCATGCACCACCATCTGGGCTTTGAGAATATCAATAAACGGCAGGAAAAGCTGGCGATTGAGCCCGTCTTTGTAAAGATCGTCGGGAATGCGGTTAGAGGTCGTGACGACCGTCACGCCGCCTGCGATCAGCATGTCAAACAGACGTCCCACAATCATCGCATCCGTGATGTCAGTGATCTGCATCTCGTCAAAGGCCAGAACCCGCAGGGTGGATGTGACCTGCGCCGCGACCGGCGCAAGGGCGTCTTCGACCCCGTCCTGTCGGGCTTTGTGCATGCCTGCGTGAATTTCCTGCATGAACGCGTGAAAATGGACGCGACGCACGGCGATGTCGCGCGCCTCAAGCACTTCGACGAAGAGATCCATCACCATGGATTTGCCACGCCCAACCCCGCCCCAAAGGTAAAGCCCCTGCACGGCCTGCGGCTTGGCCTTGCGGAACCAGCTAGATTTCACTGGCTGGGACAGTGCGTCCAGAATGCGGTCAAATTCCACCAGCGCCGCCTGCTGCGCTGGATCGGCCGTCAGCACGCCCTCTGCGACGCGGGCGTTATAGGTGTCGTTCACGCTTTTCATGCCAAGTCCTTAGCGCGACACATCGCAAGTGAAAAGCGGCCTCGCGCCTTTGCACCCTTCACGGGCGGTAAAGAACGCGCGCATAAAGGTCAGTTATGCGTACCTATCATCACATAACGTGATGTCGCGCTCACATTTACTGAATTGACCAACACGCCCAAACCCACGCAGAGTTAACGCAGATAGGAGCGCCTTCCATGCAGACTCGCACACCCCTTTTTACACCGGTTCTGATTGCCGGTTGTCTGATCATTCTTGTGTCCTTTGCGATCCGTGCCAGTTTTGGGGTGTTTCAGATTCCGATTGCTGCGGAATTCAACTGGCCGCGCGCCGAGTTTTCTTTGGCGATCGCCATTCAAAACCTGGCCTGGGGCATCGGGCAGCCGATTTTTGGTGCCATCGCGGAAAAGATTGGCGACCGCAAAGCCATCATCATGGGCGCGATCCTCTATGCGATTGGCCTTGTTCTGTCGTCCATGGCCATGTCGCCGACCGCGCATCAGCTTTATGAGGTGCTGATTGGCTTTGGGATCGCAGGCACCGGGTTTGGCGTCATTCTGGCAGTTGTCGGACGCGCAAGCAGCGACGAAAACCGCTCGATGAGCCTTGCGATTGCGACGGCGGCTGGCAGCGCGGGGCAGGTCTTTGGAGCGCCAATCGCCGAATGGATGCTCAGCTTTATGAGCTGGCAAAACACCTTCCTGATCTTTGCCGCGGCGGTGTTGGCGGTTCTGGCCTTGTTGCCAATGATGCGGGCCCCTGCGGTGGACAAAGCGCAGATCGAAGAGAGCATGGGCGATATCCTGATGAAGGCCCTGAAAGACCCGTCTTATACTCTGATCTTTCTCGGTTTCTTCTCTTGTGGGTATCAGCTGGCGTTTATTACGGCGCATTTTCCGGCATTTGTCACCGAAGTCTGCGGCGCCATTGATCCGACGGGTGTGCTGTCGTCGCTGGGGATTAATTCGACCTCGCGTCTGGGGGCTGTTGCGATTTCTCTGATTGGCGCGGCCAATATCGCGGGGACGCTGTTTGCAGGGTACCTGGGCAATCGGTTCTCGAAGAAATACCTGCTTGCGGGGATCTATACGGGGCGGACGTTGATTGCCGCGGCGTTCATCATGACCCCGATGACGCCCGCGACAGTCATCGCCTTTTCGATTGCGATGGGGTCCCTTTGGCTGGCCACGGTGCCGCTGACCTCAGGGTTGATCGCGCATATCTATGGTCTGCGCTATATGGGGACGCTTTATGGGATCGTCTTCTTCAGCCACCAGCTGGGCAGCTTTATGGGCGTTTGGCTGGGTGGGCGCCTGTATGACGCCTATGGCAGCTATGAAGCGGTCTGGTGGATCGGTGTGGGGGTTGGCGCGTTTTCGGCCTTGGTCCACTTGCCCATCAACGAACGCCGCAAGGCGCAGGCGGCCTAGACCTTAAAACGCATGTCCAGCGGGTCGGCCCCAAGTGGGGCGACCTCAGCCGCCTTGAAACTGTTGCAGGATGTAGTGGCTGGTCATCAAATCCAAATGGGCGCCACCGCCGTTCTTAAACAGCGTGATATCGTCAGGTGACTGGCGCACCATAGCCTGAGGCTCATAGTGGCTTGCCAGAATATCACCGCGCGTCAGGGCACCACTGGACAAAGGCGCTTCGATTTCTCCGATGTGCCCGATCGTCGTGTCATAACTGTCCACGAACACGCGCGCCCGTTGCATCGCCGCATCGTCAGCCTCGCGCATGTCAGGGCGATAGGCCCCAATCAGATCCAGGTGCTGACCCGGCTGCAGCCAGGTGCCTTGAATAAAACTCTCGGTGCTCATGGTGGCGGATGTCACGATGTCGGCGGACTTGAAGGCCGCTTCAAGATCCTCGGCTACGGTGACATTTGGCAGGTCAGCGGCCATTGCAGCGGCATTGGCCAAGGTGCGGTTCCAGACGGTAAAGCGGGCATCCGGGAAGGCGGCGGAATAGGCGGCATGCAGGCTGCGCGCCACAACGCCAGCGCCCAGTATCAGGATCGATGAGCTGTCTGGCCTTGCCAGGCGGCGCGCGCCCAAAAGACTGTCGCCTGCGGTTTTCCATTTGGTGACCAGGTGGAAATCAACGATGGCCGCCAGATCGCCATGTGCGTCGTCAAACAGGCTGACAGAGCCGTGGATCATCGGGATGTTCGCTGTCGGATTATCAGGGAAGACAGTCGCGGCCTTGACCGCGACGCCCATGCCATCGATCCAGGCCTGACGAACCAGCAGCGTGTCTTTGCCGCGATAGAGGAAACTGTCGGAGATCTCGGCTTTCGGAAACATGTGCCCGGCCGCCAGAGCATCGGTCAGCCCGATCCAGTCTAGATTTTTCTCGCCGTCCTCAAAACTGATCAATTTGGTCATTTTGCCTCCTGCTGGGTTAGCAAACCTTCCGACACCAGACGATCTGCCCAGCCATGAGGGCCGTCAAACAGATGGGTCTGCCAGCCGCGCGCGCGTGCCATGGCAATATTGTCCTCGCGGTCATCGACAAACAACAGTCGGTCTGGCTCGATAGCGCTGTCTTCTTCGACGATCTCATAGATGCGATTGAACGGTTTGACGTGACCCAATTTGCCCGAGACGTAATAGCGGTCAAACTCTTTGAGCACGTCAAACACTTCAGAGGCGCGATCCCAGATGTCGTCGCCGAAATTTGACAGCACAAAGACCGGAATATCCTTGGCGCGTAGCGCCCGAAGCAGGCGCCAAGAGTGGTCGATTGCGGGCCCTGCAAGATCAAACCAATTGTCATGCCACAGCCGGATTTCGTCGCGCCATGCCGGGTTGTCCTCGGCAAAGGCATACACCCGATCCTTAAGTGGCGCGCCGAGGTCCACGTCGTTATTCATGTCGTGCAGATCCAGCTCGGCAAACATCTGTTGCCGTTTTTCTGGCCCGATCAAACGATCATAGGCGCGCTCTGGCTGCCACTCGATCAGAACATTTCCAACATCAAATACAACGGCATCAACGGTCACGGGCAAAGTCCTTTGGGGCTAGAGTTGGCCTGACAGAACCAAGCGCGCGCCAAACTTGCAAGGGCTAATACGGGGCATGTGCGGCGTTACGCAAAATACGTCCGCGCGAGGTCGCCCAATCGCGCAATTGGCCGTTATTGCGGGCGTGGCGGCTGTCGGTCCGGTGCCTGCGCCGCAAGGCTTTCGCGCCAGACCACAAAGAGACCAGCGCCCACGATAAGCGTCATGCCCACCCAGGAATTCAGGCTTGGCCAATCCCCAAAGATCAAAACGCCAAACAACACGCCCATCGGCAGGGCCGCGTATTCCAGCGGCGCGACCAGACTTGCTTCGCCCAGACGATAGGCCTGACTGACAAAGTAATTTGACCCCGCCGTCGCGACGCCGATCACCATAAACAGCGGCAGATCCGCCGCAACGGGCCAAACCCAAGGGCGCAGAAGAAAGGCAAACAACGTACCGCCCTGTCCGTCCAGCTGCCCCGCGCCAAAGGCGATGCCCATAGCGCCCATGATGACAAAGAAAGAGATCTGCAAATAAAACGACATCGTCGTCGCCGAGACGGCATCCCCAATGGCACGCGTCATGACCTGCAAAACCGCGTAACAAGCCGCCGCGATCAACGGCAGGATCAGAGCGATCTGAAACCCGTCGCCACCGGGTCGTAGCATGATCAGCACGCCCAAAAGACCAATACCAACCGCAGACCAGCGCCGCGGTCCGGCCTTTTCGCCCAGAAACAGGACCGACATCGCAAGGATCAGTAAAGGGCAGATAAAAAAGACGCCGACCGTATCGGCAATCGGCAGCACCGCGATGCCCAAAAAGAAAAACAGGTTTGCCAAGACCATCAACAGGCCCCGCAGCACCAGAACACCGCGACGGCTGCCCCGCAGGCTCAGTTTTTGGCCTTCTAGTCGGGACAGGATGAACACGATGACCGCCATCGCAAGGATCGAGCGCAGAAACATCAGTTGAGGCAAGGCAAAATCGCCGCTCATGAATTTGACGGTCGCGTCATTGATCGAAAAGCACAGCGATGACGTGATCGCAGCAATCGCTCCCAATGAGTTTCTGGACATATGTGCAAGCGCGGTCATGTGGGCCTCCTTCCTGTCCAGTCAAACACGGAGGCATGCGTGTAGGCTTGGTTAGAAACGACACAAGGGGCTGTTTGCGGCAGCTATCACTTGGCTGCGCGCAAAGCCCGTTCCAGACTGTCCAGAAACCGGCTTCGGTCAGCTTTGGTAAAGCCCTTGCCGCCGCCTTGCCGAAAGGGGTCTGCCGCACGCAGGTCGGCCATCAGATCGCGCATCGCCAGCGCTTCTTTGACGTTGCGCTCCGTCAGGAATTCGCCGTTGTGTTTCAGCACTGTTGCGCCTGCTTCAACCACTTTGGCAGCTAGGGGAATGTCTCCGGTCACCACCACGTCGCCGGGTCCGGCGCGATCTGCGATCCACATGTCTGCGACATCCGGGCCTTCGGGGACTATGACATTTTCGACCAGCGGGTTGGCCGAGGGCCGCAACCCGCCATTTGAGACAACAAAGACCTGTACCTTGTGCCGCGTCGCAACGCGTTCAACCTCGGATTTCACCGGGCAGGCATCTGCATCCACATAGATCTTGGTCACGATTTGGCTTTCGGGCTCTTTTTCTTCGCGACTTTGAACTCTTCGGGGATAGGCATCCGGTTAAAGGCATCCAGCCCGGCAATCCGGTAGGCTTCTGCGAGGGTTGGATAGTTGAAGGTGTTTTCAACGAAATAATCTACGGTGCCCTTCAGGTTCAGCACCGCCTGCGCGATGTGGATCAGCTCGGTTGCGCCTTCGCCAACGATCTGAACACCCAAAACACGGCGGGTTTTGAGGCTGATCAGCATTTTCAACATGCCCTGTTCCAGCCCCATGATGTGTCCACGCGAAGTTTCCCGAAACCGCGCGATACCCACCTCGTAGGGGATCTTGCGCTCCTGAAGCTCTTCTTCGGACATGCCACAGGTCGAGATTTCGGGCACGGAATAGATGCCATAGGGGAACCAAGGGCTTTCCGGCAACGTCGGAGTTTCCAGCGCATGACAGGCCGCCACACGCCCTTGTTGCATCGATGTTGAGGCCAGACTTGGGTGGCCGATAACATCGCCCGCCGCATAGATATGGCCGATCTTGGTTTGATAGGTTTTCCGGTCCACAGAGATCCGGCCGCGATGGTCCGTTTCCAACCCGACCGCGGCAAGGTTCAACCGATCGGTGGCGCCCATGCGACCGGCTGCAAACAACAGCATTTCCGCGCGCACGTGGCGTCCGTTGTCCAAGCTGACTTCGATGTGCTCACCCATGTCCTCGACCTTTTCAATCGAAGAGCCAAGCCGCAAATCCAGACCGTTTTCGCGAATTTCATGGGTGAATTCGGCAATCACGCCGTTGTCGATGAAATCCAGAAAGCTGTCGCGCGGCTCGATCAGAGTCACATTTACATCAAGCGCGGCAAACATGGTTGCGTATTCAACGCCGATGACGCCAGCCCCCACGACGACCAGCGAACGAGGGATACGGGCCATTTCCAGGAATTCGTCGCTGTCCAGAATGGTCTCGCCATTGAACGGGATCGTATCTGGCCGGAAGGTTTTGGTGCCGGTCGAAATCAGGAACTTCTCGCCGGTGATGCGGGTGGTTTCGCCGCCGTCGATTGCGACTTCGATTTCATTTGGGCCAACGAAACTTGCGATGCCGTTCAGGGTGTCCACATGGTTCCGGTTGAACTGATGCTCCAGAACGTCGACTTCATAGTCCAACGTCATATGCAGCCGTGCCTTCAGATCTTCGGCGCGGATCTGGTCTTTGACACGGTAGGCGCGCCCGTAAAAGCTCCGCTCGCGCCAGCCTGACAGGTTCAGCACGGTCTCGCGCAGGGTTTTGGAGGGGATCGTCCCTGTGTGAACCGAGACACCCCCGAGCTTGTCTTGACGATCAACAACCAGAACACGCCGCTTCAGCTTGCCTGCTTGGATGGCGGCAGCACGGCCAGATGGCCCCGAGCCGATGACGATCAGATCAAAATCAAATTCACTCACGAGGGATCTCCAATCCGGAACTAGTCTTTGTACAGGGCGTCTGCGTGGAAGCTGATGTGGTCTTCCATGAAGGTCGCCACAAAGAAATAGCTGTGGTCATAGCCGTTCCGCAGGCGCAACGTTGCCTCTTGGCGGCGTTCCGCGACGGCCGCGGCCAAGGTTTCAGGGCGCAGCAGATCAATGAACTGATCCTCGGTGCCTGTGTCAACAAGCACCGGCCCGTCAAAGCCCACGCTGCGCATCAGGGCCGAGGCGTCATGCGCGGCCCAGAGGTTTTCATCATCGCCAAGATAGGCCGCAAGCTGTTTGCGACCCCAGTCCGCACCCGTAGGATTGCAAATCGGGGCAAAGGCCGACACGGATTTAAACCGGCCCGGCAAGGACATCGCGAGGGTCAGAGCCCCATGGCCGCCCATAGAGTGGCCGGTTATGGCCTGACGCTCGAGGTCCAGTGGAAAGGCGTTGCCAAGAAACTCGGGCAGCTCTTCGGCGATATAGTCCCACATCTGAAAATGCGTGGCCCAAGGTGCTTGCGTCGCGTTCACATAGAACCCCGCGCCTTGACCCAGATCATAGGCCTCGTCATCCGCAACGCCTTCGCCACGTGGAGAGGTGTCTGGAAAGACCAAAGCAATACCCTGTTCCGCAGCCCAAGCCTGCGCACCCGCTTTCACCATCGCGTTCTCATGGGTGCAGGTCAGGCCCGAGAGATACCAAAGAACAGGCACCGGCCCGTCTTTCGCCTCGGCAGGCAGGAACAGCCCAAAGGTCATATCGCAATGACAGCTTTCAGACGCGTGCTT
>NZ_CAXREH010000037.1:0-29556 GCF_964229375.1 Cognatishimia sp.
CAAACGCTAAGGCCTTGGCTTAGGCGCGCGTTCCGGTGATATAATGCCCGCGACTGCAGGTTTTCGTCGCAAAGGGCATCCTATGACCACGCCGCCATTTTCCACCCGAACCATGAACCTTGCGCATTTTCCGGAACAGCAGGCCCGGCGCATTGGCTCCAACCCGGCTTTGATCTGGGGCGAGACGACGTGGGACTGGCAGGCTTTTGATGCGCGCATCAAAGCGATGGCGGCCGTGTTTGCAGATCACGGCATCGGCAAAGGCGACCGCGTTCTGGTGCAATCGCGAAATTGCAATCAGATGATTGAAAGCATGTACGCTTGTTTTCGTCTGGGCGCCGCCTGGGTGCCTGCAAATTTTCGCGGGGCGCCCGATGATCTGGCCTGGATGGCGGACCTGTCTGGCGCCAAGCTATTGCTGTGTGATGCAGCCTTTCCAAATCACGCCGCAATAGATGGCCCTGAAACGGTACTCGCGATCGGCGACGCTGACTTCGGAAGCAACATTGACAGCCTGATGGCCCAAACCCAACACGTGCCGGGTCTGGCGGCTGTGGACCGCGATGATCTGGCGTGGCTGTTCTTTACCTCGGGCACATCTGGTCGCCCCAAGGCCGCGAGGCTGACACATGGGCAGCTGGGGTTCGTCATCAACAACCACCTTTGCGATCTGGTGCCCGGAGCCACATCCGAGGACGCCTCTTTGGTGGTCGCTCCGCTGTCGCACGGGGCGGGACTTCATCACCTGATGATTGGGGCCAAGGGCGCGCCGACAATCCTGACCAGCGCGTCGCAGTTCGATCCCAGCGAGATCTGGTCTTTGGTCGAGACATGGCGCGTCACAAATATGTTCACCGTGCCGACCATACTAAAGCGTATGGTCGAGACACCCGACCGAGACACATTTGATCATAGCAGCCTGAAACACGTCATCTATGCAGGCGCGCCCATGTATCGCGCGGACCAGATCGCCGCGCTTGAGGCGCTTGGTCCGGTGATCGTTCAATACTTTGGGCTGGGCGAAGTGACGGGCGCAATCACCGTGCTGCCAACGCAAGACCACAGTCTATCAGACGACAGTCGCGAGGGCACCTGCGGGTATGCCAGAACCGGAATGCAGGTCGAAATTCAGGCCGATGATGGCACGCCCTGCGCCGCAGGCGAAACCGGAGAAATCTGCGTGACCGGCCCCGCCGTCTTTGCCGGCTATTGGCAGAACGAAGCCGCCAATGCCGAGAGCTTTCGCAACGGCATGTTCCGCACCGGAGACTTGGGCCACATGGATGCCCGGGGCTATGTCTATATAACGGGGCGGGCGTCGGACATGTATATATCTGGCGGCTCCAACATATACCCCCGCGAAATCGAAGAAAAATTGCTGACCCATCCGGCGGTATCTGAAGTCGCAATCTTCGGAATGCCCGATGCCGCTTGGGGTGAAATCGGCGTCGCCGTGGTGTCCTTAAACGACGGCGCAGACGCCTCCCCCGCAGAGCTGGAAGGGTTTCTGAAAGGCAAAGTCGCCGGATACAAAGTACCGCGACAGGTCCACATCTGGGACGAGATTCCAAAATCCGGCTATGGCAAAATGGCCAAACGTTTGGTGCGGGACGAGTTGGAGCGCCGCATGGCGCAGGGCCAAAATTGATGCGCACCCTGACCCATCCCGGCCCGCAATCAGACACGCGCCTTCAGCTCGCGCCCTGCGGTGGTCGTCCGATTGCTGTGACACTTCAGTCAGGCATTCCACTGGAAACCGCGGTCGCACAGGCACTGGCCACAGAAGACATCGACAGCGCGTGGCTGACCGTGTCGGGCGCGCCGTTTGAGCGGTTGGACTATGTGATCCCAGACCACGCGCCCGATGATACGCATGTCGCGTGGTATTCCCAGACCCATACGCTCCTGAATGGTTGCATCACGCGACTGGGGATGATTGTCGGAACCCATAATGGCGCGAGCTTTCTGCACGGTCACGGTCTGTGGAACGCCGACGATGGACCCGATGCGCTTGGCCATGTTCTGGCGCCGACAACGGTGCTGTCAGAACCTGTCTTTGCCAAAGGTATCGGTCTGACCGGGGCCATTTTTGAACGTGGTCCCGACCCAGAGACGAACTTTGATCTGTTTCACGTAAAGGCGCGTGCAGCAGAGGGATCAGACTATGCCGCCCTGCGCATCGCGCCCAATCAGGACTTTTCGACCGCACTAGACGATGCTCTGGTCACGCTTGGTTGGGCCTCTGCTGATGCCGTGGGCCTTGGCAGCCTTGTCGGGGCGCAGTTTGAAAGCGGCGCAACGCTCGACAGTCACGCAACCGAGTTTCTGATCACAGATGCGCCCATCGGTCCAGACGCCCCACCGCCCGAGATCGTTATTGTCGGCATCGACGGATCACAGATCAAATCCGGTCGTCTGGAACGCGGGCAAAATGCCGTTCTGGTGACAGCCGAAGTCGTCCTGCGGCGCACGGGTTAAAGCGCCGAGACCAGATCTGTGATCGCGGATCTGTATCGCGCAACAACCGCCTCGCGTTTGATATGCCGCCCACCTCGCACCACGTGACGGCCCGCAGACCAGCAATCTGTCACGACGTCAGAACCCGCAGCAAAACACAGACCGTCAAGCAATTGATCCGGTCTCAGGCCAAACAACGCAGGGTGCGAGTGATCCAGCGCCACAAGGTCTGCCAGGTTGCCCAGTTTGATTTCCCCCGCCGCACGGCCCAACGCCTGAGCGCCGCCCCTTGCAGCACCTGTGAACAAGAACTGCCCAACAGACCCAGCGCACGCAACCATCAAGGTGCGCTGTTGATCGCGCAGCCGTTGCGAATACTCCAGTGTGCGCAGTTCTTCGGTCAGCGAAATCCGGACGTTGGAATCGGACCCGAAACCAAAGGCGCCGCCGTTTTCCACATAAGTGGTTCCGTTGAAAATACCGTCGCCAAGGTTTGACTCGGTGATCGGACACAACCCCGCCACGGCCCGGCTTTTCGCCAAAGCGACCGTTTCAGCCTCGGTCATATGTGTCGCATGAATAAGGCACCAGCGCGCATCGACGTCTGCGTTGGCCAACAGCCATTCGACAGGACGCGCGCCCAGCTTGGCCTGAACATCAGCGACTTCCTGCATCTGTTCGGATATGTGGATGTGGACCGGCCCCGTTTGGTTGGCCTGCAAAAGCTGTGCCAGATCCTGTGGTGAGGTCGCCCGAAGCGAATGTGGCGCGACGCCGATCTGCGTGTCCGCTGGCATATGTCTCAGCCCGGATGTGCAGGCCTCATGCAACCGCTGGAACCGCGCAAGGTCATTAGAGAACCGCAGCTGCCCACCGACAAGTGGCTCTTGATTGACGCCACCATAGGAATACAGAACCGGCAGGTGGGTCAGGCCAATGCCCGTCTCATGCGCTGCGGCAAAGACCCTGTCGCTCAGCTCGGAAAGCTGCGCATAGGGCGTTCCGCCCTGTTGGTGATGGACATAGTGAAATTCACCAACCGAGGCGAAACCGGCCTCTTGCATTTCCATGAACACAAGCGCTGCGATGGCCTCGTAATGGTCCGGTGTCAGGTGATCCAGAAAGCGATACATCAGATCGCGCCAGGTCCAGAAACTCTCTTTGCCCGCAACGCGAACCTCGGTCATTCCGGCCATCGCGCGTTGAAACGTATGAGAGTGCAGGTTGGCCAGCGCAGGCAACAACACATCCACGCGGTGGTCCGTGGCCGCTGGGGGCTGGCCTGTTTCAATGGCAGAAATCCTGCCATCGTCACAGCTGATGCGGGCATCCGTGACCCAGTTTTGCCCCATCAGCATGTGTTTGGCGTGAATCTGCATCGGGTCAGCCCAAGATCGACGGCAGGCGCAATCCGTTGACGCGGGCGCATTCCTTAGCGGATTCATACCCGGCATCCGCGTGACGCCAGACCCCTGAGGCCGGATCATTCCACAGCACGCGTTCCAGCCGCGCGGCGGCCGCATCGGTGCCATCGGCGCAGATCACAACACCCGAGTGCTGGCTGAAGCCAATGCCAACTCCGCCACCATGATGCAGCGACACCCAAGTCGCACCCGAAGCGGTGTTCATCAGCGCATTCAACAGCGGCCAATCCGAGACCGCGTCCGAGCCATCCATCATCGCTTCCGTCTCGCGGTTCGGAGAGGCCACCGAGCCTGAATCCAGATGGTCGCGACCAATTACAACAGGGGCTTTCAACTCGCCCGATTTTACCATGTCATTAAAGGCAAGCCCAAGGCGATGGCGGTCGCCCAGACCAACCCAGCATATGCGCGCAGGCAGGCCCTGAAACGCAATCCGTTCGCGCGCCATGTCCAGCCAATTGTGCAGGTGAGTGTTGTCGGGCAGCAGTTCTTTGACCTTCTGGTCTGTCTTGTAAATATCTTCTGGATCGCCGGAAAGCGCCGCCCACCGAAACGGCCCGATACCCTTGCAGAACAGCGGACGGATATAGGCTGGCACGAAACCGGGAAAGGCAAAGGCGTTTTCCAGTCCTTCTTCAAGCGCGACCTGTCGGATATTGTTGCCATAGTCCAAGGTGGGCACGCCTGCGTTCCAGAAATCCACCATCGCTGCGACGTGAACTTTCATCGACGCGCGCGCGGCGGCTTCGACGTCTTTGGGCGCGGTTTCGGCTTTGGCACGCCACTCGGCCACGCTCCAGCCCTGAGGCAAATAACCGTTAAGCGGATCATGCGCCGAAGTTTGATCCGTCACGATGTCGGGGCGGATACCACGGGCATAGATCTCTGGGAAAACATCGGCGGCATTGCCGATCAGCCCTACGGATTTGGCCTGCCCCGCCTTGGTCCAACGGTCGATCATCGCCAGTGCGTCGTCCAGATTTCGCGCGATTTCATCTACATAGCGGGTGCGTTTGCGGAATTCGGCAGATTTTTCATCGCACTCAACGGCCAGACAGCACGCGCCCGCCATGACCGCCGCCAACGGCTGAGCCCCGCCCATACCGCCAAGACCCCCTGTCAAAATCCACCGCCCCGACAGATCACCACCATAGTGCTGACGTCCCGCTTCCATAAAGGTCTCGTAGGTGCCCTGCACAATGCCCTGCGACCCGATATAGATCCACGAGCCCGCCGTCATCTGGCCGTACATCGCCAGCCCCTTTTTATCGAGCTCGTTGAAATGGTCCCAATTCGCCCAATGCGGCACAAGGTTTGAATTCGCGATCAGAACCCGCGGCGCATCGGCATGGGTTTTGATGATCGGGATCGGCTTGCCGGATTGCACAATCAACGTTTCGTCCGCCTCAAGATCCTTGAGGCTTGCCACGATCAGATCAAAATCCTTCCACGTGCGAGCTGCCCGGCCAATGCCGCCGTACACCACCAACTCATGCGGGTTTTCGGCCACATCCGGATGCAGGTTGTTCATCAGCATCCGCAAAGGCGCCTCTGTCAGCCAGCTTTTGGCGGTCAGTTCAGGACCAGTGGGCGGGAAAACATCGCGGCTGTTCTTGCGTGGATCGCTCATGGGATCACTCCTGTGTCAAAGCGCCTGACAGCGCGAGATCGTTAAGGGATTGAAGCATGGATTTCAGGACAGGGCGCAGTTGACTGGCCCGGGTTGCGTCATAGTTCCAAGGGGGCATCTCGGTCATATAGGCGCGCTGCGCGATCTCCATCTGGATCGCGTGGATACCTGTGGTTGGCTGACCATAGTGGCGCGTGGTCCAGCCGCCTTTGAAACGCCCGTTCAGCACGCTGGGCAAGCCTGACGCCGTTGCCGCCTGGTGCACGATGCCTTCGACATCTGAGGCGCAAGTCTGACCCAGATTGGTTCCGGTGTTAAAGACAGGCAGTTCTCCGTCAAAAAGAAACGGAATGGTCGAGCGTATGGAGTGGCAATCAAACAGAATGGCCACGCCATGTTTCGCGCGTGCGGCGTCCAGCGCGTCACGCAACGCTTGGTGATAGGGTGCATGAAACGCCTGCCTGCGCGCCTCGATCTCGTCGGCCGAAGGGGCTTGGCCCTCCGCCCAAATCGGCACACCATCAAAATCCGTCGTCGGCACCAGAGTGGTGGTATTCTGACCCGGATAGAGCGACACGCCCGCAGGGTCTCGGTTGGCATCGATCACATAGCGGTGGACATTCGATTTCACCACAGTCGCAGAGGGCAACAGGCCCTCATAAAGTCGCGTGATGTGCCAGTCAGTATCCGCAAGGCCAGCGCCTGTGTCATTCAAACGCGCGGCAACATCATCGGGCACATAGGTGCCCCCATGGGGCTGTCCCAGAACGATCGGACCGTCACCGGCAAGGACGTCAAACACCTGCATCAGGCCAACTCTGGCATTGCGATATCGACAGCGGTTAGGACGGCGCCCGTCGCCACCAGCTCTTTAGCTGTGGCGAGATCGGGTGCCATATACCGGTCATCCTGAAGCGCGGGCACATCCTGACGAAGCCGCGTGACCACCCTCTGCAAGGGTGCGCTGGTCTGCAAGGGCGCGCGGAACTGAACACCCTGCGCTGCGCAAAGCAACTCCACGCCCAGAATGTGGTTCAGGTTCTCCGCCATCTGCATCAATCGCCGCGCACCATGCGCAGCCATCGAAACGTGATCCTCTTGGTTTGCCGACGTCGGCGTGCTGTCTGTGACGCAAGGATTGGCCAAATGCTTGTTTTCACTCATCAAAGCGGCCGTTGTGACTTCGGCGATCATCAGGCCGGAATTCAGACCCGGCTCTGGCGTCAGGAAAGGCGGCAGATCAAAACTGAGGGTCGGATCCACCATCAATGCGATGCGCCGCTGTGCTATGGCCCCGATTTCCGAGACCGCCAGCGCGATCATATCGGCAGCGAAGCCAACGGGTTCTGCATGGAAATTTCCGCCCGAGACGATCAGCCCCGCGTCAGTCAGAACCAGCGGGTTGTCCGTTGCTGCATTGGCTTCGATCTCGAGCGTTGTTGCAGCTTGACGCAACACATCCATCGCCGCACCGGTCACCTGCGGCTGACACCTGATACAGTAGGGATCCTGCACACGACTGTCGTCCTCGCGGTGGCTGTCGCGGATTTCAGAGCCGCCTAGAATGGCGCGCATGGTTGCTGCGGCCTCGATCTGTCCGCGATGTCCGCGCAGGCTGTGGATTTCAGGCTGAAGCGGCGCGGTCGATCCCATGATCGCGTCGGTCGACAGGGCAGAGATGGTCAGCGCATTGCCCATCGCACGCCAGGCCTCAAACAACCCAGCCAACGCATAGGCCGTCGAAAATTGGGTGCCGTTGATGAACGCCAGCCCTTCTTTCGGACCTAGTTCAAGCGGCGCAAGTCCAGCACGGGCCAGCGCCTTTGCGCCGGGCAATATGGAGCCCTGATATTCCGCCTCGGCCTCTCCGATCAGCACAGCCGTCATATGAGACAGCGGCGCAAGGTCGCCTGATGCGCCGACAGACCCCTGAGCGGGCACGACAGGCGTAACGCCCTGCGTAAGCATCTCTTGCAACAGCTGCACAAGCTCCCAGCGCACACCCGAAGCACCCCGCCCGAAACTTAGCAGTTTCAGCGTCATCATCAGGCGCACCAAATGGCGGGGCATCGCCTCCCCAACACCGCAACAGTGGCTGAGAATCAAGTTGCGCTGAAGCTTGGCGGTGTCTTTTGCTTCGATCTTGTGACTGGCGAGCTTTCCAAAGCCGGTGTTCACTCCATAGACAGGAACATCGCCCGCTGCGGCGTCGGCAATACGCGCAGCCGCCTCGTCCACGTCAGCGCGACACCCGTCATCAAGCCGCGGTGTCGCCGTCTCGCGATAAATCGCTTCGAGGTGGGACAAGGTCACTTGCCCGGGAACCAATGTCAGCTGCGTCACGGGGTATCTCCGAATAGTCGTGTGTGAAGAGGGTTGAACCCGATGCGATAGGCGAGTTCCGCAGGGTGGCTCACGTCCCAGATCGTAAGATCTGCCCGTCGTCCTGCCGCGATCTCGCCACGGTCGTGCATCCCCAAAGCCAGCGCAGCATTGCGCGTCACGCCTGCCAAAGCCTCTTCGGGGGTCATGCGAAACAACGTGCAGCCCATGTTCATCGCCAACAGCAGCGACGTCATGGGAGACGATCCAGGATTGCAGTCTGTGGCCAAAGCCATCGGGACGCTATGTGCGCGCAACAGTTCAATCGGCGGCTGCTGCGTTTCACGTAGGGTATAGAATGCACCGGGCAGAATGACGCCCACCGTTCCGGCATTGGCCATCGCGATCACGCCGCCTTCGTCCAAATACTCGATGTGATCCGCCGATAGCGCCCCGTATGCGGCCGCAAGCCTTGCCCCGCCAAGATTACTAAGCTGTTCGGCATGCAGTTTGACGGGCAGGCCCAAGCCCTTGGCCACTTCAAACACCCGCGCAATCTGGTGGGGTTGAAACGCGATCCCTTCACAAAAACCGTCAACAGCATCCACCAGACCTTCGGCATGGGCCGCTCGAAGCGCGGGGATCACCACGTCATCGATATAGGCGTCGTCATGATCCTTATACTCGGGCGGCGTTGCGTGTGCGCCAAGGAAGGTCGTGACGACAGTGATCGGTCGCAGTGTCGCGATCTTGCGAGCGGCGCGCAGCATGTTCATTTCAGTCGTAATATCAAGACCATAGCCCGACTTAATCTCGATCGTTGTAACGCCTTCGGCGATCATGGCGTCCACACGTGGGAGCGCTGTTTGCACAAGAGCTTCAAGCGAAGCTGAGCGCGTGGCTTTGACTGTCGAGACGATACCACCCCCAGCGCGAGCGACCTCTTCGTAGCTAGCCCCTTCAAGCCGCATCTCGAATTCGCGCGCGCGATCTCCGCCAAAGACCACATGGGTGTGGCAGTCAATCAAAGCCGGCGTCATGAGGCGGCCATCCAACGAGACAGTTTTGAACGCATCATAGTCACTTGGCACGCCTGATGCAGGCCCTACCCACAAAACCTGACCATGTTGCGTGACAACAGCGCCGTCAGGAATCAACCCATAGGCAGACCCCTGCCCCATCGTCGCGACCGCGCCGCCTGCAAAAATTGTTCCGTCTTGCATGAGTCACCCAATCGATTTGAGCTTTTAAGTATGCTTATTACATTATTATGTCTATACATAAAAACACATGTAATGACTTCTGATTTACCCCGATGTGCTCTACACAGGGTGAAACACCTCGGCATGACAGGCACCAGAATGGCGACCACACGCGAAAACATGAGCTTCCGCGACATCAAGCGTGTCGTGCTGGAGCGCATCCAAAAGCGGGTTTGGGCGCCGGACAGCTTGTTGCCCAGCGAAGTTGAGCTGGCCGAAGAGTTTTCCAGCACCCGCACAACCGTCAATCGCGCCCTACGAGAGCTCGCCGAAGAGGGCTATCTGGAACGCAAACGCAAAGCGGGGACGCGAGTCTTGAACGCGCCATTGCGCAAAGCACAGTTCAATATCCCACAGGTCAGAAACGAGATTATCGAGGCCGGCAACGACTATCGCTATGCCCTTGTCACCTCGCAGATGATCGCCGCCCCCTCTTGGCTGTCCGCGAAATTGGGAACCGCGCCAGAGCAATACGTGCTCTATCTGGAATGCATGCACTTCGCGGACAATGCGCCATTTCAGTACGAAGTGCGCTGGATTGTGACGGACAGCGTTCCAACCGCTGCAGAGGCGGATTTTGCAACCATTGGCCCCGGCGAGTGGCTGGCTCAGGAACTGCCGTTCACAGACCTTGAGGTCTCGTTCACCGCGACTCAGGCCGACCAGCGGATCGCAGATTTTCTGGACGCGCGCGAAGGTGATCCGATCTTTTCGACCCAACGCACCACTTGGCTGCGCACACAGCCGGTAACCCACGCAAGACTGTACTTTGCACCCGGCTACAAAATGACCACGCGGCTATGATTCAAGCATGCGCGCGAAAGCCTTCATAGAGTCCTTGGGGGTGCGTTTCAGCGTTTCGAAATCGACATGCACCAATCCAAATCGCTTCTCATATCCCAGCGCCCACTCATAGTTGTCCAGCAAGGACCACGCCATATATCCCGCAACCGGAACGCCTTCGTTGAGCGCTTGCTTGACGGCAGCAAGGTGCTGATTGAAATAATCTATCCGCGCCGGATCTGCGCATTGCCCATCCCGACAAACATCCGCATTTGCCATGCCATTCTCGGTCACAAACAAGGGCAGATCGCCGGTATACTCGTCGGCGGTGCGTTTCAGGAATTTGTAAAGACCCTCGGGGTAAACCTCCCAGCCCATCTGGGTTTTGGGCAAGGGTCCCTCAACCTCTTTGTGATGCGGCCAGACGTCCTCTGAGGGGGCGATCAGTTTGCGCGTGTAATAGTTGAGACCACACCAATCCAGCGGTTGCGCAATCGTGTCAAAATCATCCTGCCATCCAGTCGGCAGGTGCGGCGCAAGGCCCGCAAGCACATTATCGGGATAGGATTTTTTGAACACGCCACCCAGAAAGAACCGATTGTAGTAGCCGTCATACAGATCCGCCGCGGCCTGCGCCTGAACGCTGTCGTCCGCAGGGTCGGCCCACTCAAGGTTAAAGACCCCGCCAAGGTTGGTCATCCCCAAAGCCCGCATTGCCGAAATAGCAGTGCCATGCGACAGCAACACATGATGCATCGAGCGCGCCGCGGCTCGAATATCACGACGGCCCGGAGCATGGTGGCCCAGAAAATGGCTTAGCCAACTGACACACCAAGGCTCGTTGATCGGCGCGACGGAATGCATCCGATCGCCAATCCGGCCCATAATGATTTCCGTGAACTCCGCAAACCAGCCCGCGATGTCGCGGTTTGTCCACCCACCTTGATCCGCCAATGCAGACGGCAGCTCCCAGTGATAAAGCGTCGCCATGGGCTTCAACCCGCGCTCCAGCAACGCATCGGTCAGGCGGTCATAGTAATCCAGCCCCTCTTGATTGACCGCGCCACGCCCCTCCGGCAGCACGCGCGCCCAGCTGGTGGAAAACCGATAGGCATCAAACCCCGCGTCTTTCAGCAGATCAAAGTCCTGCTCATACAGGTGATAATGGTCACACGCCCGCGCACCGTCTTCGGCCCGCACCACGTTGCCCGGCCCTTTGGCAAAGGTGTCCCAATGGGTCTCGCCCGCGCCGCCGAACTGGTGGCCCTCGATCTGATAGGCAGAGGTTGCCGCTCCGAACAGGAACCCGTTCGGAAAATCACGTCTGGTAAAGTGCATATTCAGTCTCCGGTTGGGGCAGGTCCGGTGGACCGGCCAACAACAAGCTCCGCCTCAAAAAGTTGATGTTCAGGGGGGGCGTCTGGCTCTTCGATCCGGCGCAACAGCATCTCGGCAAGCACACGCCCCGCTTGATGCACGGACGACCGCGTCGCCGTGAAGATCGGAACATCCTGCCCGTTGCGCAGATACGAGAGTTCGTCGTCATGGGTGATGACCGACACATCGCGCCCGATGGTCAGCCCAACCTCTTCGATCGCACGGCGTACACCGATTGCCGAAATCATCGAGGCCGCAAGGATCGCTGTCGGCGGATCGTCGAGTTGCAACATATCGCGGGTTTCGTGATGACCGTAGACCTCGGTCATTTCCGCGCTGCGCATCAAGGCGGGATCGGGCGATACGCCGCGCTCTTCCAATGCCTCAAGATAGCCTGCGCGACGACGTTGCGCGAAGTCCATGTCCTCTAGGCCGTTGATCAGCGCAATCCGTGTATGCCCCAGATCCAGCAGGAACTCGGTCGCACGCTTGAACGAGCGCCGGTTGTTCACATCGACCCAACTATAGTCGGCTTGCGCGCCCGAGGCCCGCCCATGCACGACAAATGGCAATCCCAGCTTGGTCAGCTCGTCGATCCGGTTGTCGTTGACCTTTGGGCCCTGCACGATCACGCCGTCCACGGTGCCCTTGCGTTTCAACTCGGTATAGGCGCGGCGCTCATCGCCGTCGGTGACATGCGAGAACAGCATGTCATAGCCCCTCTCGCCATAAACATCCGCAGCGCCCGCAACAAAGTCACCGAAGATCGGGTTCACCATTTCATGCTGAGTCGACGCAGGAATAACGTGGCCAATGGTCATGGACCGTCCTGTGGCAAGGCTCGTCGCTCTGCGGTTCGGACTGTAGTTGTGCTGACGCGCTGCCGCCTCGACGCGCTGGCGCGTTTCGGCGTTCACCTCTGGATAGCCATTCAGTGCCCGACTGACGGTTGTCTGGGACAATCCCAGGATCTCAGAGAGCTCTTTAAGGTTCATTGGCCTTCCAAAGCGGTTTCAAATTCAAACTTCACGCGATTCGTCTCAAATGTTTACATCGGATTTTGCCAGCCACGCAAGAAAGTTAATATTTTCCTTATTTAAAAGGGATTTTTGAATGGTCAGAATTTTCCGTATTGACATTCCAGCACTCGTTAGCGCTATAAAAACGTCATTCAAAGCGCTTTGAAAGTACTTTGAACCGAATTACGAGTTGGCGCGAGAGCGCATTTTGGGAGGAAAACCATGAAATCTGCACTTTATGCGGGCGCAGCGGCAATTGCCCTGACGGCTGGTGCTGCTTATGCTGACGGCCACCTGGCCTTTCCGGTCGGCGAAGGCCCTTTTAGCTGGGACAGCTATACGTCCTATTCCGACGGTGCTCCGGATCTGTCCGGTCAGTCCGTCACCATCTCTGGCCCATGGCTGGCACCTGAGGATGGTTTCTTTGACAACATGATCGCTTACTTCGAAGCAGCGACCGGTGCGGATGTGACCTATGTCGGCTCTGACAGCTTCGAGCAGCAAATCGTGATCGACGCCGAAGCGGGCGCGGCCCCGAACATCGCGGTCTTCCCTCAGCCTGGTCTGGCGGCAGATCTGGCGGCACGCGGCCTTCTGAGCCCACTGCCAGCCGGCATGAGCGACTGGGTTGCAGACAACTACGGTGCGGGATCGTCCTGGGTTGATCTGGGCACCTATGCTGATGCCAATGGCGCAGATCAGCTGTTTGGCTTCTTCTATAACGTGAACGTCAAATCTCTGGTCTGGTACAACCCAGAGAACTTTGAAGACGCAGGCTACGACATTCCAACCACAATGGAAGAACTGCGCGCGCTGACCGATCAGATCGTTGCAGAGGGTGAAACCCCTTGGTGTATCGGTCTGGGATCCGGCGCAGCCACAGGTTGGCC
Source organism: Cognatishimia sp. (assembly GCF_964229375.1). Lineage (GTDB taxonomy): Bacteria > Pseudomonadota > Alphaproteobacteria > Rhodobacterales > Rhodobacteraceae > Cognatishimia. The sequence continues at coordinate 13,165 of NZ_CAXREH010000037.1, forward strand.
AGCAACCGACTGGGTTGAAGACATCATGCTGCGCACACAGCCAGCCGACGTTTACGACGCATGGACCAGCAACGAAATGGCGTTCAACGACCCACGCGTTGTTGCCGCAATCGAAGAGTTCGGCTGGTTTGCACGTGATGACGCAAAAGTCTCTGGCGGTGCCGGTGCGGTTGCGTCCACAGACTTCCGTGACAGCCCCAAAGGTCTCTTCTCGTCGCCTCCACAGTGCTACATGCACCGTCAGGCGTCCTTCGTTCCAGCATTCTTCCCAGAAGATGTTGAGTTCGGCGTAGATGCGGACTTCTTCTACTTCCCATCCTACGAAAGCAAAGATCTGGGCAACCCGGTTCTGGGCGGCGGTACGCTGATGGCGATCACCAATGCGTCTGACGCAACTGCAGAGTTCATGAACTTCCTGCAACTGCCAATCGCGCATGAAATCATGATGGCGCAGACCGGCTTCCTGACACCCCACAAAGGCGTCAACCTGGAAGCATACCTGAACGACACGCTGCGCAAGCAGGGTCAAATCCTGATCGACGCGACAACATTCCGCTTTGACGGCTCTGACCTGATGCCAGGCGGCGTTGGCGCAGGGACGTTCTGGACCGGCATGGTCGACTATACTGGTGGCAAGGACGCGCAAACCGTTGCGGACGAGATCCAAGCTTCCTGGGATGCTCTGAAGTAAGTCATTCCTCCTGATCTGGGGGCGGGATATCTTTGTCACCGCCCCCGGACTATCTTGCTCCTTAACAATTTCTCAGCTGTACGAGGCCCTTCATGCATCCAGCGCTTCAAGGCGTTATGACCATCGCGATTGGTGTGATTGGCTGCGTCGGTTATTTCTATTTTTCAAACCTGTTTCTGGACAAGGTGTTGTTCCCCGCCAAAGGTGCAAACGCCGGGCGCAATATCAACCGCGCCAACCAAATCCGGCCCTGGTTGTTTCTGTTTCCAGCCTTTTTTGCGCTGTCGCTTTACTTGGCTTACCCGGTTTTTGAAACGCTACGCCTGTCACTCACGGAACGGCTGCCGGGGAACCGCTATGAGTTTGTAGGCCTCGAAAACTACACCAAGATGTTTGCCGAACCCAAGTTCTGGGAAAGTATGCGCAACAATATGCTTTGGCTGTTCGTTGTGCCCGCCGCCTCGACCGGTTTTGGTTTGCTGGCCGCACAGCTGACCGATCGCATCTCTTGGGGCAATATCGCGAAATCCCTGATATTTATGCCCATGGCGATTTCCTTGGTAGGTGCATCGGTGATCTGGAAGCTGGTCTATGACGCCCGCCCCGCAGGAACCGAGCAGATTGGCATCCTGAACGCCGTCTATATCTTCTTCAGCGGCGGCGAGCCGCAGACCTGGCTGACCATCCCGTTCTGGAACAACTTTTTCCTGATGGCAGTTCTGATCTGGATTCAGACAGGCTTTGCCATGGTGATCCTGTCGGCTGCGCTGCGTGGCATTCCCGAGGAAACCGTTGAGGCCGCAATCGTGGATGGTGCGAACCCATTTCAGATCTTTTTCAAAATCAAAGTCCCACAGATCCGCAACACGATCCTTGTGGTCTGGACCACGATCACAATCGCCGTTCTCAAGGTCTTTGACATCGTTTTCGCCATGACCAACGGGCAGTGGGAAACGCAGGTTCTGGCCAATTATATGTTCGACAAACTGTTCCGGGCGAATGACTGGGGCATGGGGTCTGCTGCAGCCATGATCATCATGCTGCTGGTTACACCGATCCTGGTCTGGAACGTGCGCAATGCGCGCCGAGAAATGCGCTGAGAGAGGGCAGAGACATGGACAATATTGCAGGTCAAAAATCCACCCTCACATGGGTCGTACATATCTCGGTTGCGGTGCTTGTGGTGCTTTGGATGTTCCCCACCGTCGGGCTTTTCGTGTCGTCTTTCCGGACCACCGATCAGATTTCCACAGGCGGCTGGTGGAAGGCCTTGTTTCCGGCCGAGCAGAACCTGACAATCCGTGCCGCTGCGCCGGACACGCAGGTCAACATAGACGGTGTTTTCGTGATCGAAGGCAAACTCTTTGACGCGGATTTTGACGCCACAGTATCTAGCTGGGGGATCAGCTCGCGGGACATCAATGCCTTTGTGCCCGGCGAGGTTGCCGAGCTGCGTCGCGGTGGCACAATAACCGTTGACGCGGCTGGCAACTACCGAATGGAGAACGCCGAAGAGTTTTCGGGCTCTCGGGGACAGCGAGTCTTTCTGACCGCGACGACCCCACCGGAATTCACGCTTGCTAACTACAATCGCATCCTCTTCAGCGGCTCGCCTTCTGAAAACATGGGGACAGCTTTCATTTCGACACTCACGGTCACCATTCCTGCGACGATCATCCCTATTCTGGTCGCGGCCTTCGCCGCCTATGCCCTGGCTTGGATGGATTTTCCCGGTCGCCCACTGCTGATCGCCTTTGTGGTTGGCCTCTTGGTTGTGCCGTTGCAACTGGCGCTTATTCCCTTGCTGAAGCTGCATTTGGGGATTGGCATCGGCAAAGGCTATCTGGGGGTGTGGCTTGCGCATACCGGCTTTGGGCTGCCGCTTGCGATCTATCTTTTGCGCAACTACATGGTCGGCCTGCCGCGAGACATCATCGAAAACGCGCGCGTTGATGGCGCAACCGACTTTCAGATCTTTACCAAGATCATCCTACCTCTCAGCTTCCCGGCCCTGGCCTCTTTTGCAATCTTCCAGTTCCTCTGGACCTGGAACGACCTTCTGGTGGCCAAAGTGTTCCTGATCGACGCCACAGGCCAAACCACCGTCATGACAAACCGCATCGTCGAGATGCTGGGCACACGTGGCGGCAACTGGGAAATCCTGGCAACCGCCGGCTTTGTGTCGATGGCGGTCCCGCTTCTTGTTTTCTTTGCAATGCAGAAATACCTGGTCCGCGGTTTGCTGGCCGGGTCCGTTAAATAGGACGACTTTTATGACTCAGGCAGCAGAATTGGCACCTGTAAAATCTACAGCTGGCGCAGACTGGTGGCGTGGTGGCGTGATCTATCAGATCTATCCGCGCAGCTTTCAGGACAGCAATGGCGATGGCATCGGTGACCTGAAAGGGATCACCAGCCGTCTGGACTATATCGACTCTCTCGGCGTCGATGCGATCTGGATTTCGCCCTTCTTCAAGTCTCCGATGAAAGACTTCGGTTATGACGTCAGCGACTATCGCGATGTCGATCCGATGTTCGGCTCGCTGGCGGACTTTGACGACCTTCTGGCAAAGGCCCATGCCCGCGGCATCCGTGTGATGATCGATCTGGTCCTGTCGCATACCTCTGATCAGCACGTCTGGTTCGCAGAAAGCCGCCAAAGCCGGGACAACCCGAAATCCGACTGGTTCGTTTGGGCAGATCCTAACGACGACGGCACGCCTCCCAACAACTGGCTGTCGATCTTCGGAGGCTCTGCGTGGCAGTGGGACACCCGCCGCGAGCAATACTATCTGCACAACTTCCTGGCCTCTCAGCCAGACCTGAACTTTCACTGTGTCGAGGTGCAGGACGCTTTGCTGGATGTCGCTCGGTTCTGGCTGGATCGTGGCGTCGACGGCTTTCGTCTGGACACCATCAACTTCTATTTCCACGACAAAGAGTTGCGCAGCAATCCACCGCTCGCAAAAGAGGCGCGCAACGCCTCGATCGCGCCGATGGTGAACCCCTATAACCATCAGGACCACCTCTATTCCAAAAGCCAGCCGGAAAACCTGGCGTTTCTGGAACGGCTGCGTGGGCTGTGTGACGAATACGACGGCCGCGCCTGCCTTGGCGAGGTCGGAGACGCACAGCGTGGCCTTGAGATCATGGGGCAATACACCGACGGCGATAAGCGTATGCACATGTGCTATGCCTTTGAGTTTCTGGAAAGCAAACCAGCGACCGCGGCCTTTGTGAAAGACGTGATGGACAAGCTGAACGCCGTCGCCAGCAACGCATGGGCGTGCTGGGCGTTTTCGAACCATGACGTGAAACGCCACGCGTCGCGCTGGAACCTGTCTGACGAAGCGGCCAAGACCTATGCAACGCTCATGATGTGTCTGCGTGGGTCGGCCTGCCTGTATCAGGGCGAAGAGCTGGGTCTGCACGAAGCGGACGTGCCTTATGAAGCGCTGCAAGACCCCTATGGGATCGAGTTCTGGCCAGAGTTCAAAGGCCGCGACGGGTGCCGCACCCCGATGGTCTGGCAAGCGCAGGATGAATTTGCAGGCTTTGGAGCATCCAAGCCGTGGCTTCCTGTCAGCAGCATGCAGGCTGAAATGGCAGCTGATCGTCAGGAAGACGATCCGGACTCGATGCTGAACCACTACCGCCGCGCCATTGCATTGCGTCAGGCGAACCCAGCATTGGCGACGGGCGACCAGCTGAACCTGAACGCGGAAAACCGTGTTCTAAGCTTCATCCGCAAAAGCGAAACCCAGACCATCTTCTGTGCGTTCAACCTGTCTGACACAGCTTCGGAAACCCAGATGCCTGCGGGCACATGGGCCTCGATTGGGGACTCTGTCGGAGCGGTTGCGCCCAATGCCAAACTCACCCTTGCACCTTGGCAGTGCACGATTGCGATCAAACAGGGATAACAACATGGCTGACCTTAAACTGACCAATGTCGAGAAGACCTATGGCAGCAATGTCAACGTCCTCAACAACATCAATCTGGACATCAAAACCGGCGAACTGATCGTGTTCGTCGGCCCGTCCGGATGTGGCAAGTCCACTCTGTTGCGCATGATTGCGGGTCTCGAGAAAATCACCGGAGGGGTACTGGAAATCAACGGGGCCGAGATGAATGACATCCCCCCGGCCCAGCGCGGCATCGCGATGGTCTTCCAAAGCTATGCGCTGTACCCACACATGACCGTACGCGATAATATGTCTTTCGCACTGAAGATCGCCAAGAAAAGCAAAGCCGAGATCGACGAAGCCGTCACTCGGGCCGCAAAGATCCTACAGCTTGAAGACTATCTGGACCGTCTGCCAAAGGCCCTGTCTGGCGGGCAACGTCAGCGGGTCGCGATTGGCCGCTCAATTGTGCGCGACCCCAAGGTCTATCTTTTTGACGAGCCGCTTTCCAATCTGGACGCCGCCCTGCGCGTCGCAACCCGGATCGAGATCGCGCGTCTGAAAGAGGCCATGCCAGACAGCACCATGATCTATGTGACCCACGATCAGGTCGAAGCCATGACCCTCGCGAGCCGCATCGTGGTTCTGGCAAACAAGGGCATCGCGCAGGTAGGCACGCCGCTGGAGCTGTATGAAACGCCCCAGAATGAGTTTGTCGCGCAATTCATCGGCTCGCCCGCCATGAATCTCTTTGCAGGCGAGATCGTTGAAACCGGCGAGCAGACCAAAATCGCTTTGCAAAACGGTGGGACAGCGGTGTGCGCCCTAAGCACGTCGGATACCGACAAAGGCAAGGCCGTCAATCTTGGTGTTCGCCCAGAGGATCTGTTCCTGACAGAGGGCGACGCGGTGCTGACGGGGGATGTTGGCTATACCGAAGCGCTTGGTGAGGTCACTTTGATCTATATCGACAAAGACGCAGGTCAGGATCCATATATCGCAAAGCTGCCCGGCATTCACAAAGACCTACGCGGCGCCTCGGTCCGACTGGCTGCGCACCCTGCGAAAATGCACGTTTTTGACGCATCAAACGGGCTGCGGATGTAATCGACAAAGGTTTTGCGCGCCATGAGCTTCTCGAACTATAGTTTCGAGAAACCCGAAGGATTGCGCCAATGCCTGCACACCGCAAGGATCTGAGCCTGAAGTGGCTCGAGCTTTTCCAGACCTGCGCGCGCAAAGGATCTTTGCAATCCGCCGCGTTGGAAACCGGATTGTCGATCAGCACTGTCTCGCACCATTTAAAAAGCCTTGAAGAGCATCTTGGGGTCGCCCTGTTTGACCACAGCCGCAGGCCTATGGTGCTGACGCCCAAAGGCCACGTATTTCTGCGCAATATCGATGATGCCCTGCAGACGATCCGCAAAGCTCAGGCCGAGGCCTCTGCGGGCAATCTGGCCGAAGCAAGTTTTCTGCGCATTGGCAGCATCGAAGATTTTGACAGCGACGTGGCCCCGGCACTGGCCGTTCATCTGTCCAAGCGGATGCCCGACTGTGATTTTCTGTTCCAAACCGCCGCCAGCCGGGACATCCTGACCAGCCTTCGCGACCGCAAGCTGGATCTGGGGATTACCGTCAGCCCCCCCGAACGGCTTCGCGACCTGAACGAGCGCCCGCTGTTGCGTGATCCATTCACAGTGGTTCTGCCCGCATCCGGCGCGCCCGAAGTCTCTGAGATTTTGCAAGGCAAGGCGGACTTGCCGTTTCTGCAATACACACGCGATCTGATCATCGCGCAGCAGATCGAGGCGCAACTGGCCAGACTTGGCCTGACCATTCCTCGCAAATTTGCCTGTGACAACAATCAGACCTTGATGGCCATGGTCGCATCCGGTGCCGGCTGGACTATCAGCACGCCTTTGTTGTTTGCCCGCGCCCGGCGTTTTCACAAGGATCTCGCGTTGCATCCCTTCCCAAGCAAAAGCTTTGGCAGGCGACTGTCACTGGTCTGGACGCCCGACTGCGCGCGGTCGGTTTTGCAAGAGATTGACGCCAAACTGAGAGCTCAGATTTCTTTGGATCTGATCAACCCGATGCTGGAACGCGCAGCTTGGCTGTCAGATCACTTCACGCTGATCGACGAGCCATAGCCGCGCTACACACTCAGGATATTGAACCGCGCCCTGATCTCGGCGTCCTGTTCCGGCGTCAGATAGCTGGGCTTGTGCTCGTCAAGAATGGTGCGCGCTTTGATGCGCGCCCGCGTCCAGGCGTCTTGCGCCCCTGAATCCGTCCAGGCCTTTGGGTCATTGCGATCCGCCAAGTCGGGGTAAAAGTAATCCCTCTCCATCGCCTCAAGCGTCTGCTGGCCACCCAGAAAATGACCTTCGCCCAAGATTGCGTCGCAGATCGCGTCAAACCCCAGGGTTTCTTCGTTCACCTCCAGGCCGCGCAGGGCCCGATAGGTGTGGGAATGCATTTCGTCGTCCAGAACAAACCCCTCAAAGCTCGCCCCCAGCAGCGAGGATGTCATGCCAGAGCTTTCGTAAATCAAATTGCCTCCGGCCAAGGCTGCGGCCATCGACGTCAGCCCTTTTTCCGCGCCATATTGCGCGTCAATGGCCTTGGCGTCGGTCATCGAGCTGTCAACGCCCGACGGCAAACCCAGCCAATTGGACAATTGCGCCGATGCCGCGTTCAAGACAGCGGTTTCGCCGCTGCCGCCCGCAAAAGCCCCAGTCCGCAGATCGATAACGAAGGGCCAGTTGGAAAAGACCATCGGATAGCCCGGCTGAATGGCGTGTACCATCACAAGGCTTGCAAGTGTTTCCGCCAAAGATTGCGCCAGAAACCCAGCCAAAGGCGCCGGGGCCGTTGCACCCGCTTGGGCCGCGGTGATGCAGGACATCGGCACGTTGTGTTTGATACATTCATAGACCACATCGACCGCGTCCTCGCCGTATCGCATGGGCGAAATGATCGGGCTGATATGCGCTTTAACGAAGGGACGTTTGGCAAAGGCACCGGGGCCTCCGGCTGCGATGTCAAACATCTCGACAATCGGCGCAACATGTTCGGCCACAGTAAAGGCCGTTGCGGTTGGCTTTGTGGTATTTTTCAGCAGCGCATAGGCGGTGTTGATATCCAGATCATAGATATCCTCGACATCCGTCGCGATACAGCAGCGCGTGAACCAGCTGACGTTGGCGAGACGATCCTGCAAGCGGGCGAAATCATGCAAATCGCGCAGGGTCGAGGGGCGATAGGCCTGTGTGTCCAGATCAAGCGTCTGGACCGCAGCCCCGCCGGTGCCGAAGTAGACCTTATTGCCGCCAACCTCGATCGAGCGCGCCGGATCACGGCCATGCAATACAAACGTCTTGGCGGCTTGATCGATCGCAGCCTCAACCAGAGCAGCAGGGAATAGAACCCGCTCGTTCTCTCCCTCGACAGCGCCAGCTTTGATTAGATCAGCCCGCAGGCGGTCAGGCACTTCGCCCAGACCAAGTTTGGACAGTAAGGCAAGCGTCGTGTCATAGATCTGAACCAGCTCGCCCTCGGTCAACGGCTTATAAGCACCACCGATCTGGCCGGGAGGACAGGGATCAAACACCGGCTTTGCAGCCCTTTGTGCCAGCCGCGACTTGCGGCCGCCTCTTTTGCTTCGATTTTGTTCCATCGATCTCTTCGCGTTTTGGTGCCACCACTGAACGCGCCGCGCCGTTGTTTCGCAATCGTCACGACATTCATCCGAAAAAATCGAAACTATTTTTCTAATTTAGCAAACTCGCATGGTTTACGTTGAACCCACCTCATTTCTGGCAAATCTGAAACTCTAGATCGTGCAAGGAGTCCGGGAATGAAATCGCGCACCAAGGTTGTTGTTATTGGCGGCGGCATTGCAGGCTGCTCAACGCTTTATCACCTCACGCAAGAGGGTTGGAGCGACGTGGTTCTGGTCGAGCGCAATGAGCTGACATCAGGCACCACGTGGCATTCTGCGGCGCAGGTTACGAATTTCGGGATGAACCAAACGATGGTTGGCCTGAAAACCCACTCGATCGCGCTTTACAAAGAGCTGTCTGAGGACCCGGATTATCCGATCAACTATCACCACGGTGACGGCGGCATTCGGCTGGCAAACACGCAGGAACAGATGCAGGGTTACCGGCACTTCGCGTCTATGGCGCGAGGGATAGACGTGCATTTCGAGGTGATCGACGCAGACGAATGTGCCCGCAGGCATCCGCTGATTTCGACAGAAAATCTGGTCGGCGGACTTTGGGATCCTCTGGACGGCGACATTGATCCGGCGCAGCTGTGTCAGGCGCTGGCGCGGCGGGCGCGCAAGGCAGGGGCCGAGGTTTATCGCAACACGCCGGTCGTCGGCCTGACGCAACATAAGGACGACACTTGGACGGTGCACACGGAACACGGCGACATTGACTGTGATATCGTGGTGAACGCCGGCGGCTATCGGGTGAACGAAGTCGGCGCGATGATGGGCGTTCATCATCCTGTCGCCTCGATGGAGCATCAGTATTTCCTGACCGAGGACATCCCCGCCATCGCCGAAGCCGGCCACCGCATGCCCCTGCTGCGGTGCCCGATCAGTGACTATTATTGCCGTCAGGAAAAACAGGGTCTGTTGCTGGGCTTTTATGAACAAGACTGCAAACCATGGGGTATGGATGGCATCGATCCGAACTTTGTGAACGCGCTGTGCCCTGATGATCTGGATCGCGTGACCGACGTTTTGGAAGGCGCCTTTGCGCGGATGCCTGCTTTGATGGAAACGGGCATCCGTACCGTTGTGAACGGGCCGATCACCTATACAATTGACGGCGCGCCGCTGGTTGGGCCCATCCCCGGAAAACGCAATGCCTTCTGCATCATTGGCCTGCGCGCAGGGCTCGGTGAAGGCGGCGGGCATGGCTGGCTTTTGGCCCAGCAGATCGTGCATGGCGAAGCCTGCTATGACACCTGGTGCCTTGATCCGCGTCGCTTCACCGGCCACACAAATGTCGAGCTGACCTCGCTGAAAGCCATCGAAGACTATCAGAACGAGTTCCGCTTTCATTTCCCGCATGAACACCGCCCGGCCGGTCGCCCCGCCAAAACCACGCCTTTGACCCCCATACTGGCGGCAGAAGGCGCAGAGTTCACTGTCGTCAACGGATGGGAACGGGCCGACTATTTCAAACCCTCGCCAGAGTTCCACCCAAGCCTCAGCTTCCACTTTGACGAAGCCTTCGACGTGGTCGCAAACGAAGTGAAGGCCATACAGACTGGGGTTGGACTGGCGGAAGTGAATGGCTTTAACCGCATCGAGATCACAGGGGCCGACCGCCACGCGTTTCTGGACCGACTGTTCTGTGGCACCGTGACCAAACGCGACGGGCGGGTCGGCTTGGGCTATCTGCTGAACCACCACGGCATGGTCAAAGCCGAAGCAACCGTCGCCAACCTGCCAGCAAGCGACCGAGGCCCGGAGCGGGTCTGGTATGGCTCTGCAGCGGCGGCTGAATTTCACGACATTGACTGGCTGCGTCAACACATCAATGCGGACGAGGACGTTCAGCTCAAAAGCCTTACAAACGATCAAACCATTCTGGTGCTTGCAGGGCCAAAAGCCCGCGACGTCCTAAGCCACGTCAGTCGCGGTGATTGGTCAAAAGAGGCCTTCCCTTGGTTGTCGGTCCGCGAGTGCTTTATCGGATTTGCGCCAGCAACAGTAATGGGCGTCAGTTTTTCCGGCGAGCTGGCCTATGAAATCCATGTTCCCAACGCATCGCTTTATGCCGCGTATTTGGCCTTGCGGCAGGCGGGCGAGGCCTTTGGTCTGAAACTATTCGGGGCCCGCGCGGTCGAGTCGATGCGGATGGAAAAAGGTTTCTTGCACTGGAAAAGCGACCTGCTGACCGAATTCGATCCCTTTGAAACCGGACTGGATCGCTTTGTCAAAATGCAGAAGCCGGATTTTGTCGGCAAACCGGCATTGGAAGCACGACAGGCAGAAGGGCTGCGCAAAAAATTCGTGGTTCTAGAGATCGATGCCACCCACGCACCGGCGCACCCCGGCGGATCCCTGATGGACGACGGGCGAGTTGTCGGCACGATCACCTCGGGCGATTGGGGTCACCGGACGAGCAAAAATCTGGCCTACGCCTTTGTGGATCCGGCCTATGCGGATCTTGGCTGTCAGATGGAGCTGGATCTGTTGGGGTCAGCCGTTGGCGCCACCGTTATTGCGCCTGGCCAGTATGATCCTGACCATAGTCTGATGCGCGGCTAGGGTGTGCGTTTGCAAATGCCCTGTGATCGGCGCAGGCCGCTTCGATCGCCTGAATGCGCGGACAATCGTCATATCTGACACCCCAGCGGTTGGCGTTGTAAAGCTGTGGGATCAGACAGATATCGGCCAGGCCGGGCCTATCTGATGTGGCAAAAGTCGATCTGGGGAACCCGGCGAGCAAGGCCTCAAATGCTCGCAAGCCCGGCGCGATGAAGCGGTGCATCCAGTCTGTGCGCGCAGGCTCTTCGCCGCCGGTCGCGACTTTCATGACGGAGAGATTGCACACCGGATGCACGTCCACCGCCAGCGTCATGGCCAAGGCGCGCACCTTGGCACGCGCTGCCGCGTCCGCAGGCAAAAACCCTGCTTCGCGCGTGTCGTTTAGATACTCCAAAATGGCCAACGACTGGGTGAAGCTTTGCCCATCGATGTCCAGAACCGGAACCAACCCTTGCGGATTGCGCGCGATATGCGGCACTGAGCGATGGGCGCCGGCCAAAAGATCAACCGTTTCAACCCGATAAGGCTCCTTGACCAGATTCAGCGCAATGCGAAGCCGGTAGCTGGCAGAAGACTTGGGATAGTCCCAAAGAACCGTATCGGGCATGTGGTCGACCTTTCGGGTATTACTCGGCTGGGAACGTCACCGCCGGCTTGATGGTGCCTTCACAGGTGCCAAACCCGATCTGATATCCGTCCCCTTTGGCCGCACCGCTCAGGGTCAGCGTGTCGCCATCTTCGATAAAGCTGCGCGTCTCGCCGGTGTCCAAGGTCAACGGCTCTTTACCGCCCCATGTAAGTTCCAACAAGCTGCCGCGTTCGGATTTCTCTGGGCCCGAAATCGTGCCCGAGCCTAGCAGGTCGCCCGTAGACATTGCACAGCCGGAACTTGCGTGATGCGCCAGTTGCTGGGCCGCGGAATAATACATCTGAGCATAGTTCGTGCGGGCGATTTTGGTCGCCGCTTTGCCAGCCGGCGCCATAGTGACATCGAGATCGATGTCAAACAGCATCGGGCGCGGCTCTGCGAGATAGGGCAGCAAATCCTTTTCACGCTCTGGTGTCGACGCGCGGAACGGCTCGAGCGCCGCCGTCGTAACGATCCAGGGGCTGATGGATGTGGCAAAGGCTTTGGCCTGAAACGGGCCCAACGGTTGATATTCCCAAGCCTGAATGTCGCGTGCCGACCAATCGTTCAGCAGGACATAGCCAAAGATCATCTCATCTGCCTGAGCCACAGACATAGGTTGGCCCAGTCGTGATCCGGTGCCGACGATGGCGCCCATCTCAAGCTCAATGTCCAAGCGCTTGCACGGGCCAAACGACGGCATCTCGGCGTCCGGCGCCTTGGTTTGACCGTTAGGCCGCACGATGTCTGTGCCAGACACAACCACTGATGAGGCGCGCCCGTTATAGCCGATGGGGATATGCAGCCAGTTTGGTGGCAAGGCATTTTCTGGACCACGGAACATGGTTCCGACGTTCATGGCGTGATGCTTGCCAGCATAGAAATCCGTGAATTCCGTAACCGCGAACGGCAGATGCATCCGTGCATCCGCCTGCGCCACCAAAGGCGCGTCGGTGGGACCGTCTTCGCCAAGCACAGTCATCAACTGCGCGCGCAGATCGGCCCAGACCTCGGGGCCCATTCCCATCAATTTGTTCCAGCTTGGCGCATCAAAGGCGGTTTCAGGCAAGCTCACCAACCCGCTTGCTTCGGCGGCGGTGAGATCCAGGATCATATCGCCAATCGCGACGCCACAGCGGGCGGGCGCATCACCAACTGAAAACACACCATAGGGCAGATTATTAAGGGGAAATGGGGTCTGCGCAGAATTTGCAGACGTAACCCAGCTTTTCATCAGAGGCATAGTTATCTTCCTATTTCTTACCTGGAGTGCCGTCGAACTTCTTGTCGATATCGGCCCAGCAATCGATGTAGTCGTCCTGCAAAGGCGCTTCGTTGGCGGCAAATGGCGTCAGATGCTGCGGGAAGCGCGTTTCGAACATGAAAGACATGGTATTTGCCAGATATTCTGGCGCGAGATCGGCGTTGGACGCCCCCTCGAATGCGTTCTTGTCGGGTCCGTGTGGCAGCATCATATTGTGCAAACTCATGCCGCCCGGAACAAAGCCCTTGGGTTTGGCGTCATAGATCCCAAAGATGTTGCCCATCAGCTCGGACATGACGTTCTTGTGGTACCAAGGCGGGCGGAAGGTATCTTCGGCCACCATCCAACGGTCTCTAAACAGGACAAAATCGATATTGGCCGTACCCTCGACGCCCGAGGGCGCGGTCAGCACGGTAAAGATCGAGGGATCGGGGTGGTCAAACAGGATCGCGCCAACGGGACAATAGGTGCGCAGATCGTATTTGCAGGGCGCATAGTTGCCGTGCCAGGCCACCACATCCAAAGGCGAATGGCCGATTTTCGTTTCATGGAACTGGCCAGCCCATTTGACGGTCACAGTCGACGGCGTTTCGCGGTCTTCGAACGCCGCGACCGGGGTTTTGAAATCGCGCGGATTGGCCATGCAGTTCGCACCGATCGGCCCACGTCCGGGCAACTCGAATTTCTGGCCATAGTTCTCACAGACAAATCCGCGGCACGGGCCTTCAAGCACTTCGACGCGATAGACCAAACCACGCGGGATCACCGCGATCTCTTGCGGCTCCAGATCGATCACACCCAGCTCGGTGCAGAACCGCAGACGTCCCTCTTGCGGCACCACCAAAAGCTCGCTGTCGGCAGAATAGAAATACGCATCCACCATGCTTTCCGTCACCAGATAGATATGGCTTGCCATGCCGACCTGTGTGTTGACATCCCCTGCGGTGGTCATCGTCCGCATTCCCGTCAGCCAAGTCAGCGCCTGATCGGAATGCGGCACCGGATCCCAGCGATACTGGCCCAGCGAAGTGACATCCGGATCAATCAAAGGCGCGGATTTCCAGTGCGGCAGATCGATCTTTTGAAAACGGTGCGTGTGTTTCACAGAAGGGCGGATGCGATAGCACCAAGTGCGTTCGTTTTGGTGGCTGGGCGCAGTAAAGGCGGTGCCAGAGAGCTGTTCGCCATAGAGCCCATAGTTCACCTTTTGCGGCGAGTTCATCCCCTGAGGCAGCGCACCGGGCAGCGCCTCGGTTTCAAAGTCATTGCCAAATCCCGGCATATAGCCCGCATGTGTTCCCACAATCGTGGGGGCCATTTGCAGGTCTGAAGTCTCTTTTGTCTGGGCCATTGCGGTGTCTCCTGTGAAACTAGGTCTTGGCTAGTAGTTGCTTTTGTAACTAACAACATTTATTTTTCCAAAATGACCCAAGATTTCGACCTCAAAGACTTTATGCCGTATCTGCTCAATCAGGCTGCGGACGCCACCAGCTTGCGGTTTCAGAAATTGTACAAATCAAAATACGGCATGCTGCGCACCGAGTGGCGGGTGTTGTTTCACCTAGGCGGCTATGGCGACATGACCGCCAAAGAGATCTGCAACCGCGCAGGCTTGCACAAAACCAAAGTCAGCCGCGCCGTGCGTGCATTGCAGGACAAACGCTTCCTGCAACGCACCGAAGTGCCCGAGGACCGCAGACACGAAATCCTAAAGCTGACCCCGCAGGGCGAGCGGGTCTTCAATGACCTTGTTGGCGACGCCAAGAGGTTTGATGAGAAACTCGCCAGCCGTTTCACTACAGACGAGTTGGACACGTTAAAACGCGTTTTGGTGCGACTGGCAGATCTGGCATGAGCCGTGCCCCTAACTCCGCGCTGACGCAGGGTTAGCCGACCGCTGCGTTGATTTAGCGGCTCCGATATGCTGCCCTGATCTGGGGAGACGACCTTGGGAGGGGTATCATGGAAATCTTGGTAGACGTGTTTCTGCCCTTGTCGCTGGCAATCATCATGCTGAGCCTTGGCATTGGCCTGACTCCGGCCGACTTTAAACGGGTGATCGAGCGCGGCTGGGCCTTTGGCATTGGCGCACTGTGTCAGCTGTTGCTGATCCCGATCTTTGCCTTTGTGATCATTCAGATCTTTGGATTTTCCGGCGCGATAGCCGCAGGCATCATGCTTTTGGCGTTCTGCCCCGGCGGGGTGACGACCAATATGATGGCGCGCCTGGCCAATGGCGACGTCGCCCTGTCGGTCTCGCTGACGGCGCTGATCTCGCTGTTGTCGATTGTCACAGTCCCCATTCTGGTGGGATGGGCCGTGACCCATTTCATGGGCGCCAGCGCACCCGAATTTTCCGTGACTTCGATTGCGATCGCCATGTTCCTCATTACGACGCTGCCGGTTTCCATCGGCATGGTGATCCGCCACTTTGCACCAGGGTTTGCCGATAAGGCAGAGCCCAAGCTTTATGTCCTTGCGGCCGTACTTTTCGTGGTCATTGTTCTGGCCGCGATTGCCACCAACTGGGCGCTGTTCGTCGCCAATTTCGCAGCCCTCGGCCCTGCCCTCGCGGTGCTCAGCATCGCAGCGATGTTCGCGGGACTGATGATTGCAGGCCTCTTCGGGCTAAGCTGGGCAGAGCAAAAAACTGTTGCCGTCGAGGTCGGACTGCAGAATGGAACGCTTGGGATCACCTTGGCGCCGATCATCGCAGGTGTGGCGACAGGCATTCCTGAAATCGGCCTGCCGTCTGCGATCTACAGCATCATCATGTATCTGACCGGCATTCCCATCGTGCTTTGGTTGCGAGGCCGCCGCGCATGACCTCGGACAAAGTGAAGGCCGACGTCATCATTGTCGGCGCGGGGCTGGCTGGTTTGGCCGCTGCTGCAGAGCTTGGCGACCGCGGCAAATCCGTGATCATCGTGGATCAGGAAGGGCCTCAGAACCTGGGCGGACAGGCTCATTGGTCGTTGGGTGGGCTGTTTATGATCGACACGCCCGAACAGAGGCGCATGGGCATCAAGGACAGTCGTCAACTGGCCCTCAACGACTGGATGGGATCGGCTCAGTTCGACCGACCCGAGGACGCTTTCCCCCGTCAATGGGCCGAGGCCTATCTGGACTTCGCGGCGGGCGAGATGCGGCCTTGGTTGCATGACATGGGCCTGCGCTGGTTTCCTGTCGTGGGCTGGGCTGAGCGAGGTGGCAGCTTTGCGAACGGGCATGGCAATTCCGTGCCACGGTTTCACATCACTTGGGGCACGGGCCCCGGCGTTCTGGAACACTTTATCCGCCGCTGCAAAGAGCATGAAACGCTTGGCCGGATCACGTTCAAATACCGCAATCAGGTGGACCGTATCGAGATGCAGGACGGGGTGGCGATCGGTGTCAGTGGCGTGGCTTTGGCGCAGGACGATGCGCTCCAGGGCGCTGCGACTTCGCGAGACGTCGTCGGGGATTTCCGCCTTGAGGCAGGCTCTGTCATTGTGGCATCCGGCGGGATCGGGGGCAACTTTGAGCTTATCCGCAAGGTCTGGCCGTCAAAGCGACTGGGCCGTGCGCCCAAGGCCATGCTGTCAGGCGTTCCTGCGCATGTCGACGGT
>NZ_CAXREH010000038.1:0-18286 GCF_964229375.1 Cognatishimia sp.
AATGACGCGATCATCTGCAAGACCTTCGGACAGTTGATTGGCCAGATAGAGCCCCTCGTCCTCGTCAATGCCAACCACGGCACGATCAGGTCCGCCTTCCGCAAACAGACGGCGTTTGGCTGCGAAATAGCCCCCCATACCCGCGTGGCGATCAAGGTGATCGGGCGACAGATTGGTGAACACTGCGATGTCCGGTGTCAGGGCGCGGGCAAGGTCCGTCTGATAGCTGGAGAGTTCCAGCACAACCACTTCGCCGTCAATGGCAGGATCAATATCCAGAACACCGCGGCCGATGTTGCCTGCCAACTGACAAGGCCGATTGGCGCTTTCTAAAACATGGTGGATGAGGGCCGAGGTGGTTGATTTACCGTTAGAGCCCGTGACCGTCACAACCTTGGGCAAGATATCGAAATTGTCCCACTCGCGGGTCGCAAATGATCTGAAAAAGAGGCCGATGTCATTGTCCACTGGCACACCAGCAGCGAGCGCGGCTTTCACTACCGGATTGGGTGTTGGATACAGATGCGGGATGCCGGGTGACACGATCAGGCTGGCAACGCCCTCAAATACATTGGCTTTGGCCAGATCCACCAGCGTGAACTCTTCGTCTTCGGCGGCCGCGCGTGCGGCGGGGTTATCGTCCCAACACAGCGGTATCGCCCCGCCCTCTCGCAGGGCACGCGCCGTGGCCAGACCCGAGCGGCCAAGCCCAAGTACCGCAATCTTTTGACCAGAATATCCTACGACAGGTATCACCGCGTTTTCCTTATGTCTGGGCGCCAGCCAGCGCTTTCAGAAGGGCCAAAGCCCGCTCCGCGTCCTGCGCTGGCACAAACGCATGATCGTGGTGGAAGGCCGCAACCATATTGCAGGCAATTCCCGCCTCCGCCAAGACGCTTGCCACCGCTGCGGTCAAGCCGACACCATCCAGTGCGGAATGCACCATCAAAGTGATGCGTTGCATCGGCAACTCGCTGACAAGACCTGCGTCCTGTGCCGCCTGTTCGGGCAGGATCAGGGTTTCGCCTTCATCCTCGCAAAAGCGCGCCAAGGCTTTGGCCGATACGCCCTGCGGATCAGCCCCGCGCGGCACGCAGCAAAAATGATAGATCTCTGGATCTAGCGCCGGCGCCATGCCGGAAATCATGGCGCGCGTGTCTTTGACGGGCTCAGACACCGGCTGGGTCACCGAACTTTCAGCGTCGCCAAACCGATCATCGCCAGGATCAGCGAGATGATCCAAAACCGGATCACGATCTGAGGCTCGGCCCAGCCTTTTTTCTCATAATGGTGATGGATTGGCGCCATCAGGAACACGCGTTTCCCGGTCGCCTTGAAATACAGCACCTGAATGATGACAGACAGCGCCTCGACCACGAACAGCCCGCCGACAATCGCCAGCACCAATTCGTGTTTTGTCGCAACCGCAATCGCCCCCAAAGCGCCGCCCAAAGCAAGCGAGCCGGTGTCGCCCATGAACACTGCTGCCGGTGGCGCATTATACCACAAAAAGCCCAGACCGCCGCCTACAAGCCCTGCGGTAAAGATCAGAATTTCGCCGGTACCAGGGACGTAATGCACATCAAGATACTCGGTAAAGTCGACGCGCCCAACGGCATAGGCGATGATGCCCAAAGTGCCAGCGGCGATCATGACGGGCATGATGGCCAGACCATCCAGACCGTCCGTCAGGTTCACAGAATTCGCGGCGCCAACGATTACGATGACCGCAAAGGGTACAAACACATAGCCAAGGTTCAGCAAAGCGTCTTTAAAGATCGGCAAAGCCAGTTGGTACTGAAGGTTTTCAGGATGCAGCGTTGTCGCCCAATATCCCGCGATAGCCGCAATCAGCAAACCAAGCAGCAAACGCACCCGGCTTGAGACGCCCTTGGTGTTCTGCTTACTGACTTTTGCATAATCGTCGGCAAAGCCAATCAGACCGTAGGCCAATGTGACAAACAGCACGAGCCACACAAACCCATTGTCCAGACGCGCCCACATCAGGGATGAGGTCAGCACAGCGCCCACAATCAGCAAGCCGCCCATTGTTGGTGTGCCTGCCTTGGAAAAGTGGCTTTCAGGGCCATCATCGCGGATCGGTTGACCTTTGCCTTGTCGTTTGCGCAAGACGTTGATCAGTGGACGCCCAAAGATGAATCCAAACAGCAATGCCGTCAGAAACGCGCCACCTGCGCGGAATGTGATATACCGAAACAAGTTAAAAACATCGCCGCCATCAGACAAAAGCGTCAACCAGTAGAGCATTACTCGGTCCCTTCTCGTAATGTCATGGCGGGATGGCCCAATTTGCGAATAGCGTCAACCACGCGTGCAACACCCATGCTGAGTGAGCCCTTTGCCGCCACGATATCGCCGGCGTGCAAATCCCGTGTCACCCCTTTTGCCATTTCCTCAGAGGTTTCTGTCCAACGGCCGCGTTTGTCGATCGGCAGCGCGTCATACAGCTCTTTCATCAGCGGGCCAATGCAATGAATTCGGTCGATTTTTTCCACCGCCGCAAGATCCGCGATCTCGCGATGCAGCTCTTTTTCTCGTGGCCCCAGTTCTTTCATATCACCCAGATAGGCGATGCGGCGTGCGGTTTCTGCCGCGCCTTCGCCGGATAATTCCGCAACAGACAAGACCTCAAGTGAGGCCCGTACCGAGGCGGGATTGGCATTATATGCGTCATCAATCAGCTCGATTGTCCGACGATTGTCCGCTGGGTCAATGCGAAGAATATCACGCAAACCACGCCCCGCACCGGGCTCCCACAGGCCCAGATCCGAAATGGCGATGGCGGTATCCAGTCCCAAAACATCCGCCACCGCGAGCACCGCAAGCCCGTTCATCGCATAGTGGCGCCCCGGCACACCAACTTTGTAAAGCAACGCTTTGCCATGCGCCGTCCCGTGCCCAACCGTGGCGCGGTCGGTGACACGCACCTCTGTCAGTCGAAACTGCGCATCCTCTGTTTCACCAAAGCCCACTGAGGTGTCTGCAAAGTCGGCTGCTATGTCGCTTAGAATGGGTGTCACGTCTAGATCAGCGTTGAAAATCGCGGTCCCTTGCGGCGCAAGACCGGAAAAGATCGAGCCTTTCTCGCGCGCAATCCCCGCGACGTTTTCAAAGGCCTCCAGATGCGCCGGGGCCACCGTGGTCACCACCGCAACATGCGGACTCGCAAGGGCCGCCAAGGGCGCGATCTCTCCGGGATGGTTCATGCCGATCTCGATGACGGCAAACTCTGTGTCCTTGGGCATACGCGCCAGCGTTAGGGGCACTCCCCAGTGGTTGTTGTAACTGGCAACCGACGCATGCACGCGCCCCTGCCCGCCCAACACAGTGCGCAGCATCTCTTTGGTCGAGGTTTTCCCTACTGATCCCGTCACCGCAACGACCTTGCCGGTCATTCTGGCACGCGCCGCGCGTCCGAGGTCTTCGAGGCCTGTCAGCACATCCTCTACGATCAAAAGCGGCGCATCGGCGGGAAGGCCTTCGGGGACATGGCTGACCAGCGCCGCGCCGGCCCCTTTCTCCAAGGCTTGAGCGACGAATTCATGTCCGTCACGTGCAGCCTTTAGCGCAACGAAAAGGTCACCCTGTTCAATCGTGCGCGTGTCGATGGACACGCCATCGACCACCCAAGCGCCAACCGTTTTGCCACCGGTCGCAGCCGCGGCTTCTGCTGATGTCCAAAGGCTCATGCCAGATCTCCGTCCAAAGCCATTACCGCAACGCTTGCCTGTTCCACATCGTCAAATGGCAACACATCATCGCCAACAATCTGGCCGGTCTCGTGGCCCTTGCCCGCAATCAGTAGGGCATCTCCCGGCCCCAAAGCATCCACCCCGCGCAAAATAGCCTCGGCGCGGTCGCCGACTTCGATGGCCTCTGGCGCGCCTTCAAGAACCGCCGCGCGAATGGTGGCTGGATCTTCGCTGCGAGGGTTGTCATCGGTCACGATCACCACGTCCGCATGCTCTTGCGCCGCCTGTCCCATCAGCGGACGCTTGAGCGGATCACGATCCCCCCCGGCCCCGACAATCACGACCAGCTTGCCCATCACATGAGGCCGCATGGCCCGAAGCGCGGTTTCAACGGCATCGGGTGTGTGCGAATAATCCACAAACACCGGTGCCCCATTGCGCCGTGTGGCGGCCAGTTGCATACGCCCGCGCACGGTGGTCAACGTGTGCAAGACTTCGAAGACCCGCGCCGGATCAGCCCCGCAGCCAATCGCAAGACCCGAGGCCAAAAGCACATTCTCCGCCTGAAAACCGCCAATCAGGTTCAGGCGCACTTGATAGACATCATCCCGGAAAGAAAAACGAACGTCTTGACCTGCGTTGTCCAACCGCTGGCTTTCGATGCACAGGTCTGCATCCTTACGCCCCACGGTGATCACCGCCTGCCCGCGCCCCCGCGCAATCGCCGCAACATCGGGGCCGCGCAAGTCGTCTACATTGACGACAGCAACACCGTCCTCGGGCAGCACCCGATCAAACAGGCCTGCTTTGGCGTCGAAATAGTCATCAAAGGTCTCGTGATAGTCCAAATGGTCCTGCGTGAAATTCGTGAACCCGGCAGCGGTCAGCTGCACCCCATCCAATCGGCGCTGCGCCAGACCATGCGAGCTGGCCTCCATTGCCGCGCAGTCGATACCCGCATCACTGGCCGCCGCAAGCGTACGATGCAGGGTGATCGGTTCAGGTGTGGTGTGCATCAAAGGAGCCTCAAAATCGCCCTCAACGCCGGTGGTTCCAAGGTTGACCGACGGCAGTCCCATGGCCTGCCAGATCATACGCAGAAACGTCGAAACAGATGTCTTGCCGTTGGTTCCGGTCACCGCCGCCATAACGCGGGGCTGTGCCTCAAACCAAAGCGCCGACGTATAGGCCAGCGCCTGACGCGGATCTTCGCAGACAATCAGCGCGGCCTGCGACTCGGCCAGTTCCGCCTCGGCGATGCGTGCACCTTCGGCGTCGGTCATCACGGCCACTGCGCCCATGCGCAACGCAAATTGGATAAACGTCGCCCCATGCACACGCGTGCCCGGCAAAGCTGCGAACAGAAAGCCGTCTTTGACATCGCGACTGTCGACCGCCAATCCGGTGATCTGCGGGTTTCTGCCCTGTGCGGCCGTCAGGCCAAGTTCAGAAAGTGTCTTTGCCTGCGCTGCCATAAACTGCCCTTTGTGCCTTAGTTCGCGGCCAAGGTTATATCAGTCAGCTCGACAGGTTCAACGTGTGGCAGCAACCCCAACAAAGGCGCCACACGGCCAATGATTTCAGAGGCCACCGGAACCGCAGTCCAGCCCGCAGTGCGGCGCGGCTCTTCGCCCATGGTTTCCACCGGTTCGTCCAATGTCACGACCAAAACATACTTAGGATCATGCGCCGGAAAAACCGATGCAAAGGTGTTGATCACCTTATCCTCATAATAACCGCCGTTGGGCCTTGGCTTGTCTGCTGTACCGGTCTTGCCTGCCACGTGATAACCCGGCACCTCGCCCATCGAGGCGGTGCCTTCGGTGACAACCTTGCGCAGCATATCGACGCTGGCGCTTGCAACGGCTTCGCTCATGACCCTTGGGCCATAGTTTGCGCTGTCCTGTTTTAGGATGGTGGGCTGAACTTTATAGCCGCCATTGGCAATCGCGGCATAAGCGGCCGCAAGGTGCAAAGGTGTGGCAGACAGGCCGTGACCATAGGAAATCGTGACCGCAGACAGATCCGTCCACTTGCTCGGCTTCAGGGGCTTGCCACCGGTGGCCTCGACAATCTCAATAGGTGTCGCGTCAAACATGCCCAGCGACTTCAGAAACTCTTGCTGACGCTCGGCCCCAACCTCCAGCGCAATGCGCCCTGTGCCGCGGTTCGAGCTTTTGACGATGATGTCCGTCACCGACAGCTTGCCATAGTTCTTGTTCTCAAACTCGCCAATCGTGTAGCCATGGACTTTCATCGGGCCCTTGGTTTCAATTTCGGTTTCAGGTGTCACCAGCCCCAGCTCAATCGCCTGAGCGGTTGTAAAGATCTTGAACGTGGAACCAAGTTCATAAACACCCTGTAAGGCACGGTTAAACAAAGGACTTTCCGCCCCGTCCTGGGTCGGAACAAGGCTAGGTCGATCATTTGGATCAAAGTCGGGCATCGAGCTGAGCGCGATGACTTCGCCGGTATGGGCATCCATCAGAACGGCGGCGGCGCCTTTTGCGTTCAGCAGTTTCATGCCGCCAAACAAGACCCGCTCCATCGCGGCCTGAATGGTCAGATCCACCGACAACGTCAGCGCTTTGCCACCGTTGGCGGGATCGCGCAGCACATCATCAAACGTCTTTTCGACACCTGCAACGCCAATCACCTCAGCGGCGCTCACCCCCTCGCGGCCAAATCCGGCTCCGCCCAAAACATGCGCTGCCAGCTTGCCATTCGGATAAAGCCGCATTTCGCGCGGGCCAAACAACAGGCCGGGGTCTCCGATATCGTGCACCGCCTGCTTTTGCTCGGGGCTGAGTTTCTTGCGCACCCAGAGAAACTTTCGCTTGCCGGTGAAATCCTTCAACAGACGCTGCTCGTTGAGGTCTGGAAAGATACGCACCAGCTCCTGCGCGACGCGTTCTTTGTCGATCATCTGTTGCGGCTGGGCATAAAGGCTGTGGGTTTCGATATTGGTCGCCAGAATGCGACCATTCCGGTCAACAATGTCTGCGCGCTGCGCCATGATGCGCTCACCGCCAGCGCTGGAGCGCGGTTCGGCCACTTCGCTGTGGGCCAAGGTGCCCATGCGCACGCCAATGATGCTGAACGCCGCCAAAAACATCACACCCAGTACCAGCAAACGGCCCTCGGCCCGCTGGCGCGCAACACCGCGCATTTCTTCGTGGCGTTGGCGGATGTTCTCTTTTTCGATCTCTTTTGGATCCGCGCCGGTCTGGCGGGCCTGAAGGATTGTCGCCAAGGGGCGCAGCGGTGTGCGGATCATTGCTCTGCCTCCTGATTAGAGACCTCGACCACATCGTTGATGATATCGATGTTCACGGGCGGATAGCTGACCTGCTCGACCATGCCGAACTGATCTGCTTGCAAAGGTAGCAGTTGAAGGCGGTCAAAGTTCAGATCCGCCAGATCCAACAGCCGGTCCGGGCGGTTCAGATAGGCCCACTCGGCCTTAAGGATCGCCAGCCGATCCCGCGCCTGACTGATCTCGACGCGCAGCTCTTCCACCTCGCCAAGCGCCTGTTGCGTGGCATAGTTTTCGCGATAGGCCCAAAACGCCAAAGCGATTACCGAAAGGGCTGTCATCACATAAAGCAAGCTTCGCATTATCTACGTCCCTTCTTCTGGCCACCCAACATGGGCATCCCGATTTTCGCGCCATCTACACTGCCTGAAGGGGCATCCGTGCGACGTGCAACGCGCAATTTGGCAGAGCGCGAGCGTGGGTTGATGGCGAGTTCTTCGTCATCTGGCCCAACCGCTTTGCGGGTGAGCAACTCAAAGGCTGGCGCTTCCTGAACGACCTCAGGGGCATAGCGGTTGCCGCCCCCCGCGCGACCGGCGCGCTCGGCCATGAACTTCTTGACCATGCGGTCTTCGATGGAATGGAACGTCACCACGGCCAGCAAACCGCCGGGTTTCAGTGCACGTTCAGCCGCCATTAAACCATTGAGCAGTTCGCCGTATTCATTGTTCACCGCGATCCGCAGCCCCTGAAAGCTCCGGGTTGCCGGGTGGCTTTGCCCGGGCTTGGCGCGTGGCAGGTTTTTCTCAATGATATCTGCAAGTTCCAGCGTGGACTTAAACGGCTTTTCGGCCCGCGCCTTGACGATCGCGCGTGCGATCCGACGGCTTGCGCGTTCTTCGCCATAATGAAACAGAATATCTGCGATGTCCTCTTCCGAGGACTCGTTGACCAGATCCGCAGCAGAGGGGCCAGACTGGCTCATGCGCATGTCCAGCGGGCCGTCTTTCATGAACGAAAAGCCCCGCTCGGCCAGATCAAGCTGCATAGAACTGACGCCCAGATCCAACACAACCCCGTCCAGCTCTTGGGCATGGGCATCCATGTTCGAGAAGACATCAGCGATAAACTCTATGCGGCCGTCATAGTCGGGCAACCAGTCAGACGCCATGTCAAACGCCAGCGGATCGCGATCAACGCCATAGACCTTGTCCGCGCCCGCATCCAGCAAACCACGGGTATAGCCACCCGCCCCAAAGGTGCCATCAAGCCACCGCCCGGACACAGGCGCAACCGCCGCCAGCAAAGGACGTAGCAAAACTGGAATGTGAGGAGATGTCGTGTCGGGGGCAGCGTCAGACATCTCTTATTCCTCGGGCCGACTGTCTAGGAAGGCCAGAGGATCAAAGTCATCGGGCAACTCATCCAACCACTCTTCGGTCTTGGCGAGTTCCTCTGCCTCGTAGGTTTCGGTCTTCCAAATCTGGAAGGTATCACTTGCCGCAATAAAGAACGCCTCTTTGTCCAGGTCGATCTTCTGGCGCAGCTTTGCGGGCAAAACCAAACGGCCGGTTTCATCGACAGTCGTCGGGAAAGACTGTCCATGAAACAGGCGTTGCAGCATCTTACGTTCCATCGACCCGCGTGGCAGCGCATCGATCTTGGCGTCCACCTCTTCGATGGCCTCCATCGTATAGCATTCCAGATAGCTCCGGCGATGATCGCCATAGACGATCACAAGCTCTGGGGTTTCTCCGGATTTCCAGTTGGGGTCAGACGCTTCGAGCACACGGCGAAAAGAGGCCGGGATTGACACCCTGCCCTTGCTGTCCACCTTGTGGCGGCTTTCGCCTCTAAATCTGCGTGCCACTGCCTGACGCGCCTCTCACTGTCTGTGCCACATGCGTGGCCCTGAATTGGAAACGGCGAATTGAGCTGCTGCCACTGCCCAATTCGCCGCCCTCGTCCCGACTTGCGGGGTGTCCAGCTGCGCGCGCCACCTGGGGGGATGTCTGCTCGCTCGCGCGCCGGATCTCTTCGTTCGATGAATGCGGGGCCTGTATGAAACCTGTCTTGGGATTTTTTTGTTGGGGTCTTGCCGCCCCTATTCCCGTCCTCATCGTGCATATAGGGATGCCATGGGAATTCATGGAAATCAACAGGAATTTTGAACACATATTACTAGAGAACGACAAGTTCGTGCGTGAAATGCCTGATTTTCGCGCGCACAACAGCCATCAAAGCACAACATGTTGTGTTTTCCCTCAAGCCTTACCGCAAATATCGGAAGCACAACCTGACAAAAAGAACTTCCCCCAATTTCCCAGAAATTTAGCCAATTCTGTCAGAAACCCGCAAAGAACCCAATGAAACCCACCAACAACGCCCCGTAACAGCCCTGTGATTCGGGCAATCGCCCACCCCTGCCCATGATTTCCCACACGGCGTCCCATGGTTTCCCACCCAAGCCATCTGAACCCCGAAATCCGGTGAAAATACCTCAGGTTGAGAAAAAAACGGGCGTTTGACTTTATCCACAGCCGCGAAGTCGTTATGTTCGGCAACCACAAAAACATAAACGAAGCAGTTAAAAGTGACGGTACACAGCCCCGTGCAACTTCCTATCCAAGTAACGAACGTGCGCAAAAAGGACATGAGGAGCCAAATTGCGGCGCTGGTTTACCGTGTGAAGAATGGCAAACTGCAAGTGCTGTTGATTACCAGTCGCAACAGCGGCCGTTGGATCATTCCCAAGGGCTGGCCCATGGAGGGCGAAACCCCCGCCAATGCTGCCGCCACCGAAGCCTGGGAAGAGGCAGGCGTTAAGGGCAAGACATATGATCGCTGCCTCGGTGTCTATTCTTACTTCAAAGTGCGCGAAAAAAGTCGCGATTTGCCCTGCCTCGTTCTTGTCTACCCCATCAAGGCCAAGAAACTGGCGACCGAATTTCCGGAATACAAACAGCGCCGCCGCAAATGGTTCTCTGCGAAAAAGGCCGCAAAGCTGGTGCGCGAAAAAGAACTGGCGCACATGTTGGCCTCTTTTGATCCGCGACAGGTGACCTAGGGCGTCTACGCCATTTCGTGATCGCTTGCCGCTTGATCGTTTGAGCTTAGATGAATAAGTAGATTCCACTCACGGTAGACAGTTTGTCATGATTCAATACACGCTGAAATGCTCTAAAGATCACCGGTTTGAAAGCTGGTTTCAGTCTGCAGAAAGCTTTGACAAGCTTAAGACGGCAGGCATGCTGTCCTGTGCCGTCTGCGGAGATGCGCATGTGGAAAAAGCCATCATGGCCCCCCGCGTGCGCCCTGCCCGCTCTGCCGCTGCGCCTCAGAAAGAGCCGGAAACGCCTTTGTCCGCACCTGCGTCCCCTGCGGAACAAGCGCTGGTTGAGCTGAAAAAGCAGGTCGAGGAAAACTCGGATTACGTCGGTGCCAATTTTGCCAGTGAAGCGCGATCCATGCATGAAGGCGACACGCCAGAACGCGCGATCTATGGCGAGGCCAAGATCGAAGAGGCCAAAAGCCTGATTGAGGATGGTGTTCCGGTTGTCCCTCTGCCATTCATGCCAGGACGCAAATCCAACTAAGGATCTTTGACATGCATGTAGTGATTACCGGGGCCAATCGTGGAATTGGCCAGGCCCTTTTGACACGGTACCAGTCCCGCGGCGACAAAACGACAGGCACATCCCGTGCTGGTGGCCCGCTGGCGACTCTTGATGTGACCGATCCTGCGTCCCATGAGGCCTTTGCAAACCAACTGGCGGATACGCCCATTGATCTGTTGATCTGCAACGCTGGTGTTTATCTGGACAAGGGTGAAACTCTGAACGACGGCTATCCGGCGCAGAAATGGGCCGACACATTTGCCGCAAACGTCACCGGCGTATTTCTGACCATACAGTCGCTGCTGCCCAATCTGCGTCAGGCCAACGCCGCAAAAGTCGCGATCATCTCAAGCCAGATGGCCAGCCACACGCGAGCACCGGGCGGCAGCTATATCTACCGCGCGTCCAAAGCCGCCGTCTTGAACGTAGGCCGCAACCTCAGCACCGAACTGGCGCCCGAAGGCATTGCCGTGGGCATCTATCATCCCGGTTGGGTCAGCACCGACATGGGCGGCGCAACAGCGCCAACAACGGTGGATCAATCCGCAGACGGTCTGGTGGCACGATTTGACGAATTGGCCATGGCCTCGACCGGGTGTTTCCGCACGTTTGATGGCGAAGACCACCCCTACTAACCGATTCTGCCAAAAGCGTCTTGGCGCAAGATAATTCTGCTAAGTTGGACTTGCTGATGCCTATAGCGGCAAGTCCAGCACCCTGACGCAAATTTTTGCGAAACCTTCCCTCTACAGCTGCAAGAAACCGCACCTCAGACTGTTGTTTTCAGGGACGCGAAGGCGTAAACCGCGCTGCAATCAAAAGACAGAAGTTAGGACCAAACGGCAATGCCCACTTTGGTAATGAAATTCGGCGGCACCTCTGTTGCCAACCTCGACCGTATCCGCCGCGCTGCAAAGCGTGTCGGCGTAGAGGTCGCCAAAGGCTATGACGTGATCGTCATTGTCTCGGCCATGTCCGGCAAAACCAACGAATTGGTTGGTTGGGTCAACGAGACGTCAGCCCTGTATGATGCGCGGGAATACGACGCCGTTGTTAGCTCGGGCGAGAATGTGACTGCAGGCCTGATGGCCTTGACGTTGCAGCAAATGGATATTCCTGCACGCAGCTGGCAGGGCTGGCAGGTGCCGGTTCAGACCACGTCGGCGCATTCCGCCGCGCGTATCGAGGACATTCCCCCAGACAACATCCGCGCAAAGTTTGCCGAAGGCATGAAAGTCGCCGTCGTCGCAGGGTTTCAGGGCATCAGCCCCGAAGGACGCATCACCACGCTTGGCCGCGGTGGCTCTGACACAACGGCCGTGGCCTTTGCCGCAGCCTTTGAAGCCGAACGCTGCGACATCTATACAGACGTAGACGGTGTCTACACCACCGATCCACGCATCTGCGAAAAGGCGCGTAAACTCGACAAGATCGCCTTTGAAGAAATGCTAGAGCTCGCGTCGCTTGGGGCGAAAGTCCTGCAGACGCGGTCTGTCGAACTGGCGATGCGCTATAAAGTCAAACTGCGTGTCCTAAGCTCTTTTGAAGAACAATCTGACGAAGCCGGAACGCTCGTCTGTGATGAGGATGAAATCATGGAATCCAATATCGTCAACGGCGTCGCCTATTCTCGTGACGAAGCCCAAATGACCCTGCTGTCGGTGGCCGACCGTCCGGGTATCGCCGCCATCATCTTTGGGGCGCTGTCTGACGCGGGCGTCAACGTGGACATGATCGTGCAGGACATCTCTGAGGATGGCCGCACCAATATGACCTACTCTCTACCGATTGATCAGGTGAAACGCGCTGAAAAGGCCGTTGATGCGATCCGGGGCACCGAGCTGAACTTTGACCAACTGATCGTCGCCGAAGATGTCGCGAAAGTCTCTGTTGTCGGCATCGGCATGCGCAGCCAGTCCGGTGTTGCAGCCAAGATGTTCAAAGTGCTGTCTGACGAAGGCATCAACATCAAGGTTATCACCACATCGGAAATCAAAATCTCGGTTCTGGTGGAACGCAAATACATGGAACTGGCGGTCCAAGCCCTTCACGACGCGTTCGATTTGGACAAGGCGGCGTAAGCCAGGGTCCACTCAAATTTCTGCAACGCGGCGCCATTCGGGGCCGCGTTTTGCATTTCGCGGGGTCAATTGCTGCACCCGCGAAATGCAGAGGTCTAGAAATCAGGCAGACCCCGCCTCTTGGGGGACGCAAAGCCAATATGTCCGCAACTAAGTGATTTCCACGCTTTGCGGCGTGGCGATTTCCGCATAGACAAGAGACGTAACAAGGACTGGGGCGTTTCAAGACATGGCTGAAAGATCAGACAGCGAGAGCCGAAAGCTCCTCGGGCGTCTTCGCGAGGCCCTGGCCGAAGACAGCGCCGGACAAGAGCGGCTTGATAAGATCACCAAACTGATCGCGTCTTCGATCGGCACCGAAGTGTGCTCGATATATTTGTTTCGCGATGAGGAAACCCTAGAGCTTTGTGCCACCGAAGGCCTGAATGCGGAATCCGTCCACCAGACACGTATGCGGCTGGGCGAAGGTCTGGTCGGGCGCGTCGCCAAATATGCTCAGATCGTGAACACCGCCGATGCGCCAAGCGCCAAGGGGTTCCGCTATATGCCGGAAACCGGCGAAGAGATTTATTCGTCCTTCTGCGGCGTCCCGATCCAGCGCTTGGGCGAAGGTCTTGGCGTCCTGGTCGTGCAGTCCAAAACCAGCCGGGACTATTCCTCTGACGAGGTCTATGCGCTCGAAGTTGTTGCGATGGTTTTGGCCGAGATGACAGAACTTGGCGCCTTTGTTGGCGAGGGCGCGGCCCTGTCGCCCCTGCACCAAAGGCCTGTCATGTTCACAGGCGGCACCGCCCAAGACGGCGCGGCCGAGGGCCATGTCTGGCTGCACGAGCCTCGCGTCGTGGTCACCAACCCGATTGCTGACGATCCAGACGTCGAGAAACAACGCCTGAACAAAGCCATCGAAGACCTGAGGGTCAGCGTCGATGAACTGCTTGCCGGCGCACAGGGCGGCGACAAGGATCAGGTACAGGTTCTGGAAGCCTACCGGATGTTTGCCAACTCGAAAGGGTGGCTGCGCCGCATGGAGCAGGACATCGACAAAGGTCTGACCGCCGAAGCCGCTGTTGAAAAAGAACAATCCACCGCACGGGCGCGTATGGCACAGGCCACCGACGCCTATCTGCGCGATCGCCTGCATGATCTGGATGATCTGTCCAACCGCCTGCTGCGCAACCTGACGGGCCAAGGCAGCGACACGGGCGCTGACATGCCGATGAACCCGATCCTGATTGCGCGCAATATCGGGCCCGCCGAACTGCTGGACTATGGCCGCAAGCTGAAGGGCGTTGTGCTTGAGGAAGGGTCCGTTGGCTCTCATGCCGCCATCGTCGCCCGCGCCCTGGCGATCCCCTTGGTGATCCATGCCGACAACATCACCACCGAGGCGCTGAATGGCGACCTTATTCTAGTGGACGGTGACGAAGGCCACGTGCACCTGCGCCCCGACGACAATGTGGTCACGGCCTTTCGCGACAAAACAGCGATGCGTGCGAACGCGCAGGAACGCTATGCCTCGATCCGCGACAAAGAAGCGACAACGCCTGATGGAGAAACCGTCAGCCTGTTGATGAACGCAGGTCTTATGGCCGACCTTCCGTCTTTGGCCGGATCGGGGGCCGAAGGCGTTGGCCTGTTCCGCACCGAACTGCAATTCCTGATCCGCAACCAGATGCCCGGGCGTACCGAATTGGCAGAGCTGTACAGCCATGTGATGGATTCAGCGGGCGAGAAATCTGTGGTCTTTCGCACGCTCGACATCGGCTCTGACAAGGTGCTGCCCTTTATGGCCCCACAGGACGAACCCAACCCCGCTCTTGGCTGGCGTGCGATCCGGGTCGGTTTGGATAAACCGGGTGTCTTGCGTATGCAGCTTCAGGCGCTTCTGCGCGCTGCCAAGGGGCGCCCTTTGAAGGTCATGTTCCCCTTTGTCGCGCAATATGACGAATATAAAGCCGCGCGCGCCGAAATGGACAAAGCAATTGAGCGTGAAAAGCGGCTAGGCCATGTCCTGCCGTCTGACTTGCAAACAGGGGCCATGCTGGAAACCCCGTCGCTTGCCTTTGCGCCTCAGAAATTCTTCGAAGAGGTCGAGTTCATTTCGATCGGCGGCAATGACCTGAAACAGTTCTTCTTTGCTGCAGATCGCGAAAACGAACGTGTACGCAGGCGGTATGACACACTTAACGTCAGCTTCCTCAGCTTTATCGAAGGCATCGTAAACCGTTGCAATACAACGAAAACACCCCTGAGCTTCTGTGGCGAGGACGCGGGACGTCCGGTAGAGGCGATCTGTCTGGCAGCCATGGGATTGCGGGCGCTGTCGATGCGCCCGGCGTCGATTGGTCCGGTGAAAAGCCTGCTCTTGCGTACCAATCTATCCGAGGTGCGCGACGTGATTTTCGAGGCGCGCAACCGCGGGGATCAAAGCGTGCGCCCAGCGGTGATGGACTATCTGAAAAACCAAGGCTAGTGCTGCGGGCCTAGCCCTTGCGCAAGTCCTGAACCTGCGGCGATGCGGCCTCGCGGAACTGGGCCACCAGCTCTGGGTGCGGCACATCTCCATCGATGGCCAGACGCCGCAAGCCAAAATGGACATGGGCCATTTCGCGGTAGTAATTCATATACGCATAATTGGTCAGCGCACCTGTTGTGGCCCCAATAACCGGCACCATCTGCGCCGCCAGTTTTTGGCACAGAACAACCGCAAGGCGCGGCGTGACCCAAGCGATCAGTTTCTGTGTTCCGCCACTGCTGAGTGCCATGCGCGAAGACAGGAACGCCAGATCTGCCGAGTCATCTTCTGACAGGGGACCACCGGCGGCAAAGACCTGAACGCAGTCGAATTTCACATTCTCAGCGGTGGCGTCAAACTCGTAGGTTTCCGCCACATCCTGAATGGCGCGCAGAAATACTGTCGTCGTAACTGGCAGTTCCGCCAAAGCGGTGCCTACGCCCCCTGCTCCGCCGGCAGCGCCAAGGGCTGTGGCAAAAGTGGTTTGCAACCAGCCACTTTCGGTGCCTCGGATCGAGCGGGATTTGTCGGCGGCTTTCATGGCTTGGATCAGAGCTGCTTCGGTGGCGGCCTCAAGACCGTCGCGCGCTTTGACAGGCAATTGCCCCAAAAGCCCGTCTGCCTGCTGCCCCAAAGCGTTCAGAAGTTCGATCACCAACCCACCGGCATTGTTATAGCGCATCACCAGCCGGATCAGCTCGCGGTCTACGTCAGCTTTGAAGTGATTGTCTTTCATCTCGCTCTCCCCTTTGATGTCTAGGTTGGCAGAGCAAGCCTCATTTTCAACCCTCGGCGTAGGATTTCACGACCCCGGACACGCCCGACCATGCGCCCTCAACCAAGTCTATCCCGAGAACGCGGGCTGGGTTTGTGGGCGGCGGCATCACCACCGCAGGCAAGTGTTCAAAGCCAAATCGCGAATAATACGGCGCATCGCCCACCAGTATAACCCGCTGCCATGACAGAGTTTTTGCAACCGCTAGGCTTTCGCGGATCAGAAATCCACCAAGGCCCTCACCCTGTCGCGTCGGGTGCACCGCCACCGGCCCCAGCAACAACGCTTTGTGGTCGCCGACACGCACCGGCCAATACCGGATAGCCCCCGCCAGAATGCCTTCGCCATCGCGTGCGACCAAAGCCAGGTCCGCCGCTTTCGCGACCCCGTCCCGCAATCGATAGGACGACAGCGCCTCGCGGCCGGGCGCAAAACACAAGTCATAGAGGGCTTCGACCTCCCACCAATCTTGCTCTGTTTCTTGCGCCAGTTGAAACACGGCTGCGGCCTGCTTTCGATTTCGGTGGAAACCGCCCTAACACGACGTTACCTCTTGGGCAAACAGGATTAAGGAGCGCCTGATGTTTTACCGCGCCGAAGACGGCCACGGACTGCCACATAACCCTTTCAAAGCAATCATCTCGCCGCGCCCGATCGCTTGGATTTCGACGCAAGACGGCGCGGGTGTCCCCAATCTTGCGCCCTATTCGTTTTTCAACGGCGTTTCGGATGCGCCGATGCAGGTGATGTTCGCATCAACTGGGGCAAAAGACGATCAGGACGGCACAAAAGACACCGTCGCCAACATCCGCGAGACCGGCGAGTTCTGTGTGAACATCGTGTCTCACGCGCTGATGCAGGCCATGAACGTCTCGACCGAAGGGTTCGACAAAGGGGTCAACGAATTCGAAAAAGCGGGGCTGACAGCAGCCCATTGCAATACCATCGGCTGCCCCCGCGTCTATGAAGCGCCGGCAAGCCTTGAATGCAAACTGGATCAGATCATCCGCTTAAAGGGCGACACCAACTATATGGTGATTGGCGAGGTCACAGGCGTGCACCTGCAAGATGACTGCATTGTGGACGGGATCTTTGATGTGACCAAATACCAGCCTCTGGCACGGCTGGGATACCGCGACTATGCAAAAGTTTCAGAGGTGTTTTCGCTTGCACGGCCCGGTGACTAACAGGGCGCGCGCCTAAAAGACGGTCTGCGCGATCAGGATCCAAACTGGCAACGTTGCCGCCGACAGCAAGGTGGTTTGCGCAATCAATGTGGCGACCAACTTGCGGTCTGCGCCAAAGCCTGCGGCCAGAACATGGGCCGCAGAGGCTGTTGGCAGAGCTGCAAACACTATCAGCACCTGAACCAGCGCCCCTTTTGCGCCAAGTGCTAGCGCCACCAGACAGACCAGCGCGGGCAAAATCATCAGCTTGGTGCCGTTCAGAATACCTGTGAACCGGTCCAGACGCGCCAATGCGCCCCAGTTCATAGTGGCCCCAATCGAGATCAACGCCACAGGGATCGCCGCCTGTGCCAGCATTTCCAGTGGGGCCAAAACCGGCGCCGGGATCTGAACGCCACTTAAGGCGACCAAAACGCCACCGAGGCTGGCAATCAAAAACGGGTTTAATGCCACGCGTCTTAATGTGCCAAGCACACCCAGTTTCCCGTCACGCGACAGACCTGCGACCGCAAAGACATTCGCCATCGGCACGGCCATACCCACAACCACCGCAAAGATCGCGGCATCCCCGCCGCTGAGCGCTCCGATCGCGACAAAACCAAGGGCTGTATTGAACCGCCAGGCGGTCTGCCAGCATCCGGCAAAATCCAGAAACCGATCCGGTCCAAAGGGGCGCGCCAAATAGCCAAAGAGCAGCCCCGCCACCAAAATCGCCCAGGCCAAAGGTGCAATCGAGGCAACTTGCGACAGCGCCACGGGACGCCCGGAGGCCGCGACAAACAACAGGGTGGGAAACAGAATCTCGAAGTTGAGCTTGTCCAGCCCCTGCCACGCGTTCTCGGACAGGCGCTTGCGCACAAGGCCGCCCAGAATGACCATCAAAAACGACGGAAACAACCCGCCAAGGATCGTGACAAACACCACAGGCTCACCCATCACACACGCTGAATGCGCGCACCATTGCGCGCGCATTCCAGCAATACAAGGGCCTAGTGACCGCCCAGAATGCCCGTGCGTACGGAATAGTCCGCCGCGATCTGGTAATCGGGATCATCATCGCTGTCGATCATCAGGTGCCCTGCGCGGGTCAGCAGCTCGTGACAGTCGCGGCTAAGGTGGCGCAGGGTCAGCTTTTTGCCCGC